>JAZKRZ010000081.1:0-13388 GCA_036626395.1 Haloarculaceae archaeon
ATGGGCGAGTTACGGCCCGATGCGTTCACCGTGTTTCGCGACGGTGGTAACGAATTACAACGGTCCGTATCAGTCGATGTCGACGCGGGACGAGTCGGTGCTGGACGTCGGGCCTGGTGTAGCCCGGGGACTCTTCCGTGACGCCGGCGGTGTAGACCGTCACAGGCTGCTGGAGGACGCGGGGCTGGCCCTCGTTGTTGCGAACGACGTCCACGGAGCGCCAGGCTTCGTCCAGAGTGTCATAGAACGGTTGGCACACCCCTCTTCTGACCTTCCGAATCGCTCAATGCAGAATAGAGATCTATCAGTTCAATCAATCTGTTGGAATGTCTTCTTCTCTGATCACCAGTGCCTGTAACGCTAACCGAATGTGATAGTTCTTTTTCCTGGGGGGCTCTGCAACCAATGCTTTTTGCAGTTGGCCTTTCGCTGATTCTTCTAACCGTCTGTGCCTCTGTGAATTCTGGTTCCCGGCACCGGTTCGTACTGAAGAACTCGGAGATCCCGCCATTGCGTCTTCTGACTCTCGGCCTTCACTCATTATTAATCATTTAGATTCAGAGGTCAAATATCCCTTGTTTTACCAACAAAATCACAAATCGTCTGTTAAGATCTCGCAGGCCTACTGAGCAGATGATTAATCTCCAGCAGGCTTGAAATCAACCACCGTGTGAACTGTTCTATGGCACCCTCTTCGTCTTCTATTGGCGAGCGAATACGAGTCGGCGGCGACCGTACACCGGAGGTTCTCGTCGAACGCGACCACGCAGGCCCTGTCGCTCGACGGGCCAGTGGTCCAGTACGTCCCCGTGTGCGAGAGAAGTAGTAAGAGCGTGACGACGTGCCGGGTCGCGGCGACACCGCACTGGAACAGACGACGGCGCCGGGCTATCGGTCGGCCGGACGGAGCCGGACCGTCCGCGTCTCCCGCCCGGCGCCGTAGTACGCCCTGGCGAGCGAGTCGGCGCCCTCGACCGCCGTCTTCTCGACCGTCCGGACCGGCACGGTGACCGAAAGCGGCGCGGTATCGAACGGGTACGGGTCGACGGTGAACGTGTTCGCCACGTTCGCGGCGCCTCCGGGCCCGGTCTCGGTCCCGCTCCCCCTCCCGCTCTCGTCATCGCCTCCCGCCCGGGTGATCGAGAGGGTCACCGAGACCCCGTCGGCACCCGGCACCGACTCCACGGTCCCGTAGCCCGGCGGTGTGTCCGTGATACAGAAAGACAGCGAGAGGGCGTCCCAGGCCTGGAGACGCCGGTAATCGTGCCACAGGCGCCCCGCGGCGTCGCCGGGCACGCGGTCCGGGTCCTGCATCGCCGCAAGCGTCGACTCGGCGTCCGCCGAGAGCGGCGACGCCCGTCCGCCGGCGTCGTCGGTCGCCAGCAACGCGTCGAGCAGTTCGCGCTGGCGGCGTTCCTCGCCCGCGACGAACGCCTCGAACTCCGCTGGGGTTGCGGGCCACTCCGGCGAGAGCCCGTACCGCTGGTTGCGCAGGCCCGCCCCGTGGAGCGAGACCAGCAACCCCGCGTACGGGTCGAGGTCGACGACCGCCTCGATGCCGTCCGCGTAGAGCGGTATCCAGGGGTCTGCGGGCATGTCCCGGAAATCCACCGGGTCGCCGTCGTCGTCGAGTCGCGGTCGCCGGTCGTAGGCCTCCCAGCCGACGTCGTGGTGGTACGCGGCGATGACGAGCGACTCGAAGGGCTCGGGCCGGGCGGCCGCCCCGCCCCAGTGGTCGGCGAACTGCCCGGCCAGGGCGGCGTGGTCGGGCTGGGTGACGAACTGGTAGCGGCTCCCGAGGTCGGCGACGATCACGACCGGCGGTTCGCCCGCCACCGAAAAAGAGGCGTCGACAGCGGTTCGGCGGTTACAGCAGGTCCTCGACGTGCGTGGCGACCTCCCCGGGGGTGTCTCCGACGGGGACGCCCGCGTCTTCGAGGGCGGTGATCTTCGACTCGGCGGTACCGGTACCCGACCCGGAGACGATGGCACCGGCGTGGCCCATGCGCTTGCCCGGCGGCGCCGTGCGTCCGGCGATGAAGCCAGCCACGGGCGTCGTCATGTACTCGTCGATGTACGCGGCGGCCTCTTCCTCGTCCTCGCCACCGATCTCGCCGCACATGACGACGACGTCGGTGTCGGGGTCCTGTTCGAAGAGGGCGAGCGCCTCGACGAACGACGTCCCGATGATGGGGTCGCCGCCGATGCCGATGGCCGTCGACTGGCCCAGGCCGCGCTGAGTGAGGTTGTCGACGACCTGATACGTGAGGGTGCCCGACCGCGAGACGAGTCCGACGTTGCCGGACGTAAAGATGTTGCCCGGGAGGATGCCGAGTTTCGCTTCGCCGGGCGTGATGAGGCCGGGGCAGTTGGGGCCGACGAGGTAGGTGTCAGTCTCCTGGAGGCGCCGGTAGACGCGGGACATGTCCTGGACGGGGATGCCTTCCGTGATCGTGACGACGAGGTCCAGGTCGTCGACGTCCAGCGCCTCGAAGCAGGCGTCGGCGGCAAACGCCGGTGGGACGAAGACGACGGAGGCGTCGGCGTCCTCGGCTTCGACGGCCCCCTCGACGGTGTCGTAGACGGGGACACCCGCCACCTCCTCGCCACCGCGGCCGGGGACCGCGCCGGCGACGACGTTCGTGCCGTACTCGATCATCTGTTCGGTGTGGAAGCGACCCTCACCGCCGGTGATGCCCTGGACGACCACGCGCGTGCCCTCGTCGACGAGGACGCTCATTCTGCCACCTCCCCGGCCTCGGCGGGGTCTTCGGCGTAGCCGACGGCCCGCTGGACCGCGTCTTCGAGAGTCTGTTCGACTGTCACGAGGTCTTCGTTGAGGATTTCCATACCTTCTGTCGCGTTGGTGCCGGCGAGTCGGACGACGACGGGCTTGGGGATCTCGTCGAACTGCCCGAGGGCCTGGTTGATGCCGCGTGCCACCTCGTCGCCGCGGGTGATACCGCCGAAGATGTTGAAGACGACGGCGTCGACGTTCTCGTCCGAGAAGACCATATCGAGCGCGTTGGCGATGCGCTCGGCCTTGGCGCCGCCACCGACGTCGAGGAAGTTCGCCGGCGACCCGCCGTAGTAGTCGACGAGGTCGAGCGTCGTCATGACGAGGCCGGCGCCGTTGCCGATGATGCCGACGTTGCCCGACAGTCGGACGTAGTCGAAGCCGTACTCGTCGGCCTTCCGTTCGAGTTCCGTCTCGGAGAACTCGCCCTCCTCTTGCATCTCTTCGAGGTCGGGGTGGCGAAACAGGGCGTCGTCGTCGACGTTGAGAACGGCGTCGGCCGCGATGACCTCGTCGTCGGCCGTGACCATCAGCGGGTTGATCTCGGCGTCCTCGCCGTCGGTGTCGTCCCAGACCCGGTACAGCGTCGTGAGGACGCTCGCGACGTCGCCGGCCAGGTCGGCGTCGACGCCGGCGTCGTAGACGGCCTTGCGTGCCTGGTAGGGGTGCATCCCGAACGCGGGGTCGACGTGCTCGCGGGCGATCGCCTCGGGGTCTTCCTCGGCGACTTCCTCGATGTTGACGCCGCCGCGGGTCGAGACCATCGCGACGGGCTCGCCCGCGCCGCGGTCCATCGTGACGCCGACGTAGAGTTCGTTGACGAAGTCGACCGCTGCCTCGACGAGGACGCGTTCGACGGTAAAACCCTTGAGGTCCATGCCGATGATCTCCTCGGCGGCCGCGCGGGCCTCGGCTTCGTCCTCGGCGAGTTTGATACCGCCGGCCTTGCCGCGCCCGCCGACGTGGACCTGCGCCTTGACCGCGACCGGGTAGCCGACCGACTCGGCGGCAGCGACCGCCTCGTCGACGGTCTCGGCCAGCTCGGACGCGGGCGTCGGGATCCCTGCCTCCGAGAACACCTCCTTCGCCTGGTACTCGTGGAGTCTCATATCGTCCGTACCGGGGCACGGACTGCGCTTAAATCCCGCACATCTCCCCGCGCGAGACGCCCACCTGACCGCCCGAGACCCACGAGGAACCCGCATACCGACCTGTGTCGACCCCCGGAACCGACCGTCACCCCGCCCACGACCGTCCGCGCCGACCGCACCGAGTATCATATCCGATAATCGATGCGCAAAATACTTATGCCACCTCGCCCGAATTCCGGATGCAGCACCGACATGGTGTCTGTACCCCCATCCCCACCCACCCACCCACCCACTCTCTCTTCGTGACCAGACCGCGTAGCGGTCGCTGTGTCGGCAGGTGACGGTAGTACGTCCAGCGCACGATCGGATGCCCGGATCGGTGACACAACACCGGCAGGGACGACTGCGTCAGGCGTCCCGCCCGGAACGGTCAGGCACGACCGACCGGAAGCCGACCCCCTCGCGAACCCGCAAGACCCCGGTGGCGACGACGAGCACTGTCTGGTGGAAGACGGTTCCCAGCGCGAGTGCGCCCGTGGCGGCCGCCGCCGTCACCGCCGGGTCGACGCCGCTCGTGACGAGGACGGCGACCACGAGAGCGGCCGCCCCGAGTCCGTTCGCGAACGCGTCGCGCAGTTCCCCGCGGAGCAGCGTCGCCAGCGGCCGGTCGGTGGCCTCGCCGTCGACGAGCGATTCGTAGCACATGCCCGGGGTTGAGGACTGGAACCCCTTAATCCTCCGCCAGAGGTCGTGTTCGGACCGCTCCGGACTCACGACGGTCGCGCTTCGACGCCGTCCCAGCGCACGCGTCCCTCGACGGCGAGTTTCTCCAGGTGAGCGCGAACCGTCGCCGCCGCGAGGTCGCGCACCCCGGCCAGGTCTTTCCCGTAAGCGCGGTCACAGACCTCGCCGGTAGTTCTCGCACCCGCCTCGACGGCCGCGCGGACGCGCCGCTCCCGGTCGAGTCGGTGCGTGACCAGTCGCTCGACGACGGGGCGCACGTCCTCGACCACGGGCCCGTGCCCGGGCAACAGGCGTTCGGGGTCCACGGCGTGGACCCGGCGGAGACTGGTCAGGTAAGCACGCATGTCGCCCTCGGGTGCGGCGATTGCGACGCTCCCCTCGGCGACGGCCAGGTCGCCACAGGCCAGGACTCCGGCGTGAGCGAACGCGACGTGCTCGGGAGCGTGCCCGGGCGCGTCGCGGACGCGCGTCGGTCCGCCGCCCGTCGGGACAGTCGCCCCCTCGCGGAAGGTCCGGTCGGGCGCGATACCGGTGGCGGCCTCGAAAGCCTCCTCGCGGCCGGCGCGCGCCCAGACGGTGGCGTCGCGGCGCCGGGCGTAGCGGGCGAGTGCGCCGGCGTGGTCGGAGTGGTGGTGCGTGACAGCGACGTGGCCGACGTCCCGCCGGTCGGCGATAGCGTCGAGGCGCTCGCTCGGAGCGGGCGGGTCGACGAGCAGGGCCGGGTCCGTCCCGAGGACACACGCACCGGTCTCGCCGGTCGGCGCGCGCGTCTCTACAGGGACCGACACCCGAGTCGCAGGCATCGCCCGGGGTAGGCGGTGCTCGGGCCTGTGAGTTTCGGTCGCGGTGGATCCAGAAGGCGTCGGTCGAGGTGGGTCCTCGCCTCGTGCCCACCCGTCTGTCGCGTCACCTCGGTCCGTGACGCAGACGGACTGTCGGAAGTCGTTTCCTGGTGTCGCCGCCCGTGGGTCGGCGAGTACCGGTGAGCAGTCACAACAGTCCGTATCAGTCGGTCTCGTCGGTCTACTGGCGGAGGAAGTAGACCTGCTTGCGCGCGTCGCGGTAGCTGTATCTGGACCCCACCAGGTCCGATTCCTCGAGTCGGTTCAGCGCGTAGCGCACCGTCCGGTCGGGCAACAGCGACGCCTCCGCCAGTTGCCCCTGGGACAGCGGTTCGTCCGTCTCCAGTACCTTGGCCACGAGCTTGGCACTCGGTGGCAGTTCGCGGAGCCGTTCCCGGAACTCCGCGTCAGTGAATGCGTCCTCTTGCCCGTCGTCGTCGACCGCCGTCCGCGTGCTCATACCTGACCGTGGCCGCGAGGTTGTGGTAAAACTTGGCTATATGGGTGACCATACAATCAAAAGGATATAAGGACATACTAGATATTTGGTGTCTCCCGGGGACGGTGCGGGGGACAAGGGTTTTTCGGGCGCGTCGTCTATCGGTCGGTCGTGTCGTCGATACCCGAGTCTTACCACGACCTGTTCGAGCGGAAAACGTTCGCACACATCGCGACAGTGATGCCCGACGGGACGCCACAGGTGACGCCCGTCTGGGTCGACTACGACCCGGACCGCGACCGCCTGCTGGTCAACACCGCGCGCGGCCGCCGGAAAGAGCGCAACCTCGCCGCCAACCCCAAGGTCGGGGTGAGCATGCTCGACCCCGAGGACCCCTACCGGTGGTGTTCGGTCCGGGGCGAGGTGACGGCCATGACCGAGGAGGGCGCCGCCGAGCACATCGACGAACTCGCTCGCCGGTACCTGGACGTCGAGGAGTACCCGAACCGGGACGCCGAAGACGCCCCGCGCGTCGTCATCGAGATCAGACCCGACAGCGTCGTGACCGGCTGACCGGGCGACAGCAGTCAGTCTCGCCGGGGACGGGACCCGTTCCGGAGAGCGCCCCAGTGACCATTCAGTACGCTTTTGTGCGCCGCCTCTCCATCTCCGGGTATCTGTGAAGGGACAGGAGTGGTACCAACAGGAGGACGTGGTCGACTCCTACGAGGACAAGCGCTTCTCGCGCGGGGGCGGGCGGCTCACCGACCGGCTGGAGAAGGAGGCGGTCCTCGACGCGCTCGCACCCGTCGAGGACGAGAAACTCCTCGAGATCGCCTGCGGGACGGGGCGGTTCTCCGTGATGCTCGCCGAACGCGGCGCGGACGTAATCGGGCTCGACATCTCGGCGCCGATGCTCGGCGAGGGGCGCCGGAAGGCCGAGCGCGCGAGCGTCACCGACCGCGTCGAGTTCATGCGCGGCGACGCCGCCCGCCTGCCTTTCCCCGACGACCACTTCGACGCCGTCTTCGCCGTCCGGTTTTTCCACCTGGCCGACACCCCCGAGGAGTACCTCGCGGAGATGGCCCGCGTCTCGAAGGGGAAGGTCGTCTTCGACACCTACAACCGCGCCTCCGGGCGCGTGCTGTACAACTGGGCGCTCCCGATGGGTTCGCGCCTCTACTCGCGCGAGGAGGTCCACCGCATGCTCGACGCCGCCAGCCTGCACCTCACGAACGAACACCACGAGTTTCTCGTCCCGTTCGGGCTCTACCGCAAACTCCCCGGCAGCGTGGCGCGACCGCTCCGACGCGCCGAGACGGTCGTCGGCGACACCGGCCCCGGCGACCGGCTGGCCTCGATCTCCTACTGGGCGGCCGCCGTCGACTGACCCCGCAAGTGACTGGACGAACGTTCAGTTCGGCCAGTTGACTGGTGGGCGATAGCCGGCATTCATTCGGTCGAGAGACTCTCTCGCGTCGAATTCGTCGATTCCCACCGGTGCGCGGCTTTTTTGACCGTGGGACTCGCTACGGGGCGTATGCAGCTCTCGGTGGTGGTCCCGACGCTCGACGGCCGGGAGCAACTCGCACGGACGCTCGACGCGCTCGCCGAGCACGTCCCCGACGCCGAGGTGGTCGTCGTCAACGGCCCCTCGACCGACGGGACGACCGGGATGGTCCGCGAGCGCGAGGACGCGGACGTCCTCGTGGAGGTCGCCGACCGGTCGGTCGCCGCCGCGCGCAACGCCGGCGCCGACCACGCCCGCGGCGACGTCGTCGCGTTCGTCGACCAGGGCCTGTCGGTGACCGAGACGTGGGCCGACGCGCTCGCGGGCGGCATCGAGGACAGCGAGGTCGCGACCGGGCCGGTCCACGTCCCGCTCCGGGGCGGGATGACCACCGAGGACGCCGAGTCCTCCCGCCTGGGCGGGCGCGAGGTGACCTTCCTCAACAGCGGTAACGTGGCGTTCCGGCGGACGACGCTCGACGCGGTCGACGGTTTCGACGAGTACCTCGACGTCGGGAGCAGTCGGGACGTCGCCCATCGCCTCGCGCGACTGGACGCCGCCGTCTCCTGGCAATCGGGGATGGGTGTCGCCCGCGAGTTCGGCACCGACGGCGGCGTCCGCGAGCGCGACTACGGCTGGAAGTACCGCTCGCTCGCCTACCGCCTCACGAAGAACTACGGGTTCCGTCCCGGAGCGGTGCGACGAACCGTCGGGCTGGCCTGCCGTGACGCGCTCGACTCGCTGCGCGACGTCGCCAGCGGCGAGGACCGCCCGTCGGGGTGGCTCGCCACCGGCCGCGAGGTGGTCGTCGGCCTCGCCCGCGGAACGGCCGCCGGCGCCTGGGCGCGCGCCCTCGACCGGACACCGCGACGGAACCCGAACGGTCGCTCCTCGCGGTCGGACCGCGCGGTCGCCGTCTACGACCGCCGGGAGAGTTGAGTTAAACAGCGGTCGGTCTGGAGTGAACGCGGTGGTCACCACCCGGTGAACGCCCTCGGCGTGCTCGGTCCGCCCGGGTTCCCGAAGCCGCCTCGCCCTTTCGTTCCGTCAGGACGGCACCACAACGGGTCACACCCCTGCCCGACCGACTGCGGTGCGCACGTCGCTCCCTGCGGTCGGTCCTCAGACCGCTCACTCGCCGGCGGGGGCGAGCGCTGCGACGACGCGCCCGGGGTTGTTCGAGAAGACCTTCCGCATGGCGTCTTCGGGGACGTCGAGGGTGAGGATCTCCATGACGGCGACGTTGGGGTGACAGGCGGGCGTCCCGCTGCCGAAGAGGACGCGGTCGGGGTGTTCCATGATCGCCCGCTCGAGGTGGTCGCGAAACCGGACGAAACTCGTATCCAGGTACAGGTCGTCGGCGCGGTCGAGCAGGTCGATGCTGTCGCTCATGCACTCGCGGTCGAGCGGGTAGCCCCCGAAGTGCGCGAGAACGACGGGGAAGTCGTACTCCAGGAGGGTCGCCTCGACGGCCGCCGGGGGGAAGTCGGTCCCGGCGTGGACGACCGTCGGGAGCCCGACCGCCTCGAGCCGTTCGAGGACCTCGGTGTCGGGGAGCCCGTCGCGCGCGGGATGGAGCGAGAAGCCGACGAAGCGGTCGTCGTAGGCGCACTGCTCGATGTCGGCGGGGGACGTGTGGTGGTCGCGCCGGCCCGCGGTCAGGTTGCGCAACCGCGCCACCGGGGTACCCGCCGGGTCGCGGGCGCCGTTGACCCGCGCCATCGCGACGAAGGGGCGTTCGACGCTCATCCGGGCGACCGCGTTGTTGGCCTTCAGGTACGACCCCTCGCGCGGACCCGCGGTGACGACCGCGCGGACGACGCCGGCCTGGTGCATCTCGCGTTCGAGCCGTTCGGGGTCACCCAGCCCCTCCCGGCGACGTCGCCCCTGGGCGGGTTCGAGGCGCGCGTGGACGTCCACCACCCGGAACCCGTGCTCCAACTCCAGCATACACGGGCATTGGGCAGACCCACCTAAAACGGTTGTCGGGATCCGTCGCCCGGGCGCGTCCGTTCCCGGCCGGACTCCGGCTTCATACTGTCGGACACAGGCAATGCCACCGTTCGATGACTGTTTCGGGGTTTTTGTGACGGTTCAGCCCCGAACAGCGGATCGCCCGTTCACGAACGTGTGTCCGACAGTATCAGGGACCGCTCGCGTCGTGACACCCGTTTGAGACCACATCACGCGTCACCCGCCGTGACCGACCGCTGGCATAAACCCGTCACTGCCGTCACGCGTGGCGTGCGTTCACACACCGCTGGGGGTCGATCGCCCCGCCGCATAGCAACGTTTATATAGAACCGCTAACGACAATTCTAACGACACACCTATGGCATCCGGTCAGCGACGCATGGGCGGACAACCCATGTTCATTCTGGAAGAAGACACCCAGCGGACATCGGGTGAAGACGCACAGAGTTCGAACATCACGGCGGGCAAGGCGGTCAGCGAGGCCGTACGCACGACGCTCGGCCCCCGCGGGATGGACAAGATGCTCGTCTCGGACAGCGGCGACGTCGTCATCACGAACGACGGCGCCACGATCCTCGACGAGATGGACATCGAGCACCCCGCGGCCCAGATGATCTCCGAGGTCGCCGAGACCCAGGAGGACGAGGTCGGCGACGGGACCACCACCGCGGCGGTCCTGGCGGGCGAACTCCTCTCGAAGGCCGAGGACCTGCTCGACGACGACGTCCACCCGACGACGATCGTCGAGGGGTACTACGAGGCTGCCTCGATGGCCCACGACGCCATCGACGAGGTCACGCTCGAGACGGAGCTCGACGACGAACTCCTGGCGAAGGTCGCCAAATCGAGCATGACCGGCAAGGGCACCGGCGACGTCTCCGCCGGGGAACTCGCCGAGGTCGTCGTCGACGCCATCCGGCGCGTCACGGTCGACGACCGTGTCGTCCGTGACAACGTCTCCGTCCACACCCAGACCGGGTCCTCATCGAGCGCGACGCGGCTGGTCGAGGGGCTCATCATCGACGAGGAACCCCTCCACGACAACATGCCCCGGAGCCTCGAGGACGTGACCGTCGCGTTCGTCGGCGACGACATCGAGGTGCGCGAGGCCAACATCGACGCCGAGTACAACGTCTCCAGCGTCGACGACCTCAACACCGCCATCGAGTCCGAACAGCGGGAACTACAGGGCTACGTCGACCACATCCTCGAGGTCGGCGTCGACGTGCTCTTCGTCGACGGCGACGTCGCCGACCACGTCCAGGCCGGCCTCGCCAAGGAGGGCGTCATGGCCCTCGAGAACAAGCACGACGACGGCGAGGAACTGGCCTTCGCGACCGGGCTCACGCCCGTCGCCAACGTCGACTCCCTCGAGGCGGAGGACCTCGGGCACGCCGAGAGCATCTCCGTCGAGAAGTTCGGCGACGAGACGCTGACCTTTCTGGAGGGCGGCGCCGACGGCGAGGCGGTCACCGTCTTCGCCCGCGGCGGCACCGAGCACGTCGCCGACGAACTCGAACGCGTCCTCGATGACGCGCTCGACGTCGTCACCGCGGCCGTCGACCAGGGCGGCGTCGTCCCCGGCGCCGGCGCCACCGAGGTCGCCATCGCCGACCACGTCCGCGACGAGGCCGCCTCCGTCGAGGGCCGCAAGCAACTCGCCGTCGAGGCTTTCGCCGACGCCGTCGACGTCCTGCCCCGGACGCTGGCCGAGAACACCGGCATGGACCCCATCGACGCGCTGGTCGACCTGCGCGCCGAGTTCGAGCGCGAGGGCACCGCCGGCATCATCTCCGAGGGCCAGACGGGCGTCATCGACGACCCCGTCGACTACGGCGTCCTCGACCCCGTCGCCGTCAAGCACGAGGCCGTCGAGTCCGCCGCCGAGGCCTCGACGATGATCGTCCGCATCGACGACGTCATCTCCGCGTCGTAAGCGCCCGAGTCGGTCCGGTCCCGACCCCGGTTTTTCGCGGTTTTCGGTCCACCAGCACCGCGCCCCGTCTGTCGGACGCGGGCGCTGTCGAGAACCGTCCGGGCGGTCGATCCTCTCAGGAGGCGCTCTGTGGTTCGCTGTCGTCCTCGGCGACGGTCCGGATCCGCTCGATGCCGTCGACCTCTTCGATCACGTCGACGACGGCCTCGGGGACGTGGTCGGTCCACGCGTCGCCGGCGAGCATCTGGCGGCGGATCCCGGTTCCCTCGAAGCGGTCGCGGTCGAACATCGGAGGGTGTCGCACCTCGGTGCCCGCCTCCTCGAAGAGCCGGGCGACCAGCGGGTTGTTCGAGTAGGCGACCTCGAAGGACGGGGCCATGCTCTCGATGTGGCTGACCCACAGCGCGTTGCGGTCGATGTCCTCGATGGGGACGACGTAGACCGGAACGTCGACGTCGGCGACGGCTTTCCTGACCATCAGGACGCGTTCGCCGGCGGTAAACGGGTCGTGGACGGTGTGGGAGACGTCTGCGCTCCCGATCCCGAGGACGAGTTCGTCGACCTCCCCGGCGGCGTGTTCGACCACCGCGCGGTGCCCGTCGTGAAACGGCTGGAACCGACCGATGAAAAAGCCGCGTGTCATATCCCATCCTGTCCGGGCACCCCCTTAATCTTCGCGCATCCGACCGGGGATTGCGCCGCCGCTGGCGCGTCGGTGGAGAACCGAGCGGGAGTCGGCCTGTCGCGGACCCCCGATACGGGGCTCTCCCGTGTCGGAGACAGACCGCCGGGCGAGTGTGAGTTCGGCCGTTCTCTGCCGACCACTCGTTTTTCCGAAAATCCGCGATAGAGGGCCCCTGGTGGCCGATATAGCAGTTCTCAGGATCGGTTCTACGGGAGAAAGTATATCAATAGACAGCCCTTGGCTAATAACGTCAACAACGATTGTATGAGCGACAACACCACCGACGACTCGTCCGGACCGGAGGCGGACGAGGCGACCGAGACCGGGGAGGCCGTCGACTCCGACCCGCCGACGGGGGTCGAGAGCGACGGGTCCTCGCCGACCGAAGAGCACGCGGGTGACGCCGACCCCGGAGCCGCCGGGGACGCCGACGACGGCGACGCGTCGTCCGACGACATACTCCCGGGGGAAGCCGACGCCGACAGCGACGGGGCCGTCGACGGCGACGCCACCAACGGCGACGGACTCGGGAGCGAGGTCGAACTCGACGTCGAGGACGCGGCTGTCGAGAACCCCGACGAGGACCTGCTCGGGGGCATCGACATCGGTTCGACCGCCGACATCGAGGTCCCCGACCGCCTGGTCGACCAGGTCATCGGCCAGGACCACGCCCGCGACGTCGTCCTGAAGGCCGCAAAGCAGCGCCGCCACGTCATGATGATCGGCTCGCCGGGGACGGGCAAGTCCATGCTCGCCAAGGCGATGAGCCAGCTCCTCCCCAAGGAGGACCTGCAGGACGTTCTCGTCTACCACAACCCGGACGACGGCAACGAGCCGAAGATCCGGACGGTGCCCGCGGGCAAAGGCGAACAGATCGTCGACGCCCACAAGGAGGAAGCCCGCAAGCGCAACCAGATGCGGTCGTTCCTCATGTGGATCATCATCGCGATCATCATCGGCTACGCCATCCTCATCCAGGGCTCTATCCTGCTCGGCATCCTGGCGGCCGGCGTCGTCTATCTCGCCTTCCGCTACGGCTCGCGGGGCAACGACGCCATGATCCCCAACCTGCTGGTCAACAACGCCAACCAGCAGACCGCCCCCTTCGAGGACGCCACTGGCGCCCACGCGGGGGCGCTGCTGGGCGACGTCCGCCACGACCCGTTCCAGTCGGGCGGCATGGAGACGCCCTCCCACGACCGCGTCGAGGCGGGGGCCATCCACAAGTCCAACAAGGGTGTGCTGTTCGTCGACGAGATGAACACGCTGGACATCCGCAGCCAGCAGAAGCTCATGACCGCCATCCAGGAGGGCGAGTTCTCCATCACGGGCCAGTCCGAGCGCTCCTCGGGCGCGATGGTCCAGACCGA
>JAZKRZ010000082.1:0-13337 GCA_036626395.1 Haloarculaceae archaeon
GCGTGAACGGCGGCGAGTGCCGTCCTCCGGAGCGCTCGCGCTCCGGTTCATACTGTCGGACACAAGTACGTGAACGTGCTCGTCGACGTTCGGGGACGTGACGTCTCGAAGACCCCGGACCAGCCACCGAACGGTGGCATCACTTGTGTCCGACAGTATCAGACGGTGAGGATCTGGAAGGGAACCGGGACGAAACAGAGAGCGCCGAGGACGAACGTGAGGGCGGCCACCGCCTTTCGCTTGGCGTCCAGGTGCTGGTCGTCGACGGGCGTCGCGGGGCCGCCGTAGGCGAGCGCGATAGCGAGGACGCCCCAGAACCCCCAGAGGACGACCGCGTTCGTGGCGTCGGTGAAGACGTAGACGTACCCCGCGAGGGCGAAGAGCGCGACGGGCACGACCGCTGCGAGCGTCTCCTGGCGGGGGCCGAACACCGCTCGGGTGATGTGACCGCCGTCGAACTGGCCCACCGGCAGGAGATTCAACAGCGTGACGAACATCCCGACCCACCCGCCGAAGATGATCGGGCTGGCGGTCCTGGCCGGGTCGGCGTACGAGAGCGGCTGGCCGGTCAGCCACCCGAGCCCCTGCAGTAACAGGGGGTAGTTGAACCGGATCGAGGTGGTGTTTGGCCCCTCCAGAACCCGCTGTGGCACGGTGACCGGGTCGGCGTACAGGCCGATGACGGTCACGACAACCGTCGCGACCAGACCCGCCAGCGGCCCCGCGACGCCGATGTCGAACAGCGCCTTTCGACTCGGGATGCGTCCGCGCATCCGGATGACCGCGCCCATCGTCCCGATGAGCGACGGAAACGGGATGAAGTAGGGCAGGCTCGCGTCGACGTCGTAGTAGCGGATCATCACGTAGTGGCCCAGTTCGTGGACCGCCAGCGGCCCGAGGATCGCGAGGACGAAGGGGAGCGCCTCCAGCAACACGAGCGGGTCGTCCTGGATCGCCGACCCCGGGATGTAGTACCAGGTCGTCCCGACCAGTAGCGTCGACCCGACCGTGAGCAGAAAGAAGACGACGTTCAGCCACGGCACCCCGTCGATGTGTGGGTTGCGGGGCTCGGCGACGAGGACGTACTGCGAGTCGACTGCGCGCCCGCTCGCGGCGGCGCCGCCGTTCGGTCGCGTTCCGTCCCCGACCTCGGCGGGGAGCGGCCCGGACTCGGCCCGGACGTCCGCATCGTCGACCGGATCCACCGTAACGTCGTCGGAGCCCTCGCCCGCGTCTCGGTCCGCGCCACGCGCCCCGGCAGGTTCGTCGGCGTCCCCGTCGGCGGACGGCTTGACCGTGACCTCCGGCGGTTCGGCGAAGTCCGTCGGGTCGACCGACTCCGCGTCGTCGCCCCCGTCGGCGTCGCGGTCCGGGCCGTCACCACGAGGACGGTGGCCGTCACCGGCGGCGTCGCCGCTCCCGGAGGCGAGGTCGGCGTCGACCCGCTCGCGAGTCGACAGGTGGACGGTGTAGCCCGCCTCGTGAAAGAGCGGCCACAGTTCGCGTTCGAGGTCGCCCGTCGAGGTCAGCGGCGTACCCAGATAGTAGAGGGTGTCGTCGCGCTCGCGAACGTCGTCGACGTGGAAGACCGACTCGATCTCGTCGGCCGACGGGCCGTCCACCGGCGTGCGGCTCTCGGCCATCAGTGCCGGATACGTCTCTCCCGGGTATAAATCCCGGGACACGGGACGGGGACAACGATGCGTGCGGTTCGCGCCCGCGGGCCGATACCGGGGCGGAAGCGGAGCGTGACAGCGGGATGGAGACCGCGACTGCGGGGACTCGTTCGCGTGTGCGGCGTCGGGGACCGGTCAGGCCAGTTCGACGCGCCACGTGGTCGCGCTCGTGTACGACCACTTCTCGACTTCCAGGTCCGAGGCGGAGTCGCGGATCTTCACCATCAGCGCGCCGATCTCCTTCGGGGAGAGACCGACGTCGTCCGCGATGAACTTGCTCTTGAAATACATCTCGCCGTCTTCCGCCCGCCCCCTGAGATACGACTTCAGTCGTTCCTCTTTCGTCGGCTCGTCGTTGGAGGGCTGGAGCATCGAACTCATTGTGTCACCTCGTTTCTCGCTCAACACTCCCGGGGGCATATAAAGGCGGGAAGCTTCGGTTTGCTTCGAGCCGTTTCACCCCAGAAGGGTCCAAAACCAGATTTTTCTTACGTTTTATTACGTTTTTAGAGGTGCCCAGACGTTTTATAACTGCGTGAGGATCGTTTTGAGTGTTCCTGGGACGGTGTCGGACGAGGGTCGTTCGGCGGGGCGAGCGAGGGCTCGAACGGGTGGATCTCCCGGCAACACATTCCGGTAACCACATCTCGCCGCCAGAACGCGCGACAGCGAACGGGGTCCGAAAACGGCGAGTGAGCGGCGAGTGAGCGGCGAGTGAACGACGAGAGAGCGGTTCGCGGGCCGGCGCGTGACGCTGCACCGGCACGCGACTGTCGGGTCCCGTCGTCGCGAGACGTCCGGCAGTTCCCCTTGACAACCCTTAAGACGGCATCGCGGCTACCGCGGGGCAATGAGAGTCGTCGTGTCTATCGGCGGGAGCGTGCTGGTTCCCGGCCTGGACCCCGACCGAGTTCGCGCGTACGCGGACGCCATCGAGTCGCTCGACGCGGACGGCCACGCGCTCGGGACGGTGGTCGGTGGCGGGGGCACGGCCCGGGACTACATCGAGACAGCCCGCGAGCTGGGGGCAAACGAGATCGAACTCGACCAGCTCGGGATCGCGGTGACGCGACTCAACGCGCGACTGCTCGTCGCCGCGCTGGGCGAGCGGGCGGCGTCGACCCCGCCCGAGGACTACGACGCGGGCCGCGAGGCGCTCCGCCGGGGTGCGGTCCCAGTCATGGGCGGGGTCGTCGCGGGACAGACGACCGACGCCGTCGCGACGGCCTTCGCCGAACACGTCGGCGCCGACCTGCTGGTGTTCGCGACGAGCGTCCCCGGCGTGTTCGACGCCGACCCCGACGCCGACCCCGACGCGACGAAGTTCGACGAGATGACCGCGACCGACCTCGTCCGACTGGTCGCGAACGCGGACATGGACGCCGGGAGCAACGTCCCGGTCGACCTGCTCGCCGCGAAGATCCTCCAGCGCTCGGGCGTCCCCGCCGTGGTCCTCGACGGGACCGACCCGGCGGCCGTCGAGCGGGCCGTCCGGAGCGGCGACCACGCGGGGACTGATATCGTCCCCGCCGACCCATCCGACGAGTAGCGTACGACGGCGGTATCGTCGGAACCAAACCCTCTTTGCGACCACGGCCTTCCGATCCGGTAGATGGTAAACACGCTCACGTGGGTGCTCGCCGGGGTCGTCCTCTACACGGCGGCGATGCTCGCCCTCCGTGCGCGCGGGATGCTCCCCGACTCGGTCCGCGTCTCCGGCCCCATCGTCACGCTCCGGACGGGGCGGGGACGGGCGTTTCTCGACAGGCTGGCCGCGCCCAGGCGGTTCTGGCGTGCCTGGGGGAACTTCGGCGTCGGCATCGCGCTCGTCGTCATGGTGGGGGCCGCCGCCGCGGTGTTCACCTCGGCGATCGCCGCTGTCGAGGAGCCCGAGCGGACGGCGATCCAGAACCCCCAGAACGTCCTCGTGATCCCCGGCGTCAACGACTTCCTCCCGCTCGCCGCGGCACCGGAGATCGTCTTCGGGCTCGTCGTCGGCCTGGTCGTCCACGAGGGCGGCCACGGTCTGCTCTGTCGCGTCGAGCGCATCGACATCGACTCCATGGGACTGGCCTTCCTCGCGTTCATCCCCATCGGCGCGTTCGTCGAACCGGACGAGGAGAGCCGCAACGCGGCCTCGCGGGGGAGCCAGACCCGCATGTTCGCGGCCGGCGTCACCAACAACTTCTTCATCACCTTCCTCGCGTTCGTCCTGCTTTTCGGCCCCGTCTCGGGGTCGGTCTCGGTCGCGCCGGGCGCGCCGGTCGGGAGCACGATCGACGGCGGGCCGGCCGACCGGGCCGGCATCGAGTACGGCGACGTCGTCACGCAGGTCGAGGGCCAGCCGGTCGCCAACTTCTCCGAGTTCGACGCCGCGCTCGCCCGGATGGACGCGCGCTCGGTCGAGTTACGCCTCCAGGACGGCACGACTACGACGCTCAACCGGTCGGTGCTGCTGGCCCGCGTCGTGCCGGAACTCATGGCCGGCGTCAACCTGAGTCGCGAGGACCCGACCGTCGTCCGGCGGGTCAACGGGACGACAGTCTACACCGAACAGGCGTTCGACCGCGCGATGGCCGACCGCCGCACCGTCACGGTCGAGACCAACCACGGGACCGCGACGCTACCCGTCGGCGCGTACGGCAACGTCGTCCCGAACGGGTCGCTGGCCGACGAAGGTCTCGAGCCGGGCGCCGGTCTCGTCGTCATGTCCGTCGACGGCCGGCGGACGCCCGACCAGGCGGCCTACCAGCGAGCGCTCGACGGGGTCGAATCCGGCGAGACGGTCGCTGTCGTCGCCCGGACCGGCGAGGGACGACAGACCTACAACGTCACCGCCGCCGGGTCCGGCGGGGCCGCGCTCGGACTGCAGACCCGCCCTGGATACAGCGGGATCACCGTCTTCGACGTCGGGGTCGGCGTCTACCCCGCACAGGGCTTTCTGGACTCGCTGGGCGGGTCCAGCGGCCCCCTCGGCGGGCTCCTCTCCGGGGAGTTCCTCCGGAACGTGTTCGTCGTCCTCCTGTTGCCCTTCTTCGCGGCGATCGCTGGCGGCGAGGCGTACAACTTCGCCGGCTTCATCGACCCCGTATCGAACTTCTACGTCGTCAGCGGACCCCTGGAGTTCCTCGGCGGCAGCGTCTTCCTGCTCGCCAACCTCCTCTTCTGGACGGCGTGGATAAACCTGAACCTCGGCCTGTTCAACTGCGTCCCGATGTTCCCGCTGGACGGCGGACACATCCTCCGGGCCAGCGCCGAGTCGTTCACTTCGCGACTGCCCACCGACGACCGCCGCCGGATCACCTCGGCGGTGACCGCCTCGGTCAGCGTCGTCATGCTCGTCGCCCTCGCGCTCATGGTCTTCGCGCCGCAACTGCTCTGATACTGTCGGACACACGTGAGGCCACCGTCGGTGGCTCGTTCGACCGGGAACGGGCGTTTCGCTAGCGTGTTCCCGACGAGCGTGTTCACGTACTTGTGTCCGACAGTATGAGAACCCCTCGGCGGTCCCGGGCCACCACCGGTCGACGCCACCTTCCCTCGGCGCGTGGTCCGTCTACTCCTCCTCCCTGTTCGAGATCTGGGCCAGCGATTTGCGGAACGTGTGGAGCGTCTCGACTTCCTCGTGGATGCCCTCGAGTTCCCCGGTGACCGACTCGACGGTCTCCGAGAGCGTCGACAGTTCCTCGTCGATGGATTCGACCGTCTCGGTGAGGTCCGCGAGTTCGGTCTCGAGCGTGCCGAGGCGGTCTTCGAGGTCGGTCACGTCGTTGTCGGTCGACTCGATGGCCTCGTCGTGGTCGTCGACGCGGTCTTCGAGCGCGTAGAGGTCGTCCTCGGTGGCCGACAGGCCCCGGTCGAGTCCGCCGAGCTGGGTTTCCAGCGTCTCGACGGCCGCCTCCACGTCGTCGATCGCACCGCCGATGTCGCCGACGCTGTCCTGCAGGTTCGCGATGGCGCGTTCGCGGTCCTCGTGGGCCGACTCGACGTCCTCGCGGACCGCCGTCAACCGCCGGTCGAGGGCCGCCAGGTCCTCCTCGATGCCGGCCAGCGCCGTCTCGCCGGTCCCGCGCTCGTCGATGAAGGGTTCGAGCGCCGACGCGTAGGCGCCGAACTTCTCGACTCTGGCGGTGAGCCGGTCCAGACGCACCTCGAAGCGCCTGGCGACCGCCGCGTCCGTCGTTTCGTCGTCTCCATCCGTCATTTCGACGTCGTCGGCCACTCCGTCGGCGTTGCCACCGCTCGCACCGTCCGCGCCGTCCCCGACGTCGGACGGGGAGTCGCTGTGTGGTTCGATCCGGGTCATCACGTCGGCAGGGGCTTCAGTCTCGTCGCTCGCGGCGGTCCCGTCCCCCGCCGTCGTTGGGTCGGCAGATCCGTCGGTCGCCGACGACGGGTCGCCGGCGTCGTCCGGGGAGTCGTCGTCGGAATCCGCACCGAACAGCCCCGCGAGGTCGGCGACCGGTCCGACGGACCCCTCCAGCCCCGGGAGCTCCCCGTCGGTCGATTCGACGGGGTCGACCGCTTCGACGGTCGGCGCGCTCCAGTGGACCTCCGCGACCGGTTCCGAGGGGACGATCCCGTAGCGAACCCGGACCGGTTCGTCCCCGACGGTCTGGGTGACCGTCACCCGGTCGGGAGTGATGGTCCCCGTATCCGGCGCCCCGCCTGGCTCGAACGCCACGTCGTCGATCGAGAAATACTCCGGGAGTTCGTCGACGACCCGAACCGCGACCGGGTCCTCGCGCCGAGACTCGACGGTGAACGTCCCCTCGATCCCGGCGTCGGTACACGCGAGCGCACGCTCGACCGTCACTCCGTCGGCTGATACCGTCTTGACGTCCTCGTGATTGGCTTGTTCTGACATGGTCCCCACGCCCGTGCCTACCACATTCACCTCGGCCTGTATCAAGTTACTGGACGTCCGCGGCGACCCGCGGCGTTCACGAAACGATCCGGGGTCGGCTATCGCCCGTTTCCGGCCTCGACCGCGTGTCCCTGGCCTCCCACATCCCGATTCCACACCGTTTAATTGTACGGACGATCACTGGAGGAACTCAAGCGAAATAGCGAGTTTCGAAACACTCATGTGTATATTCTCCGAACAACCGAACATGAGCGCCGAGTTGGGGTCGGGCGACGGTCGCGCGACGGGCGGCGGTGAAACGGTCGCGGCGGTCGACGAACTGGACGGTCGACGCCATCTCGTGGTCGCGGACATCACCCGCGACGACGCCTGGATTGCGGTCCCCGAACCGGCGGCAGTCGAACTGGACGCGTGGGCGTGACTGTGCCGGCATAACCCCCCTATCCGGCCAGGTCAACGGCGGTCGAGTTCCGACCGCAGTCACGGTCACTCAGTCGCCGAACTCCGAGAGCTTCGCCAGCGACCTGCGGAACTCGTCGAGGTCGTCCACCTTTTTCCGGAGCCCCTCGAGCTCCTCGGCGAGCGTCTGGACCTCCTCCGAGGGAGTGGCGAGTTCCTCCTCTATCGTCTCGAGGGTCTCACCGAACTGCTCCAGGTCGCTCTCGAACGCGTCGAGGCGGTTTCCGAAGGTCTCTTGACGCTCTTCGAGCGTGCCGACGTCGCTTTCGACTTCGTCGAGGCTCGAATCGTGTGCGTCGAGGCGGTTTTCCAGTGTGGCCACGTCGCTTCGGACGTCGTCGAAACGGCCGTCGTGCTCGGCGATTTCCGTCTCGAGCGAGTCTATCTCGCTCTCGACGCGGTCGACGGCCGTCTCGATCCGGTCGACGCTGGCGTGGATATCTTCGACGTCCTCGTCGTGGGAGACCCGGATGGACTCCATTTCGAGCTGGAGGGCGTCCAGTCGCTCACCGAGCTGGTCCAGGTTGCTCTCCAGGTCGTCGACGATCTCGCTCGCCGTCCCCCGCTCGTCTATGAGCGTCTGGAGCGACGACGTGTACGCCGCGAACTCCTGCATCCGGGCACTGAGATGGTCGATCCGTAGATGGAGGCTTCGCGGGACCCCGGACTCGGCGGCTCGCGCTCTCCCGCTGGCCGGCGTCCCCTCCTCGCGTTCGCCGGCCGTCGTCCGGCCGTCGGGGTCCCCCGTCGAACGGTCTGTCAGTTCCTCGTCACCGCGCTCGCCTTCAGCGGGGCTCTCGACGGCGCCGTCCGGGGAGTCGTCGCCCGGGGTCTGTTCCCGTGACTCCCGGGTCTCCGACCCCGGCGCGGCAGCGGCCTCACTCCCGCTCGGGCTCGAGTCCCCGCTTTCCGGCGGTCCGGTCTCCGATGTCGCGTCCGGACCGGTGACCGCCGGATGTGGTGCCGTCTGTGAGTCACGGGTCGTCGCCCGCCCGGTGGTGGAACGGGTCAGTTCCGCTTTCTTGACGGCTTCGATGAAGGGAGACCGCCACTCGCCGTTCGCGGCCGCGTTCGAGGTGGCGATCCAGTACCGGATCCGGACCGGTTCGTCCGCCACGTTGTGTCTGAGAGAGATGCGCTCCGGGGAGATGTCGCCGATGTCGGGGGCCGACGCGGGTTCGAACGCCGCGTCTTCGACCGAGAGGCCGGCCGGCAGGTCCTCGACGACGTGGACGAACATCGAGTCGTCTCTGCAGGACTCGATGTCGATCGTCCCCGTGATCTCGTCCCCGTCGATAGTGAGCTCGCGTTCGACAGTCACCCCGTCCCTCGAGACTGTCTTGATGTCTCCGCCGTATTCGTTTTCTGTCATTCATCCCACGCCCATTGCATAATTAGTTTCCCCAGACATGAATCTGTGGGAAAGCGGCCATACAAAACTGTGGCGGTCGCCGGTAGCGACCGGCTTTCGTCTCCGACGGGCGACCGCTCGGACCGGCGTCGGGTGAAAACGGGGCCGCCGGCGTACGAGTCCGGCGACGAAAAGCAAGTTTCCTTAGCGGTGAGGACGAACGTTCCGTATGGTCAGACGCGAGCCGCCGGAGACTGCCGAGGGATGGTACGCCCTGCACGACCTGCGGACGATAGACTGGGCGGCCTGGCAGGACGCCCCCGAACGGGTCCGCCAGCGCGCGACCGAGGAGGCGACCGCTTTCCTCCAGTCCGCCGCGGCCGTCGAAGACGCCGACGCCGGCGACTCGGCGCTGTTCGCCGTGACCGGCCACAAGGCCGACCTCATGGTCCTGCACCTCCGGCCGACCCACGCCGACGTCGAACACCTCGAACGGCGGTTCGAGGGGACCGAGTTCGCCCGGTTTACCGAGCAGGCCTCGTCGTACGTCTCGGTGACGGAGGCGTCGGGCTACTCCGAGCGCGCCCGCGAGTACTTCGAGAGCGAGACCGAGGACGACTCCGGACTCGCCCAGTACATCCGCTCGCGACTCCACCCGGAGGTCCCCGACCACGAGCACGTCTCGTTTTACCCGATGTCGAAGCGGCGCGACCCCGACCAGAACTGGTACGACCTGCCGTTCGAGGAGCGGGCCGAGCACATGGCCAGCCACGGCGACATCGGCCGGGGTTACGCGGGCAAGGTCCAGCAGATGATCACGGGGTCGGTCGGGATGGACGACTGGGAGTGGGGCGTCACGCTCTGGGCCGACGACGTCACCGACATCAAGGAACTCCTCTACGAGATGCGCTTCGACCCCTCGACCTCGAAGTTCGCCGAGTTCGGCCCGTTCTATCTCGGTCGCCAGTTCCCGCCCGCCGACCTGGAGGCCTACCTCGCCGGCGAGCGGGTCTCCACCGACGGGGAGTCGCCGGTCGACGATGGGGCGACCACCGCACAGGACGACGCCAGCGCCGACCACGACGCTGTCGCCAGTGCCTCCGACGACAGGGCACAAGACGACGGGACCGTCGGAGGCGACGACTCGGACGGGTCGGGCGGTCGTCCGCCGGTCTCGGCCGAGGACGCCATCGAGGCGGTGGGAGACGTCTACCGGCACCTCGCGCAGTTCGGCGTGATGGGGAGCGACTACGACGACGGCGACTACGGGCTGGTCTGTTACGCCGAGGGCGACGCCGAAGCCCTCGTCGACGAGGTGTCCGGGCTCCGCGACAACTTCGACCACTACGACACCCACGTCCTGACGGACGTCCGCGCGGACCAGGGCCAGGCCGCCGTCGTCAGCGTCTGGGCCAACGAGCGCGCCGCCTCGACGGCCGCCGGGTTTCTCACCGACGTCGACGCCGTCACGCGCTGCGTGGGTGGCCCGCTCGGTGACGACGCCCCCGCGGCCGCCGAGAGCGAGGTGACGAGCGCCGCCACCGCCGACGACACCGAGGACGCGGCGGCGGTCCGGGAGGCACTCGCGAACAACGAGGTCTACGCCGGCAAACCCCACGGCGAGGACGTGTACGCGCTCGTCGTCTACTCTGCGGCCGACCCCGCCGTCCTCGCCGAGGAGGTGGCCGAGTTGCGACGGAACTTCGACCGCTACGACACCCACGTCAGGACGGCCGTCTACGAGACCGACGAGGGTCGCAGGGCCGGCACGAACGGCGAGGGCGAGTCGGTCACCGCCGTCGTCACGCTCTGGGAGACCGAGGACGCCGCCGACACCGCCTCGGAGTACCTCACCGGCCTCCCGGACGTCGTCGGCCGCCCGGAAGACCGCGCGGGGTTCGGCACGATGGGGATGTTCTACACCGTCGAGTCCGACCACCGCGAGGACTTCGTCGAGACGTTCGGCGAGGTCGGCGATATTCTGGAGGGAATGGACGGCCACCGCGAGACGGCGCTGCTGGTCAACCGCGAGGACGCCGACGACATGTTCATCGCCAGTCGCTGGGAGAGCCGCGACGACGCGATGCAGTTCTTCCGGTCGGAGGACTTCCGCGAGACGGTCGAGTGGGGCCGGGAGGTCCTCGCCGACCGGCCGCGACACGTCTTCCTGGCGTGAGCGGCCCTGTCGGTTCCGACGGCAGACTCGTCGCAGTCACTCCATGACCCAGAGGACGAGGGTGAGCGCGGCCGCGGCGCCCATCGCGACGGCGAGCAGCCAGAACGCGGGCGCGAACCCGGCGGTCTCGGAGAGGTAGCCGACGAGTGCGGGCGAGACGGCACCGGCGGTCATCAGCAGGGTGCGGACGACGCCCAGTCCGCCCCCGGCGACGGAGTCGGGGAGGACGGCCATCAGGTACGCGCCGCGCACCGGTCGATAGCCGTGTGCGCCCAGGCCCAGCGCGACGACGGCCCCGCCGAGGACGAGCGGGCCACCGGTCGCCGAGAACGCGAGCACCGCGACGAGCCCGCCGGTCGCGACGGCGAGCGCGAGCGCGAGGACCGGGAGCGCGCCGACGCGGTCGCTGGCCTCGCCGGTGACGAGCTGGACGAGGCTCACGAGAAAGAGGGCGCTAAACAGGAGGTTCGCGGTCACCGCCGAGAGGGTCGTCTCCGCGACGAGATACAGCGGCAGGAACGCGACGGCGCCGCTGTACGAGAACGAGAACAGGACGGTGACGCCGACGAACGCGGAAAAGCGAGGGCGACGGAAGAGCGCGGCGTACGCCCGGAGCGACCCGTCTCCGGTCCGGTCCGCAGCGGCCGTCACTGGACCGTCGGGAAGTCGACGCGGGACGCGCCAGGCGAAGGCGGCCGTGACCGCGAACGTGGTCGCGCCGCCGACGAGAAAGAGCGAGCGCCAGGGCGCGCCGAACAGCGCGGGTGCGCCGCTCGCGACCACGACTGCGGCGGGTGCGGCCGCGCCGGCCAGCGCCCCGACGGTGTCGAACACACCCAGGGCGCGCCCGGTGCGCGCGGGGTAGACCCGCGAGAGCAGGTCGACCGCGACGGTTTTCGTGGTCCCCGACCCCGCACCCATCAGGACCATCGCCCCGGCGAGAACGGCGAACGGCGAGTCGACGACCAGCGCGAGCGCCCCCAGCCCCGTTATCGCGCCGCCGGTTGCGATCACCCGGACGCCACCGACCCGGTCGGCCAGCGCCCCCGAAGGAAACTGCATCGCGGCGTAGACGACCATGAAACCCGTGAACGCGGTCCCCAGGGCGGTCCGCGAGACGCCGTAGGTCTCCCCGAGCGTCCCGAAAAGCGGCGGGAACGCGTAGCGGAGGAACTTCCCGAGAAACCAGACCAGCGCCGTCACTGCGAGCGCGTCGAACCGCGACAGCCCACGGACCGGCATCGTCCGCTCTGGGACCCTCGCGCACAAAGCCACACCGGTTCCCGCGAGGACCCGTCCGGAGTCGACGGGGAGTCAACAGCGTCAAGACGGTCGCGCCGATAGGCCCCCCGTGGCAGACGACACCGACGCCGACGGGGACGCCGAGCGCGGGCCGGCGGCCCGCCCCACGGATTCGCCGCCCTCGGAGGTCGTCGACGACACGCCGACGATCGCCTGCGGGCGGTGTAACCGCGAGTGGGATCTGGCGTACGAACTCGACGAACTCCACACCGGCAACCAGGCGGTCGAGCAGTTCGCGCTCGACCACAAGCGCCACACGGGCCACTTCCCCGACGGCGTCGAGACCTGGCGCGCCGAGTGTCGTCACTGCCCGGAGCGGTCCGAACACCTCGGCGAGCGCGGCGCCGTCCGGTGGGCGGAGACCCACGCCCGCCACACCCGTCACGCTGTCATCGTCCACCACGCGACCGGCGACGAGACGACGCTCGTCGAACGCGAGTGAGGCCGACAAACGACAGAAGGGCCCGCGAGCGCGCTACTCCCCGGGAGTGTCGGGGTCGTCGGATTCGGTCGTCGTCTCCTCGACGTCCAGGTCGCCGAAGTAGATGTCGGCACCGTCCTGTGCGACTTTCTCGGCGAGGACGGCACACTTGACGCGCATCGGGGAGATGTCGACGCCGAGCATGTCGATGACGTCGTCGCGGTCCAGCTCGCGCAGTTCCTCGACGGCCATCCCCGCGAGTCGCTCGGAGAGCATCGACGCCGACGCCTGCGAGATGGCACAGCCGTCCCCGCGGAAGGCCACCCGCTCGACGACCTCTTCGTCGTCGTCGAGCACGACGTCCATCTCGATCGTGTCCCCGCACATCGGGTTCTCGCCGGTGTGCGTGAAGGTGGCGTCGTCTATCTCGCCGTAGTTGCGCGGGTTCTTGTAGTGGTCCAGGATCTGCTGTCGGTACATGTCCGAGCCGCCGATACCCATGGTACCCTACAGTAGGCGCCTCCACCGGAAAAGGATTCCGAGCGACCGCCCCGCGGGGCCGGCCCCGCAGTCGGTTCAGGGTGTCGCCAGCACGACGAACAGGTCCTCGTCTTCGCTGACGCTCGACCGTTCGAGGTTCGCGAGGTAGAAGTCGCGGTTGCTCGCCTCGACGACCAGCACCCCCTCCTCGCCGAGCAGTCGGCGAGCGTTCGCCAGCATCCGCTCGTCGGTCTCGCGGTCGTAATACCCCAGCGAGTTCCAGAAGCTCGTCACGAGGTCGTAGCTCCCGGTCCACTCGTCGAGGTCGCGCAGGTCGTGTTCGTGGACGGCCGCCCGGTCGGCGACCCCGCGCTCGCGGGCGTACTCGCGTGCCCGCTCGACGAACGGCTCGGAGAAGTCCAGCCCCTCCGCGTCGAGTCCGCGGTCGGCGTCGTACTCGGTCGCGACGAGGTCGAGTACCGCCCCGGCCTGCGCGTCTGCGGCGTCGAACCGCTGCTCGAAGAACTCGACGTACCGGTCTGCCTGCGGCTTGATACTGTCGGACACAAGTACGTGAACACGCTCGTCGGGAACACGCCAGCGAA
>JAZKRZ010000083.1:0-13165 GCA_036626395.1 Haloarculaceae archaeon
CGCTCGGTGACGCGCTCGCCGAGCTGGCCGTCGACGTCGAGGTCGATTCCGTCGAGGCGGTTCGCGACGTCCGCGAGCGGCTATGACACTGCTTCTCGACACGAACGTTCTCGTGGCGGCGGTGACGCGCGATACCGAACGGTCCGAGGTTGCGGTCGAACTACTCAACGTGGCCGAGGACCCGCACGTCACCGTGCTGAGCCTGATGGAACTCCGGAGTGTCCTGAGCAAAAAGAAACAGTTCGAGCGGGACCGTATCGACCAGATCGAAAACCGGATCACGTCCCGGACCACAGTTACGTTCCCCGACGCGTCGGATATGATGGCCGCCGACCGACTCCAGTCCGAGACGCTTCTCTATCCCATGGACGCGCTCATCCTCACGGCGGCCGACGCGATCGACGCAACCCTCGTCTCCTTCGATAGCGAACTGCTCGAACACGGTGGGCAACCACCCGAGAACGTCATCTGATATCATTGCAATCATTTGAGCAGGTCTCGTACGTTCCGTCCGAGGCTTCAGCCACCCGTCTGATGAGCCACACCCCCACACCGGTTGTATGCTGGAACGGGATTCCTCGTCGAGTTCGAACGGATCGAGTTCGGAAGTCGAGAACCCCTGCCCATCATCAACGATGGAGACCGTGACCCACTCCGGGCAGTTGCCACCGTCGCTCGCGCCGGCGAGCGACTGCGTCGGAAGATACCGGGGCGGACGGACTGATCGCCGGTTCGAACGTCCCCTCGTACCACTCGGCGCCTTTCGTCCGCGTGCCGACGTAGCGCGAGAGGATGCCGGCGGCGAACGGGACCCCGAGGAAGACGGCGATCGCCTCGAACACCTGCATCGGCGTGATGCCGAACTGGCCGATCCCGGAGGCGACCGCCTCGAGACCGACCAGATCCGGGACGACCAGTGCGAAGAACCAGACGTACACACCGTAGGTGAGGATCTGGAAGACGCTGTTGAACGCGACCAGACCCGCGGCGTACTCCGACGAGCCCTCCGCGAGCTCGTTCCACACGAGGACCATCGCGATACAGCGGGCCAGCCCGAGGAAAAACTCCGGCCGGACCGGCAGGCCTGGAACGAGCCCGCTGAAGAATACCACCGCCAGTCCGAACATCAGCGTCGGACCGATGAGCCAGTTCTGGACGAGGCCCAGTCCCAGCACTTTCACGTTCCTGAAGACAGTCGGGAGCTGGCCGTAGTTGACCTTCGCCAGCGGCGGATACATCATCAGGATCAGCCCGAGCTCCACGAGATGGAGGTCCTGGATCGGCTGATACTGTCGGACACACGTGAGGCCACCGTGGATGGCTCGTTCGACCGGGAACGGGCGTTTCGATAGCGTGTTCCCGGCGAGCGTGTTCACGTACTTGTGTCCGACAGTATGAGTCACTGCGGGCGCGACGTAGCCGAGCCCGACGCCGATGGCCATCGCACCGAAGATCCAGACGGTGAGGTACTTGTCCAGGAAGTCCATCGACCGCGGGTTCCCGCAGTCCGGACAGTCACAGCCCGGGCCGTGCTCGTGTTCGACGTTACTCATCGATGGTGACACTCCCCTCCAGAACAGTGACGAGAGCAACCGCCCGGTTGGTCGCCCGGTACTTTTTCCACCGACCGTCCTTGCGTCCGTCGACGAGTCCCGCCTCGACGAGCGCCGAGAGCGCGTGACTGAGCCCGCTCTCACTCACGTCGACGACGGCGTTCAGCTCGCAGACACACAGCTCCGCCTCGGCCGCGACGAGGACACGCGCGAGCGTGTAGCGCGTCTCGTTTGCGAGCGCCGAGAGGGCGTCCAGTTCGGCCTCGGTCTGTTCGGTCACGGCACCGGCGTCGTCTCGTCGGCGGCCGTCAGCCGGTGTGACTGGCGCCGTGTCTCGCCCGCGCGGCCCGTCGCGGTCCGGCATTGCGCTCGTAGAGGGGCCCCACCGGGTCAGTCGTCAGCGGGAACAGCGGTTGTCGGCGAAGTGTCCCCGAGCAGCGTGCGTGAGACCAGCACACCGACGCCGAGCGCGAGGACCGCACAGGCGAGATACTCTGCGGCGAACCCGACCCGTTCGACCAGCGGCAGGGCAACGAGCGGACCGAGCGTCGAGCCGAGGTCCCCGAACACGTTGTAGACCCCGCCGAGTTTCCCGACGTCGTCCGAGGGACTGATATCACCGAGGTACGCCATGAGCGGCGGGTTCGATCCCCCGACGCCGATACCGATCAGGGCGACTGCAACGACGATACCCAGAAGTGTCGGCAGGAACGCCAGCAGTACGAAGCCGGCCGCCAGGACGACGACCGCTGGGATGGTGACGAGCGCCCGATTCGAGACCTCGTCGGAGTATCGCCCGACGAGAACGGTCGTCACACTCGCCCCGAGCACGCTGATCGCCATGACGACGCCGCTCACGCCGGTCGCGGAGAGCAACCCGATCTCGATCTCGTACTCCCCGGCGTAGAGGACGACCGTCGAGAGCAACACGCCGGCGAAGAGAAACCGAACGACCAGGTTCACGGTACCGACCGCTGCGATGCGCGGGTCAGCCCGCACGATGCTCGGGAGTTCGCGGAGCGGGCTCGCTCCGACGTCGGGACTGACGTCGGGGAGGACCAGAAACGCGACGACTGCAGCCAGGAGCCCGGCGACGCCCGCGACGGCGAAGGCGAGATCGTAGCCGTACGCGTCGGTCAGAAGTCCGCCGACGACGAGCCCGGTCGGGAAGCCAAGGCTCTGCCCGCCGCGCATGTATCCGATCCACTTCCCGCGGTTCTCGGGCGTGGTGACGTGGGTGATCGTGCTGAACGCACCCACGAAGACGAACGCGGAACCGAATCCCCAGAGACTCCGGGAGAGGAGAAAGACGGTCGCGCTCCCGACGGGGAGGCGGTCGGCGTGGAGTCCGAGGATGTAGCCAAACGGCACGAGCCCCTGGAAGACGAAACCGACGATCATCGGTCGACGGGTGCCGACCCGGTCGAGGACCTGCCCCGCGGGCGTGTTCATCACGAGCCGCGTGAACCGGTTGACCGAGAGGATGAGTCCGACGACGAACGGCGAGATCCCCAGCAGTGGCCCGAGCGTCGGCAACGTCGGAAACGCGACACCACCGCCGAGCCCGCCGAAGAACACACCCGCCACGAGGCTGGCGACGACGTAGCGGACGCTGGGGTCCTCGCGACCGGCAGCGTTCACAGGTCCCTCCCGGACCTGCCGTGTCGGTCCTCGTCGCGCACGCTTCCCCCGTTCGACAGCACGGAAAAAGTGCCTTGGGTGTGGTCGTCGACTCTCCCGGGCCGAAGTCGGCTCGCCACGGGTGAGGACTCGCCACGGAACTCGGAAATGCGGGGGGGACCCGGCGGGTTTTGACGCCGTTACGTCCCGACCGCTGTCAGTTTCGGTCGGGACAGGAGCTGACGGACGGCGAAACGCCTCCCGTGAGCGACTGCCTCGATAGACGCCGTGACGCGTGGAGGGCCCCTGATACGGACCGTTGTACCCATTTTCGGCGATGCCGTCGACGTATGGGCGAGTCACGGCCCGATGCGTTCACCGTGGTTCGCGACGGTGGTAACGAAGTACAACGGTCCGTATGAGACTGTCGGACACAGATACGTGAACAGCCCGGTCGGCGTTCGGAGACGTGACGTCTCGACGGCCCCGACACGGTCACCGAACGGTCGCATCACTCGTGTCCGACAGTCTGGGCGACGCCGGTCCGTCGTCGCTGGGGGCAGCGGCTACTCGGGGTCGTCGCCCCCGGCATCGACTCGCGGCCACCCCTCCCCCAGCGCCCACACCGAGAGGTCCGACACCCTCGCGCGCCCCCCCTCGCTCGCGACCGAGAGCCCCCTGCTGTCTTCCCGAGTCGGATAGACGCGACTCGTCAGACAGTGGCGCTCGTTGGCGAAGACCTCGACCGTGGACCCGTCGAGATAGACCCGCAGTTCGAGAGGGTCGTCGGCGGGCGGGACGGGCATGGACTGCGGTGCCGTCGAGGCACGCGGGTCGTCGCTGGCCGCGCTCCGGTCGACGACCAGTCGGCTGTCGCGGGTGTAACGCAGGTCCGTCCGCTCCGTCCGGTCGAGTGACTCGAAGACCGACAGGACGGCGGCGTCGGCGTCGTCGATCGACAGCGTCAGCGACAGTTCGAGGCGGCGTCCGGAGGCGTCGAGGCGGCGGCGCTCGCCGCCGGACAGCGCCAGCGTCCCCCGCTCGGCGAGTCGCCGCTCGCGTAGCGCCGTCAGTTCCGGGGCCGGTCGCTGGCGGAGTCGCCCGTCCGCGACGTCGAGCACGCGGGGGACCGAGAGCGTCCCGGACCACCCGGCGTCCCACTGGGCGTCGAAGTCGCGCGCCTCCGGCAGCCACCCCCAGGTCAGGTACCGGTCGCCGTCGACCATCGACTGCGGGGCGTAGAACTCCCCGTAGTCCAGCAACCCCCGGGTGTCGACGTCGAAGGACTCGGCGTCGAACTCGCCGAGGAAGTAGTGGACGTCCTCGTAGTTCGAGACGTGGAGCAGGTCGCTCTCGTCGAACCGCAACAGTTCCGGGCACTCCCAGACGGGGCCGGCCCCCTCCCAGTCGCCGGTCAGTATCGGCCCCCGGTAGGTCCAGTCGGTGAGTGCCTCGCCCGTGTAGAGCAGGGCCGTCCCGCCGACCCCCGTGACGCCCGACCCGACGAGATGATACCAGGTGTCGCCCTCCCGCCAGACGGCGTGGTCGCGAAACTCCGCGCGCCAGTGGTCGCTGCTCACGAGTTCGGGTTCGTCGGGCGCGGCCGGGATGATCGGGTTCTCGGCGTGTTTCCGCCAGGTCCGCAGGGCGTCGTCGGTCGCCCGCGCGAGACAGGGCAACTGGTCGCGGCCGCGTCCACCCGTGTAGACGACGGAGGGAGTGCCGTCCTCGACGACGGCACACCCCGACCAGCAGCCGTCGCGGTCGGGACCGTCCGGCGACGGGGTCAGCGCGACCGGTTCGTCCCGCCAGTGGACGAGGTCGTCACTGACGGCGTGGCCCCAGTGGATCGAGTCGTGGTAGGGTCCGCCGGGGTTGTACTGGTAGAAGACGTGGTACCGGCCGTCGTGGCGGATGAGCCCGTTCGGGTCGTTGAGCCAGTTTGCCGGCGGGCTCACGTGATAGCGCGGGCGGTGGCTATCCGCCCGCAACCGCTCGCGGAGTCGCTCGAAGTCGCTCCCGCTCTCCGGGCGCGCGTACCGCCCGTCGACCCCGCCGCCGAGGCTCTCGATAGCGCCTGCGGTGAACGCGTCGCGCGCCTCGCGGTACCCCTCGCCGAGGTCGGCGTCGAACACCAGCGGGGACCCGACGCCGAGGACGGCGCCGTCACCGGGGTACCACGCGACGACGCTCGTGTCCTCGGGGTCCTCGCGACCGCCCGTGACCGTCGCCGCGAGGACCTCCCCCTCTGCCGGGATGACGTCCGCGTAGCGGGCGTAGGGCGCGGTGCCGCGGTCGGCGAGCCGTATCCGGAGGTCGTCGAACGACGCAACTGCGGGGTGGTCGGCGTGCAGCGAGCGCCAGAGCGGTCCCGTCGGCTCCGCGACCGGAGCGACGCCGACCTCGTCGGGCGCCACCGGGTCGAACCCCAGGTCCGCGACTGCGGCCATCCCGCGCAGACTCAGGAGGAGACCGCCACCACCGCGGACGTACGACTCCAGGGCGGCCAGAGCGCCCTCGCGACGGTCCGATCGCCCCTCGCAGTGCCACCAGACGACGGCCGGGTCGCGGCTGTCGCTCCCCAGACTCTCGGGGTCGACGCGCTCGGCCCGATATCGCCGCTCGGCCCAGTTCAGCGCCGCCGTCTCTTCGGCCGTGGACTCGCCGGTACCGACCACCCCGACGCGAGTCCGCGACTCGTCCATGGTCCCCGTCAGTGGACTCCGACCCAAAACGGTGTCGAGTCGTCCCGTGTCCGATGAGCGTCGCCCGGACTCGGCCGCCCGTTTCTCACCGGGCCGTCCCGCTCGGGGGTACGGGCAGGTGGTTTTTTGCCCCGACTCGGGCAAGGTAGGGGTATCATGAGTCAGGACTGGTACTCCTCCCAGCGTGTGGGCGGATACTGGCAGTACGTCTGGGACGCCGAGGGGGTCTTCGAGTGTCCCGACGACGCGACGGACCCGACCTACGTCCTGGGGATGTTCCCGTACACCTCGGGGACGCTGCACATGGGGCACGTCCGCAACTACGCGATCACGGACGCCTACGCCCGTTACCGGTGGATGCAGGGCGACGACGTTCTCCAGCCGATGGGGTGGGACGCGTTCGGCCTCCCCGCGGAAAACGCCGCCTACGAGCGCGATACCGACCCCGAGTCCTGGACGCGCACCTGCATCGAGCAGATGCGCGAGGAGATGGAGGCGATGGGCTTTGGCTACGACTGGTCCCGCGAGATCACCACCTGCGAGCCCGAGTACTATCGCTGGAACCAGTGGCTGTTCACGCGCTTCTACGAGGCGGGTCTCGTCGAGTACGAGAGCGCTCGCGTCAACTGGTGTCCCGATTGCGAGACGGTGCTGGCCGACGCGCAGGTCGAGACGCCGGCGGTCGAGGAGCCGACGCCGGGGACCGACTCCGGGAGCGGCGACGGCCACGCGTCGGGTCAGAATCACGCTCACCAGGGCGTCTGCTGGCGCTGTGACACGCCTGTCGAAGGGCGCGAACTCGACCAGTGGTTTTTCACGACCACCGACTACGCGGACGAACTCGACGCGGGGCTGGACGAACTCGACGGCTGGCCCGAGAGCGTCCGCGACATCCAGCGCAACTGGATCGGCCGCCGCGAGGGCGCCCGCGTCACTTTCGACGTCCAGGGGCCCGACGACGGGGAGTCGGGCTCGGTGGTCCCCAGGGACGTGTCGGTGTTCACGACGCGACTCGACACCGTCTACGGGGCGACGTTCCTGGCTGTCTCGCCCGGACACGAACTCGCCGAGGCGGCCGCCGCGACGGACGAGGACGTCGCCGAGTACGTCGACCGCGTGACCGGCGCCGGCCGGGAGACCGAGGGCACCTCCGGCGTCGAGACGGACCTCACGGCGACCCACCCGCTCACCGGGGAGCCAGTTCCCGTCTACGTCGCGGCCTACGTGCTGGACGACGTCGGGACCGGCGCGGTGATGGGCGTCCCCGCCCACAACGAGCGCGACAACGCCTTCGCACGGGCCCACGACCTCCCGGTCGAAGGGGTCGTCGAACCGGTCGACGGCTCCGCGACCGGGCTCCCGAACGAGGCCTTCACGGGCGACGGGATGCTCACCGACAGCGACGAGTACGACGGGCTGGCCAGTTCCGCGGCGCGGGAACGCCTCCTCGCCGAGGACGCCGTCGAGTCCGCCACGGAGTACCGCCTGCGCGACTGGCTCATCTCCCGACAGCGCTACTGGGGGACGCCCATCCCCGTCGTCCACTGCGAGGAGTGTGGCCACGTCCCCGTGCCCGACGAGGACCTGCCGGTCGAACTCCCGCCCTACATCCGGACGGCGGGCAACCCCCTCGAAGAGAGCGAGGCGTTCGTCGAGACGGAGTGTCCCGACTGCGGCCGGCCGGCCGAGCGCGAGACGGACACGATGGACACGTTCGTCGACTCCTCGTGGTACTTCCTGCGCTTTCTCTCGCCGGGCCTGGAGGAGGCGCCGTTCGATTCCGACCTCGCCGACGAGTGGCTGCCCGTCGACGTGTACGTCGGCGGCGAGGAACACGCCATCCTCCACCTGCTGTACATCCGCTTTTTCACCCGCGCGCTCGCCGACCTGGGCCTGCTGGAGACGCGCGAACCCGTCGAGCGCCTGATCAACCAGGGCACCGTGCTCTACGAGGGCGAGAAGATGTCCGCCTCGAAGGACAACGCCATCTCGCCCCACGAGTACGGCGCCGAGACGACGCGCCTGTTCCTGCTTTCGGCGGCCCACCCCTCACAGGACTTCGAGTGGACGGTCACCGACGTCGGGTCGGTCTACGACTTCCAGCAGCAACTCTACACGATGGTCTCGGGGGCAGAGACGCTGGCGACGACCGACGAGCGCCGCCCGCAGGACGACTACCTCGACCGGGAGATAGACCGCACCATCGCGGCCATCACCGACGAATTCGACCGGTTTCGCTTCCACCAGGTGGTCAACGAGGCCCAGTCGCTGGCGGGCCTGCTCCGGCGGTACCGCGACTACGAGACGCCCCGCGGCGAGACCTATCGTCGGGGCTTGCGCGCGCTGACTCGCTTCGTCGCCCCGCTGGCGCCCTACCTCGGCGAGGAACTGTGGAACCGCCTCGACACGGAGGGGCTGGTCGTCGAGGCCGACTGGCCCGAACCACGCGAGGACGTCCCCGAGTACGGGCTCGAACGCCGCCTGGTCGAGCGGACGCTCGACGACGTCCGCGACATCACGACCGTCGTCGACATCGAGCACCCCGACGAGATCGAGGTGGTCGTCGCGGAGCCCTGGAAACACCGCGCCTACGAACTCGTGCGCGCTGCCGACCCCGACGAGGCCGTCGTCGCTTCCGCGCTGGAAGACGACCTGGTCGCCGACCACCGCGAGCGGGCCGGCGAGTTCCTCGCCGACCTCGTCGAACGCGGCGCCGGCCTCGAACCCGTCCTCGACGCCGAACAGGAACTCGCCGTCCTCGAGAGCGCCGCCTGGCTCTTCGAGGACGAGTTCGGCGCCGACGTGGTCGTGAGGCAGGCCGACCCTGCCGACGACCTCGCCGACAGCGCCGAGCCCGCGCGCCCCGCCATCTACATCTCCTGACCGACGACACGGGGCCCGGGCGGCAGTGACTGGTGTTCGACGGACCGGGCCCGGGTCGGCCGCGGGAACGGCCCCCGTCTCTCGGGCGCCACAGTGATACGAGCGGAGAGTCATCACTGCGTCATGGCGCCGACGCGGCGAGCGTTCCTGGCCGGCGGTCTCGGGGTCGGCGCTCTCCACGGGACCGTCCGCGACCGCAGTGCCCGCTCCTGTCCCGCCACGGTGGACGCCGGGACGGACGCCCACGTCGGTTTCGTCGGCGACGTCATGCTCGGGCGGAGCGTCGACGAACACTGGGGCGACGCCGACCCTGCCGGTGTCTGGGACGGTCTCGCCGGCCGCCTGGGGGCGCTCGACGGCCTGGTCTGTAACCTCGAATGTGCGGTCTCGGACCGCGGCGAGCGCCGACCCGACCGGACCTACTACTTCCGGGCCGACCCCGACTGGGCGGTCCCGGCGCTCCGGGCGGCGGGCGTCTCCGTCGCGAGTCTCGCCAACAACCACCTGCTGGATTTCGGTCCGGCAGCGCTCGCGGACACCCGCTCGCACCTCGACCGGACGGGTATCGCCCACGCCGGCGCCGGTCCGGACCGCGAGGCGGCGCTCGAACCGACGACGTCCGACGTGGGTGGGGTGTCCGTCGGCGTCCTCGCGCTGACCGACCGGTCGCGCTCGTACGCCGCGGGGGGGTCCTCGCCGGGGACGGCCTACCTCCCGCTCGACCACCGACTGCCGCGTACCCGCCGGACGGTCGAGCGGGCGCTCCGGACGATACACGAGGCCGGCGCGGACCTGGTGGTCGCCTCGCTGCACTGGGGACCGAACTGGGTGGTGCGACCGGGCGGCCAGCAGCGGGCCTTCGCCCGGTGGCTCGTCGACCGCGGCGTCGACGTCGTCCACGGCCACAGCGCCCACGTCCTCCAGGGCGTCGAGGTGTACCGCGGTCGCCCGGTCATCTACGACGCCGGCGACTTCGTCGACGACTACGTGACCAAACCCGCCCTCCACAACAAGTGGAGCGCGCTGTTCGACCTCGATATCCGGGGCGGGCGGTTGCACGCGCTTCACGCCGACCCCGTGGTCATCGACGACGAGACGGTCCACCCGGCCGACCCCGACTCCGTGCCCGACGCCGACGCGGGGGCCGCCGCGTGGGTCCGCGAGCGTCTGCGGGCGCTGTCGGTACCCTTCGGGACGACCGTCGAGCGCGACGGGCGCGGGGTCCGGATCCCGCTTGCCCGCTGTCGCCGGTGAATCTCGCCGCCGGGTTCGATCTGGGTCGTTTTATCCGTGGGGTCCGAAACACCGATATGACGCAGATCGGAGTCGTCGGCGCGGGCGCGGCGGCCGCCGCGGCGACGTACGTGCTGGACGAGACGGTGCCCGACGCGGAGATCACGGTCCTGGAGAAGTCGGGCGGGGTCTGCGGGCGCGCCGCGACCCGTCGGAAGGGCGACGTGACCTACGACTACGGCGCCAACTACGTGAAATCCGACGACGAGCGCGTCGTCGACCTCCTGACCGGGACGCTTCCGACCGACGGACTCGTCGACGTGACCGACCCCATCTACACGTTCGACGCCGAGGGGACGGTGTCGGAGGGCCGGGACGCCGACGAACACAAGTGGACATACCGGGCGGGCCTGACTCAGATCGCCAAACGCCTGTTCGGACGGACGGACGCGACGGTCCACCGCCGGACGCGCGTCGAGGCGATCACGCGGGGATCCGGGGATGGCGAAGCCGACGACTCGACCGGCGGTTGGTATCTCACCGACGCCGACAGTAGCGAGTGGGGGCCCTTCGACCGCCTCCTGCTCAACCCCCCGGCGCCCCAGACCGCGGAGTTACTCGCGTCGGCCGACTGGGACGCACAGGTCCGCGCGGACCTCGAAGCCGCCGCGCGCGACGTCGAGTACCGCACCATCTGGACCGCCGTCCTGCATTACCCTTTCAGGATCGAGCGACCGTACTACGCGCTGGTCAACACCGACAAGGCTCACGAGGTCGGCTGGGTCGCCCGCGAGGAGTGCAAACCCGGTCACATGCCCGACGGCGAGTCGCTGCTGGTCGTCCAGGCCAACCACGAGTGGTCGGTCGACCACTACGACGACCCGCCCGAAGAGAACGTCGCCGAACTCGCCGCGCTGACGGCCGACATCCTGGACGACGAGCGCCTGACCGACCCGGACTGGACCGACCACCAGGGCTGGCGCTACGCACAGCCAGAGGAGAGTGTCCGTGCTGGCGCCGTCGAGACCGCCGCCGAACAGGGCTGTCACGTCATCGGCGACTGGGTGGCCGGCGAGGCCCGCCTCCACGCCGCGCTACGCAACGGCCTCGACACCGGCGAGGAGGTCGCCCTCTCGCTGGGCTGACCCGGATCTCTCCGTTCGGAACGCGTGCTCGGTTCTCGACCGTCGCTGTCAGGCACGTCGCAAAGCGAAGTCGACCCGGAGCGACTGCGGTCGAACGCTCGCGTCGAAAGCCATCGGCCCGCCCGCCGGCTGGACTCGTGACCGATACTCGTAACGGCCGACGAGCGCGCCTCGCCCTTCCAGTCCACCGGGACGGCACCGCAGGCCATACACCGCCCCAGCCGATTCGCTCAGTCGCGTTGCTCTCTCGCTCATCTACCGGAAGACTCGCTCCGCTCGTCTTGCGGGCTCACCCCACTCCGTTCGCGAAGACCTCGCACGGGAGCCAGGGGACGCCGGTTTCGTCGCGCGCATGGAAGCGCGCGACAGCGCGCCCACCGCTGCTGCTGATACTGTCGGACACAAGTGAGGCCACCGTCGGTGGCTCGTTCGACCGGGAATGGGCGTTTCGATAGCGTGTTCCTGGCAAGCGTGTTCACGTACTTGTGTCCGACAGTATGAGCGCCTGCGTGACTCGTACTGGCCGAAGCGGCGCGTCGACCGCAGGACGGGGGGGTCCCATCACCGGCCGCACTCACTGCTCGATGCGAGTGATGTCGGGGACGTCCTTCCCGGCGACGGCCCCGTTGAGTCGGGCCGCTGCCGGTGACTCCCGGAGGTCGGCGTCGTCGTAGCCCGCGTCCTCGAACGCCGACACGAGCGCCCGGTCGCTCCGGAGATTGTACTTCTGGTGGTAGGCCTCGGCGAGGTGGAACCCCTCCAGGAGTTCGACCCGCGTCTCGACGCTCACCGGAATCTCGTCGAGCCGTGCTTCGATGGTCGCGCGCTCCTCGTCGCGCTCGAAAAAGAGGGCCGACTGGTACTGGCGCGTGCCGGGCTGGCGCCGCGGGTCGTGGTTCGCGACGGCGACGTCGACGAGTTCTGCGAAGGAGACGACGTCGGGGTCGTAGTCGACCTGGATCGCCTCGCTGTGGTCGCCCAGGTCGTGATAGGTGGGGTTCGCATGCGTGCCGCCCGCATACCCCACACGCGTCCGGACAACACCCTCGCGGGCGCCGAACTCGGCATCGGGACCCCAGAAACAGCCCAGCGCGAACGTCGCCGTCGCGGTCTCCTCGCGGCCCGGTGCAGCCGCGTCGAACGCCTCGATATCCCGTGGGTCCACGGTCACTCCCCGGGGTCGAACTCCAGCGCGAGGCCGTTGATGCAGTAACGCAGGCCCGTGGGCCGTGGTCCGTCCTCGAAGACGTGACCCAGGTGGCCGCCACAGTCGCTACAGAGGACTTCGGTGCGGGTGCCGAGCAGACCGTCGTCGGGGCGGGTTTCGACCGCGTCTTCCGCGGCGGGTTCGAAGAAACTCGGCCAGCCCGTGCCGGATTCGAACTTCGCGTCGGACTCGAACAGCGCCCGGCCACAGCCCCCACACCGGAAGGTGCCGTCCTCGTCGACGTGGAGCAACTCGGAGGTGTTGCGCGGTTCGGTCCCCGCCTCGCGGAGGACGTGATACTCGTCGTCGGAGAGCCGTTCGCGCCACTCGGCTTCCGTCTCCGGGATCCCTCGCTTTTCGCTCATACCGCCCGATAGGGGCTCGACCGGCATGAAGGGTCCGACGGGCGTCCGGGGGTGAAGTCCCTCGCCGACGCATCGGCGCGGGCAGGCCGGGTCCGTCTCGCCGGGCGCCGCGACGGTGAGACCGGCGCCGTCCCGGCGGACGTGTGGCGCCCGGTCGCCTCCCGGAACGTGGTCCGCGTGTCCGGTTCCTCAAGGGCTTTGCCGCTGCGGGCCAACCGCTCTCACATGGAGTACAGACGACTCGGGACGACCGGACTGGAGGTCTCGCCGGTCTGCCTGGGAACGTGGCGATTCGGCAAGGAAACGGGCGGCGTGATGGAGACGGACCGCGAGGGGGCCCACGAACTGCTCGACGCCTTCGAGGAGCGCGGCGGGAACTTCATCGACACCGCCAACGGTTACGGCGGCGGCCGCAGCGAGCGGTGGATCGGCGAGTGGCTCGAAGACCGCGACC
>JAZKRZ010000084.1:0-12907 GCA_036626395.1 Haloarculaceae archaeon
GACGCCGGCGAGTGACTGACGGAGCGGAAACGCGACGCGGTCACCCGGTGTGATACAGCGGTGTGCGCGGCGGAACCGTTCGCTCCCGGAACGCGCCGTCGAGTTCTCTGTCTCTCCGGTATCGCGCGAGCCGAGACGGGCGCGAGGGGTCCGGCCCCGGCATCGCGGGCGGTCAGTCGCGCTCTTCGCCGGCGCCGCTCTCGCCGGCCGCGGCGCTGCCCCCGGCGGCGCGGACGTTCCGGCCGACAGGGTCGGCGAACCGTTCGCGGTCGCCCCCCGGCGCCGCGCCGGGGTCGCGCTCGTAGACGACGGTCCCCCGGACGGTCACCAGTTCCGGGAAGACTGCCTCGCGCCCCTCGAAGGGCGTCCAGTCGCACTTCGTGTGCAGGCGCTCGCCCCTGATGGGGTGTGTCTCGGCCGGGTCGACGAGCAGGAGGTCCGCGTCGTACCCCTCCGCAACCCGTCCCTTCCCGGGGACGTCGAAGACCTCGGCGGGGTTGGCCGCCGTCAGGTCGCGGACCCGTTCGTAGGACAGGTCGCCGGTCCGGGCCTCGGCCAGCAAGAGCGGGAGAGCCGTCTCGACACCGGGCACGCCGGAGGGAGCGTTCCAGATGCTGGCGTCCTTCTCGGCGCGGGTGTGGGGGGCGTGGTCGGTCGCGACGACCTCGACCGTGCCGTCGGCGACGCGGTCGTAGACGCGCTGCCGACGTTTCTCGCGACGCAGCGGCGGGTTCATCCGTCCGTGGGTCCCCAGTTCGGGGAGGTCCCGGCGCGAGAGGAACATGTGGTGGGGCGTCACCTCGCAGGTCATCCCCGCGCCGGCGGCGATGTCGATACCCCGCGGGGTCGAGGTGTGGGCGATGTGGACCGTTGTCCCGCGGTCAGCGGCGACCTCGCAGGCCTGACGGACGGCCGATACCTCGGCGCGGGCGGTCCGGTAGGCGCTCCAGGCGTCGGCGTCGTCGCGAGCGCGGGCACCGGTGTTGAACAGGTCGGCGTCCTCGGCGTGGACGGTGACGGGCACGCCCTCGGCGTCAGCGGCGGCGAGCGCCTCGACGAAGCGGTCCGCCTCGATGCCCATGTTGCCTGTCGAATCGGCGAGAAACACCTCGCCGAGGGCGAAGAGGCCACGCTCGAAGAGCGTGTCGGGGTCCCACTCCCCGGTGACCCCGCCGTTGATGCCGAAGTCGACGAGCGACTCGACGGCGAACTCGAACTTCTCGTCGAAGGCCGCGCCGTCGACGGTCGGCGGGGAGGTGTTGGGCTGGTCGACGACGGTCGTCACGCCGCCGGCCGCGGCACTCGCCGACCCCGTGGTCCAGGTCTCCTTGTGCGAGCCCCCGGGCTGTCTGAAGTGGACGTGCACGTCGATCATCCCGGGCAGGAGGCGTTTGCCGCTGCCGTCGACCACCCGTTCGCCCTCCAGCGGGCCGAGGTCGTCCTCGACCGCAGCGATGGTCTCACCCCGCACGCGGACGTCCCGCCGGCGTCCGTCCGCGAGCGTCGCGTTCCGCACGAGCATACCCCACCTCTCGCCCCTGGCCCCCTAAATCTCCCGGCCTTCACGTCTCCGGGCCGCCCGCACCGTCCGGCGCGCCCGCGGACCCGCCGACGCGCTCGGCTGTCACCGTCTCGCCGGCGAGGGCTCGCTCGACGGCCCGGACCGCCCGGTCCGGTCCCTCTTCGCCGCCCGCGAGCGCGACGCTCCCCGCGGTGTCGGGGTCGAAGGGGACGCCCAGCGCCTCGTAGACGGCGGCCGTCACCGCGGCGACCTCGTCGCGGTCGCGGACGACGAGCACGCCCGCGACGACGGCCACCCGGGAGCGGACGCGCTGTGCGAGGCCGGCGAGTTTCCGCCGCCGGCCGCGACAGTCTGCCTGCAGCGAGTGGGTCCCCGGACAGAACGACTCGGGTGGTTCGCCCTCGCTGGCGTCGACACCGAGTTCGGCGAGCGCGCGCCGAAGGTCCGCCACGGCAGCGTCGTAGCGCTCCGTGAGCCCCCCGCGCGTCCCGTCGACCGGCGTCGCGCGCACGAACGCGACCGTCGACCCCGTGTAGGCGACTGCGCGGCCGCCGACGTCGCGCTCGACAGGCGGGAACCCCCGCTCGCAGGCGGCCTCGCGGGCGCGGTCGTAACCGTCCAGGCGGGCGTCGCGGCGGCCGAACGCGACCAGCCTGTGGGGTCGCCACACCCGGACGGCGGGGTCGCGCTCCTCGCCGACCCGCTCGACCAGGCGGTCGGTGACGGCGCGGTCGGCTTCGATGGTATCTGCCCGCCCGCGATAGACGCGCATACCACGAGTCGGGACGCGAGCGGCAAAACGACGGCGGCTGTGCGCCCCGACAGTCGAGCGAGGCGGTGATGTGTCTCGGGACCCAAGCCCGGGCGATGGCCGTCACGCTGTCCGCCGACGTGCTCCGTCGCTACCGCCGGTTCACTCTCTACAACTCCCCGTACGCCGCACACGACCGCGGCTGTGCGGTCGACCTGTACCCCGGTGACGCGACCCACCCCGACCCGGAGGACGGCGACCCCGTGGTCGCCCCGTCGCCGGTCGCCGGCGAGGTCGTCGCGACCCGGACCGTGACGGCCCCCTCGAAACCGTACGCCGCCGGGGAAGACCACCTGATCCTGCTCGACACGTCAGTCGGGGATTCACGAGTCCGGGCAGACGACGGCGACCCGCCGACGGCGCGAATACTGCACGTCGACCCCGCCGTCGGAGCGGGCGACCGCGTGGCCGTCGGCGACCCGCTGGGTCGACTCGTCCGCGCCGGCTTTTTCGCCCCGTGGGTCGCCGACCATCTCCACCTGGGCTTTCGGTCGCCCGACGCGGACCCCTATCGCGCGTCGGGGTCGCTGCCGCTCGCGTTCGACCCGGCGCTCGGACTCGAAGCCGTCCCCTGGGACGGGACCGGGACCGTGGTCGCGGCCGGCGACACCTACGCCGTCCTCGACTCGCCCGCCCATCCGGCGCCCGGCGGGGCGTTCGCCGGCCTCGCCGCGACTGTCGCCGCCGGGAGCGCGACCGGGACCGACACCGGAGACGGGAACGAGAGCGCCACCGGCGTCCTCGACGGCGGGTTACCCCACTACGAGGGCGGCGGACTGCTGGGGGTCGGTCGGGACGACGGGCGGGGCGGCGGGGAGACGGCCGACGGGGGGACGACCGGCGGCCCGGTCGAACTGCTCGGGGCCCGGGTGGGCCACGCGACGGGCCGGGACGTGGCCTGGGAAGAGGTGACTGTGCTCGCGAACGGCGAGCCTGTACGGGGAGTCGCCCTCGCGCCCGCTCGCGACCGCCTCGGCGTCAAACTCGTCGGCGAAGCTATCGACCTCCCGGTCGGGACGGACGTCCGGGTCAGTGTCGAGTGCGCCGGCGGCCCGCGAGCGGACTACTCACCGTAGCGCTCGCGGTGGTCGGCCTTTGCTTGCTCGTAGGGGTCGTCCTCGCGGTACTCGCAGTAGCGGTCGTAGATATCCGCGGCGCCCGTCTCGGCCGCTTCGAGCGTCGATATCCCCCACAGCGGCAGGAGTTCACTCTTGTAGGGTTCGACCTTGAACGCGCCGCGCTCGTCCGGCGTGTGACGGTCCCGCCCGGGGTGCTCGCGGAGGTCGAGGTCGTACTCCGGCCCGTCCGCGACCTCCGGCGCGTCGTCGCGGACCGGCCCCTCGTCGGTCTCGTCGGACATCGGCGGCGGTAGGGCCGCCAGCCACTAATCGAGTCGCTTCGCGTAGTGGTGGAGGTGGTACTCGCCGTGGCGGTCGCTGCCGGTCCGCTCGTAGCCGCGTTCGGGGTAGAAGGCGACGGCGGCGGCCTGGCGCCGCGCGGTGGTCAGGACGACCCGTTCGACGCCGCGGTCGCGCGCGGCGTCTTCGAGCGCCGCCAGCAGGCGCGAGCCGTGGCCCTCGCGCTGGTGGTCGGGGTCGACCGCGACGCGGAACAGTTCGCCGACGTCGCCGTCGACGACCAGCCCGCCGGTCGCGACGACCTCGCCGTCGACCTCGACGACGAGGAACTCCCCGCCGGGTTCGATGTAGGCCGCCTCGACCCACTCCAGGTCGCGGGTTCCCGGCACGTCGGCCGGGTCGGTGCCGGCCTCGCACATCGCCCGCTGGAAGACGTCTCTCACTGCGCGCTCGTCGCCCGGTTCGTAGCGGCGCACGACCGGTCCGCCAGTCCGAGTATCCGCGGGGTCCGACGACTCCTCCATCAGGCGAACTCGGCGTCGGACAGCCCCACCACCTCGCCGAACAGGAAGTCGGCGTGCTCCAGGGCGTACTCCCGGTGGGCGTCCTCGATGTAGCCGACGGCGTCTTCCAGCAGGACGGGCCTGAAATCGCGCAGGCCGGCGCTGGAGGCGGTGTGGAGGACACAGACGTTCGCGAGCGTCCCGCAGATCACCAGGTCGTCGACGCCGTGAGAGTCGAGCCACCCTTCGAGTTGCGTCCGGTAGAACGCGTCGTAGGTGTGTTTGACGACGACGAGGTCCTCCTCGCGGGGGGCGAGTTCCTCGACGACTTCGGCCTCCCAGGAGCCCTCGAGGACGTGTTCGCCCCAGCGGTCGAACTCGTCGTAGTAGTGGGCGTCGTCGAACTGGTCGGGCGGGTGGACGTCCCGCGTCCAGACGACGTGGGCGCCGGCCTCGCGGGCGCGGTCGATTGCCGCTCCGACCGGTTCGATGGCCTCCTCGCTACCGGGGGCGTAGAGACTCCCGTCGGGGTGACAGAACCCGTTTTGCATGTCGACGACGACGAGTGCCGTACTGTCCGGGTCGAGTCGCATGTGTGCGGGTTGGGCGCCCCGCCTCAAAAATCGTCAGTCTGCGGGTCCGCCGGTCGGGCCCCCGCGCGCGAGCGAACGGGTTTTTGTATCTGTGTGCCTACGCTCCGATAATGCGTTCAGCCCTCTCGCTCGCGCTGGTGGCGCTGGTGGCGGTCTCCGTCGTTCCGACTGCGGCTGGCGCGGCTGCCGGCACCGCGACGGACAGGTCCCCGACGACGGGTGCCCCGACCGCCGTGAACGGGGCGGACGAGACGCCGTCCATTCTGTCGACGAACGACAGCGACGCTGCCTCGGACCACGACGCCTGTGCCGAATTCGCCGAGGACCCCAGGCCGAACCCCGACAGCGACCAGTTGGGCTACGAGAACGGCTGCTGGGCCAACGAGACGCTGTCGGTAGACAACTCCGACGGGTTCACCGAGGCGGAACTCGACGCGGTGCTCGCCCGTTCGATGGCCCGCGTCGAGACCATCCGCGAACTGGAGTTCACCGCCGACCTGAACCTCTCTTTCGTCACCGCCGAGGAGTACACCGAGATCGTCCGGGAGTTCCAGAGCCGGTCGGGCGAACCGACGACCGAACAGCGCCTCCACCAGAACGTCAAGTTCGAGGCGCTGTTTTTCGTCAACGAGTCGGCCGACTACTTCGACGTCCAGGAGCGCAACTCCCAGACGAACGTCCCGCGGGCCTTCACGGTCACCGGGGAGAGCCAGACCTTCCGCGAGCGCGGCATCTACAAGGGTGACGTGGCGATCATCACGCGCGACGGCGAGATCCCCCAGATCGGCGAATCGACGCTGGGCCACGAACTCGTCCACGTCCTCCAGGTCCAGCGGAACTTGAACATCACGACGCCGGCCTCGCGCAACACCGAGGACAGCGCCACCGCATTCGGGGGGGTCGTCGAGGGTGACGCGACCTACGTCGGGACGCTGTACAGCGAGCGCTGTGGCGCCGAGTGGGACTGTTTGAGCGAGCCGGACACGCCCCCGCCGAACGTCGCGAACCTCGCGCTCGTGCTCTACGGCCAGACCAACTACGCCGAGGGGCCCGGTCTCTTCGAGTACGTCCACGAGAACCAGGGCTGGGAAGGGGTCAACGACATCTACGAGAACCCGCCGAAGACGACCGAACAGCTCATTCACCCCGAGACGTATCCGGACGAGACCGGTCGTGACCTCGAAATCGAGGACGCGAGCTCAGACCCGTGGCGACCGCTGGACATCGAGGGGCCGACCGACCACGCCACCTTCGGCGAGGCGGGGATCTTCATGATGCTCTATTACCCGAGCTACGAGACCCGGAGCAACGTGGTCATCCCGGTCAATCACCCCTTCGAGAACACCGGGCCGGGCTTTTACAACTACGACCATCCCAACAGCGCCGGCTGGGACGGCGACCGACTCCTGCCGTACGTCACCGACGAGTCGGCCGAGACCGGCGAGACCGGCTACGTCTGGAAGACCGCCTGGGACTCGGCCGACGACGCGAAGGCCTTCCGCTTTGCCTACCTGCAGTTGTTGCGCCACTACGGAGCCGAAGAGGTCCCCGGACGCGCGAACACCTTCCGCCTCCCCGACGAGAGCGGGTTCGGCGACGCCTTCTGGGTCGAACGCGAGGGTGACGTCGTCACCATCGTCAACGGCCCCACCGTCGAGACCCTGAGCGGGATCCGGGATGGCGCCGCGCCGGACGCGACACCTACGCCGACGGCGACGGACGCCCCGACCGAGACGGCGACCGCCACCGCGACCGACGCCCCCACCACGGAAACGGCAGCGCCGACCGACGCCACCGCACCGACAGCCACGGCGACGACCACCGACGCGACCGAGGGGAGCGGCCCAGGTTTCGGCGTGCTCGCGGTCCTCGCGGCGCTCGCGATAGTCGCCGCGAGGCGGCGGAACGACCGGTGACGGACTCGCGCCGGCGGCTCCTGGGCGGGGTGCTCGCGGTGCTGGTCGTGCTCGCGGGCTGTTCGAGCGTCCCACTGGTCGGCCACCCCGACGACCCCGACGACGACCGGACCGGCTGGGAGAACGGTTACTGGTACGACGACTCCCTGGACGTGACGCCCGGGGACGGCTACAACGCGACCGAGCGCGAGGCTATCGTCGCGCGGACGATGGCCCGCGTCGAGCAGATCCGGGGGCTGGAGTTCCGGAAGACGGTGCCCGTCGAGGTAATCAGCCGCGAGCAGTACGTCGCCAACCGGAGCGGCGGGGGTGGCGACACGACCCACGCGGCCTGGAACGACCAGGTCTGGGAGGGCATCTTCATCGTCGGCGAGTCGACGGGGACCGGCGAGAGTTTCAACTCGACGCTGGGGGCGTCCGTCCAGGGCTTTTACTCGCCGGGCGACGGGCAGATCGTCCTCGTGAGCGACTCGCCGACGCCGACGGTCGACCGGGCGACGCTGGCCCACGAACTCGTCCACGCCCTCCAGGACCAGCACTTCGGCCTCGGCCCGGGCGGCGATACCCAGGACCAGCAACTCGCGACCGACGGCGTCATCGAGGGCGAGGCCAACTACATCGAGGCCATCTACACGCGCCGTTGCGAGGAGCGGTGGGACTGCATCCCCGAACCACAGCGCGGCGGCGGTGGCGGCGGCGGTGACATCAACCAGGGACTGTTCCTGACCATCTACCAGCCCTACGCGACGGGCCCGACGTTCGTCGACACGTTCCGCGAGCGCGGAGGATGGGACGCAGTCGACCGACTCCACGAGCAGTTCCCCGAGAGCACCGAACAGGTGATCCACCCGCAGGCCTACCCCGACGAGAAGCCGGTGAACGTGAGCGTTCCCGACCGCTCGAACGACGCGTGGGAGCGATACGACCACGACCCGGTCGCGGACACGCTCGGCGAGGCGTCCATCTACGCGATGTTCGTCTCGAACGGCGTCGCGAGCCCCGACGGCGACCGGCTCAGCTACCGGTCGGCCCCCTCCGATGGGTGGGGCGGCGACGCGCTGGTCCCCTACCGGAGCGACGACGCCCCGGAGGGGGAGGGCGCCTACGTCTGGGTCACGGCGTGGGACACCGAACGCGACGCCGAGCAGTTCCACGGGGCGTACGTCGAGTTGCTGGAACGCTACGGCGCGACCAACCCCCGCGGGAACGTCTACGTCGTCCCCGACTCCCGCGACTTCGGCGACGCCTTCCGCGTCGTCAGAGAGGGGGACCGCGTCCGGGTCGTCAACGCACCGACCGTCGAAGAACTCGACGGGGTACACGAACCGCGGGACTGACCCTCGCGACCCGCTGACGGACGCGACGTCACGTCCCGACGAGTCGAACTGGTCGGTTTTTTCCGCCCGCGCGAGTAGGGTCCGACATGGAATTCGACATCGTCCCGCCGTCGACGATCCGGGAGGGACGCGCGACGGACGCGTACTTCGACCGGACGGTCGAAGCGCTCGAGGGCGCGGGGAAGAACCCCGACGTCGTCGCCGAAGTGACCGCGAACCAGTTCTCCACCGGCGAGTGGTCGGTCTTCGCCGGCGCGAAAGACGTCGCCGCCCTCTTCGAGGGGCACGACGTCGACGTCGACGCCCTGCGCGAAGGACAGCTGTTCGACGGCGGCCCCACCCTGCGGGTCGAGGGGTCGTACCTCGAGTTCTGCCGGCTGGAGACCGCGCTGCTGGGATTCCTCTCGCATCCGACGGGGGTGGCGACCCGTGCGCTCGAGGCGCGGTTCGCGGCGCCGGACTCGCCGGTGTTGAGTTTCGGGTCGCGCCACGTCCACCCCTCGCTCGGCGCGATGGTCGAGCGGTCTGCGCTGGTCGGGGGACTGGACGGTATCTCGAACGTCGCGGGCGGGGAGATCGTCGGCGTCGAGGCCGGCGGGACGATGCCCCACGCGCTGGTCATCTGTTTCGGTCGTGGCAACCAGGAAGCGGCCTGGCGGGCCTTCGACGCGGCCGCCGGCGAGGACGTCCCGCGGGTAGCGCTCTGTGACACCTACAGCGACGAGGTCGACGAGTCGTTGCGGGCCGCCGCGGCCGTCGCGGACCTGGACTCGGTACGACTGGACACGACCGGCTCCCGTCGCGGGGACTTCCGGCACATCGTCCGCGAGGTCCGCTGGTCGCTCGACGCCGCTGGCCACGACGACGTGGGTATCTTCGTCAGCGGCGGGCTCGGTCCCCGGGAGTTGCGCGAGTTGCGCGACGTCGCCGACGGGTTCGGCATCGGCGGGTACGTCAGCAACGCCGACCCGCTCGACTTCGCCCTGGACATCGTCGAGGTGGACGGCGAACCGGCCGCCAAACGGGGCAAACTCACCGGGAAGAAGGCGGTCTACCGCACCGCCGACGGCGAGCACCACGTCGGTCTCGCCGAGGAAGCGGGCCCGGCGGACGCCGAACCGCTGCTCGAACCGCTGGTGCGTGACGGCGAGGTCGTGCGGGCGTTCGACCTCGGCGCCGCGAGCGAGCGCGCGCTGGCCGACGCCGAGGCTGTCGGGTTCGAACCGCCCGTCGACGGCGCGGAGTGACGGGTTCGAACCGTCCGTCGACCGCCCGTCAACCGGAGCGGGCGACCGACGCGAGGGGCGACCGGCGGGGCGAGTGACCGACGGGCTTAATCCCTCCAGCGGCGTAGGTCCGGTCGGCAGAGGGAGCCCGGCCACCGTGTCCCGGCCCGTCCGGTCCAGTCGGGACCGCGCCCAAGGGACATGAGGAAAGTCCCCCCACCGCCCGGGCAGGTGACCGGGTGCAAACCCGGAGCGGGAGACCGCTGGCTCTGGAACAGAAACGCGACCCCTCTCCCCGACCGATGAGGCGCGCGAACCCCGAGCGAGGCGCTGGCCGAAGCGAGGGGGAGCTAACCCGCCTAGGATAGACGGGAGAGAACGGATGGAACGGCGAATCCTCACCGGTGCAAGCCCGCGCGACAGGTAGCCCGGGCGCGGCGCGGGCGCTCAGCCGAATGCCGGACAACAGAAGGGGGCTTACTCCCCTCAGCCGCTACCCGACGAGCCCGCGGCTCGCGGGCCCCGTTTTCGACGGCGACTGCGACCCACCACCGGTTTTCGGGAGCGACCGCGACTTCCCACCGCCGACGGCGCCGACGGACAGGAGCAGTTACAAGCCACGCGGTCGGACAGTCCCACCGTGGACCACGAACGACTGAAGGCGGCGCTGGAGCGCTACGAGGCCGACGAGGAGACCCGCCACGTCGTCGCCCGGCAGGCCCGCGACCTGGCCGACTCGGGACGCATCGCCGACCACTTCGGCAAGCGACTCACGGTCGAGGACGTCCTCGACAACCTGGACGACGCGCCCGAGGGGCACGCGCTCGTCGAGCGGTGGAACTGGTGGATCGGGTCGCTGGAGGTCTCACACGGCGGTTACCACGAGTTTCGCGTCCGGCAGTGACGCCCCGCGGCGCGTCCGGTGTCGAACGGACCCACCGCTTTCAGCGTCGCTGACGGGACACACGCCAGGGTCAGAGTACGTCGAGCCCGTGTTCCTCGCGGGCGTGTTCCAGAAGGGCCTCCGTCGTATCGAACTGCTCGCCGCAGCTACACGCGTGGTACGTCGGGGACTCCTCCTGACGTGTCGCCATGGCTGGATTAACGGCGTCGAAGGTAATAATTGTTTATGCGGTATGCGTGTACACGGCAAAGGCGTTCGGTGACAAGTGACACGGAACCCCGTGACCCGAGCGTGTCTGACGCAGGCCCGCGAGTTCGCTCGCCGGGTGTCCGGACGGGTGTACTCCCGGCGACCTGCCGGGGGTACCGGAGCCGTTACAGTCGTGGGCGGCGACGCTGGGAGTGATGACACGAGTGCTCGTCCTCGGGGAGAACACCTTCCCGTTCCACGAAATCGAGGCAAAAGCGGACCACTTCGAGTCGATCCTCGCCGACCACGACGTGACGGTCACGACCGACCGCGACGCGCTGACCGGCGAGTACGACGTCCTGGTCGACTACCTGACGGACTCGACGCTGACCGACGAACAGGTGGACGCGCTACTCGCCCACGTCGAGTCGGGCGGCGGCTACGTCGGCGTCCACTGCGCCTCAGACCTCACGTCGACGGCGCCAGACGACCCCGACGACGTCATCGACCACCGCGAGGAGCCGTTCCCGGAACTGCGGGAGTTGCTCGGCGGGCACTTCCTGACCCACCCCGACCAGTCCGAGTTCGGCGTCGACGTCGTCGCCGACCACCCGGTCGTCGCCGGCGTGGGGGACTTCTCGGTGTTCGACGAGCCCTACCAGGTCGAGGTCGACGACGACGTCACGGTGCTGGCGCGCATGGACCACCCGGACCTCGAGGAGTACCCCGTCGTCTGGACCAACGAATCGGCGGGGCGGGTCGCGTACATCTCGCTGGGCCACACCGACGAGGCGTTCGAGACCGAGGCGTTCGGGCAGTTGCTCCGCAACGCGGTCGCGTGGGCCGGCGACGCCTGAAAGAGCTACGTGACGGCACCACCCTGGCGTATTGGAGCGCACCCCCCGAAATCCGTGTTGACGGCCGGGGTGCCCGTCCGACAGTTCAGTCGCTCGGCGACGCCTCGGGGCGGTACTCGCGGCTGACGACCTTCCAGGTGTCGGTGCGGTAGCGGTGGTAGACGACGGCCGCGGGCACCGCCTTCTCGACGAAGACGGCCGCGAACAGCGCCGCGATGCCGACGGTCGGGACGACGACGCCGAGGTAGGCCACAGGGATCGTAAAGAGGTACAGGCCGACGAGGTTGGCGTACAGCGGCCAGCGGGTGTCGCCGCTGGCTCGAAGCGGGCCGGTCGCGGCGCCGTAGACGCCGCTGAACATGACCGCGACGCAGGCGACGCGGACGAACGTCGTCACCGTCGGCAGGATGGCGGGGTCGTCGACGAACACCCGGCCGATGGGGCGAGCGAAGACGAACACGCTCACGGCGATGAGGGCGAACACGACCAGCGAGAACCGGAAGACGTCGCTGGCCCACTGGCCGGCACCGCGCTCGTCGTCCTCGCCCAGCGCCTGCCCGACGAGCGACGAGGAGGCCATCGAGAACCCCCAGTTGGGCGTGCCCATCAGCGCCCGGACGCGCATCGCGACGACGTACGCCGCGACGACGTTCGGCCCGAACAGGCCGACGATGTAGAGCTTGGGGAACTGTCCGCCGACGCGCGAGAGGTTCGTCCCGACCAGGGGCGTCGAGACCTCTACCAGGTCGGCGACCAGCGACCGGTCCAGGTGGGGGCCCGAGAGCGGTATCCGCACGGGGAACTCGCCGACCAGCGGGAGGCCGCCCCGGGCGAGCCCGACCGCGAACACTACCGTGACCAGGACGTTCGAGACGACGGTCCCGACCGCGGCGCCGACGACGCCCATCCCGAGTCCGAAGACGAGGACCGCGTTGATCCCGATGTTGAGCGCGGCGCCGCCGCCCCGGACGACCATCGGCGTCCACGCGTCGTCGGCGCCGACGAGCGTGCGGCTCCCGACGAGATTCAGGGCGGCGAAGGGCACGCCCAGGGCGGCGACGGCGAGGTACTCCCGGCCGTAGGCGACGGCCCTCTCGCCGGAGCCGATGACGTCCACGAGAAAGCCCGGCGCGACGAGGTAGGCGGCGACGACCGGCAGGGTCACGAGCACCGCGAGGACGGCGCTGGCCTTCACCGCGAGGGCGAGTTCCTCGTAGGCTTCGGCGCCGTAGCGCTGGGAGACGAGGCTGATCGTCCCGCCGGCGATCCCGCCGCCGAGGCCGAAAGCCATCCCCCAGAACGGGCGGGCGTAGCCGACACCGGCGATGGCCGCCGGGCCGACCGCGATGCCGACCATCGCGACGTCCGCCGTGGTCCGGGACATGCGCGCCAGCCCCGTGACTATCCGTGGCCACGAGAGGTCCGTCACCCGCTCGACGCGCGAGCGGTCGACGAACCCGACCCGCGCGAGCAGCGACCCCACGGCCACGAGGAGGGCACGCACCGGGTTGTACCCGAAACGGGACACGTGACACACTCGGGTATCGAACAGGAAAACCCGTTCGAAAGCCCTCACGTTCTGCCGAGTGTGCGCGCCCCACACGCCGATCCGACCGGGTATTCGACGGCAAGGCTCCGGGGACGTGTCGGTCCGACGAACACCGGTCTCGTTGCCCGGACGACCGGAACCA
>JAZKRZ010000085.1:0-12656 GCA_036626395.1 Haloarculaceae archaeon
GCGCCGGCACCGGTACCGGTGCAATCCGGAAATAATCTACAATAATCACTATCAGGCCTCGTCGTCGGCGCCCTGATCCGCTCTACACACGGCTACTCGGGCAGCGACGCGACGGTCGTGGTCGTCCACCGTCATTCGAAAACCGTCGTTTCGAAGGGGCTGTGCCGGTCCTCACCTGACCGGCCGTCCGAACGGTCCTCGATGGCTGTCGACCCGGCGCCCCACGAACGTTAGTTCGACGTGTGTCGAACAACCAGTCGACAGACCAATAAGGGTGGTGGAGGAAGGGGTAGGTATGACGGTCGGCATCGACGGTATCGAGATCTGGACGGGCAAGCTCAGACTCGACCTGGCGGACACGTTCGCACCGGCACAGGGCGAAGACCCGGGCAAGTACACGAAGGGGCTGGGGCTGTACGCGAGTTCTTTCCCTGACACGTACGAGGACATCGTGACGATGGGCGCCAACGCGGCCCACCGCCTGATGGAGCGGAAGGGACTGGAACCCGAGGACATCGGTCGGATCGACGTGGCGACGGAGTCGGCGTTCGACAACTCCAAGCCGGTCTCGACGTACGTCGCGGGCTGTCTCGAACAGGTCTACGACGGGGACTTCCACCACGCCAACAAAGGCGAGCGCAAGTTCGCCTGCATCTCGGGGACCCAGAGCCTGGACGACGCCTACAACTGGATCCAGGCCGGACGCAACCGTGGTCGCGCGGGGCTCGTGATCGCCACCGACACGGCGCTGTACGCTCGCGACGACCCGGGTGAGGCGACGCAGGGTGCGGGTGCCGTCGCGATGCTCATCGACGAGGACCCCGACCTGGTGGAGTTGTCCGCCGAACAGGGTTACGGCAGCGCCGACGAGACGGACTTCCTCAAACCACAGCAACAGTTCCCGAGCGTCGACGGGAAGCGGTCGGTCCAGGTCTACCTGGCGCGGATGCGCGAGGCCATCGAGGACTACGAGAGTGTCGTCGGTGCGATCCACCCCGAGGACTACGTGCTGGGCCCGTTCCACACCCCCTTCCCGGGGATGGTCCGCAAGGCCGCCGCGCTGGCCTACCGGCACTTCACCCGCGACACCGAGATCGAGGTCTCGCTCGCCGAGGATATCGGCCGCCAGCCCCGCCGGGCGGCGTTCGACAGCGACGAGGCGTTCAGGGACGCGGCCGCCGAGTACACGGACAAGTTGACCGACACCGACACCTATCAGGAGTGGTACGCCGAGTGCGTCGACCCGACGCTGGGCGTCTCCCGGGAGGTCGGCAACTGGTACACGGGGTCGGTCCACGTCGCCCGCGTCGCCGGCATGAAACACGCCCTGGAGAACGGTCAAAACCTCACCGGCGAGCGGATGCTCGTCGGTTCCTACGGGTCGGGCGCCCAGGCGGAGATCCACGCCGAGACCATCCAGGCCGGCTGGGCCGAGGAGATCGGCGCCATGAACGTCGACCGGCAACTCGAAAACCGGTACGACCTCAGCTTCGCGGAGTACGAGGACGTCCACGACGCCCACAATCACGACGTCGACTCCGACGTCGACCGCTTTACCGTTCCCGAGGGCGAGTTCGTCTTCGACGGCTGGGGTCGCATGGGCGAACGCAAGTACACCTTCGTCGAGTAGGGACGTGCTCTCCGGGGTCGTCGTCCACGTTCCCCGTCGGCGCGGAGACCGGTGGTGTGACCTCGCGGGACCGAACCACTCAAGCGGGGTTCGCCCCACCACACGTCCGATGGGTGAGCCACTGCCGACCCGTGAAAGACAGGCCGAGGTGGTCATCGACCGCCTCTGGACGGAGTATCCCGACGCGACCATCTCGCTGAACTACGAGAACAGGCTCGAACTGCTCGTGGCCGTCGTCCTCTCGGCACAGTGTACCGACGAGCGGGTCAACGAGGTCACGGCGGACCTCTTCGAGACCTACGAGACCGCCGAGGACTACGCCGAGGCAAGCGAGGAGCAACTCGCCGAGGACATCTACGGCATCACGTTCCACAACAACAAAGCCGGGTACCTCAAAGGGATCGGCGAAATCCTCGTCGAGGAGCACGACGGCGAGGTGCCCGACACCATGTCGGCGCTGACCGACCTCCCGGGCGTGGGGCGCAAGACGGCGAACGTCGTCCTCCAGCACGGCCACGACGTCGTCGAGGGGATCGTCGTCGACACGCACGTCCAGCGCCTCTCCCGGCGACTCGGGCTCACCGACGAGGAGCGACCCGAAGCCATCGAGACGGACCTCATGCCGGTCGTTCCCGGCGAGGAGTGGCGCGATTTCACGCACCTGCTCATCAGTCACGGCCGTGCGGTCTGCACCGCGGGAAACCCCGACTGCGAGGACTGTATCCTCGCCGATATCTGTCCCTCCGAGCGAGGCGATGCCGAGGTGGACCTGGCGAGCGGCGAACCCTGGGGCTGACAGGTCAGGCTGTCGCCAGTTCCTCACGGCGTTTGCGGCCGACCTCGGTCGCGGCGCCGGCCAGCACGCCGCCGATGACACCCGCCCCGAGGAGAACGCCCCCGGTGACGAGTGCGAACGCGAGTTCCTGCCAGAGGGCGAACGTCCCGGGCGCGGCGGTGTTGACGCCGACGTGGACGACGCCCTCGTGGTAACCGATGGGGTCGATGGCGCCGGCGCTGGCGAGATAGACCAGCGCGCCAACCGGGAGGGCGGCGACGAGACCCGCCACGCCGCCGGCGAGCGCACCGCCGAGCGGGGTTTCGGTCCGGCGGGCCGCGAGCCAGCCGCCCAGTGTGACCCCGACGCCGGTCGGGGCGGTCACGAGCGCGACGATGCTTCCGAGCAGTCCGTCCGCGAGTCGGTGTCGTACTGCCATACCTGCACCGACGGGGGGTAGTTCAATAGACCCGCAGGTAGCGCTTCACGCGCTGAAGTGCCGCCCGACGAGCGGGCCCGCGAGACCCGAGAGAGGACCCGGTCCCGGGACTCGGTCGACGACTCAAAAAACCCGCCCGCGAGTCCTGTCCGGTCCCCGGTGGCCGGCGCCGGGGCCGGTCACTCGTTGACCTCTTCGAGGTAGTTGCTGACGACGACGCGGCCCTTCGGTGTGAGCCGGGTGCCCCGTTCGCCGTCGACGACGAGGCCGTCGGCCTCGAGGTCGTTCAGGACCGTGGTGACTCTGCTGGCGTCCTCGTCGAGGACGGCCGCCAGCGAGGTGTCCCGGCCGGTCGAGTAGATGGCGACGAGGGTCTCTATCTCGGTCTCGGAGACGGAGACGTTCTCCAGGTCGGCCACGAGGTCGCCGTACTCCAGACGCAGGAACCGCCCGAGGATCGACATCTTGCGGGCCGACTGCGTGGCCGCCAGCGTCGTCAGCGAGCGGCCGTCTGGCATGTGCCTGACCGCGAGCACCGACCGGGGCGCGCCGTTGACCTCCCGCGAGAGGCGGTCGAAGTCGATGACCGTCGACAGGTCGACGTCGACCTCGTCGTCGGGCCGCGTGAGCCTGACCGCCCGTGGTTCGAGGAAAAGTTTCGCCGGTTCGAAGGATTCACCGGTGACGCGCCCGCCGACCCGCGCGGGGTGTCTGACCGTCATGTCCGTCCCGTTGAGGATGGCCTTGAACAGGACGGTGGTGAACTTCTCTATCTTGTCGTCGTCGGCTTCCACGGCGGCGACCATCCGGCGGTCGTCGCGGTTGAACGCGACCGTCACCGTCCCTTCGTCGGCCGCGAGCACCAGCCAACCTCCGAGAGGAGGATCCGCCCCCTGACCGGTTCGGCACGGCCCGACACCTCGGAGTTGAACGACCCGACGAAGTCCGCGACGACTGATTCGGACATCCGATCCGTCTCCCCCTATCGACGCACAAATATTGATCGTTTCGCGTGAGTATCAATGGAGAGAACGAGCCGCGGCGCCGGCACGGCGGGCGAATCGCTTGCCCGCGCGGCGGTCCGCAGGGTAAAGACGGTCGCTGTTTCAGTCTCGCGAATGACCGAAGAGCGCTGGGTGGACGCCTTTCGGGCGCGTCCGGCGGTATACGAGGCGTTCAGTGCCGCCGAGAGCCCGGACGGGGCGGCGTTCGGGGCATTCGTCGAACGCTGTTCGCTGGCCGGTCGGACGGTACTCGACCTGGGGTGTGGGACCGGCGCGTACACGGACCGCCTCGTGGGGGGATGTGCCCGCCACTACGGACTCGACCGGTCCCGACCGATGCTCGCCCCCCAGTGGCCCGAACGGGCGACCAGCGCGGACGTTCGCTCGCCTACTGGGCGGTGGTGTCGGGATAGGTGGGTACTCGGGCCGAGCGGTCGGACCCCTCGACGAACGGGAGCGGTTCGACCGACGCGGAGGCCTCCTCGCCGTCGACGCGGACCGCGAGCGCCTCGCCGTCGACGGCGTCGCCCTCGACGAGGGCGAGTGCGAGCGGTTCCTCCCGGGAGGGGCTCTCGGCGGCCCGGGTGACCTCGCCGACGGCGGCGTCGTCGACGAACACCGCCGCACCTTCGTCGGGCACCGCCGCCGGGACGAGGCCGACGAGTCGCTGGTTCGGCCGACCGCGGTTCTCGACGCGGGAGACGACCTCCTGGCCGACGTAACAGCCCTTCTCGAAGTCCAGCGCGTTCCGGACCCCCAGGTCGTTGGGGAGCCGCTCGCGGAGTTCGGTCTCGAACAGTGGCGTGCCCGCCTCCAGCGCGAGCGTCCGCCAGGTGCGATAGCCGAAGGGGGCGGCCGCCTGCCCCCTGTTTTCGAGGGTGTCGAACGCCTCGCCGGCGGCGTCGGCGCCACAGACCACGAGATAGCCCTCCTCGCCGGTCAGCCCGTCGTCGCGGACCACGGTGACGCCCACCTCGCCCATCGACCCCCGGACGAAAGAGAGGTGACGGTCGGGCGAACTCGCCTTCGTGAGGACGCTCGCGACCTTCTCGGTCGCCTGGGGGCCGTAGACGCCGAAGACGCCGAAGTCGTCGGTCGCGACCGCGATCTCGACGTCCTGGATGAACGTCTTGCCGCGCCAGTCCTCGGCGGTCTCCTCGACCTCACCCGGCGGGAGGAAGACGAGCAGGCGGTCGCCGGCGGCGGCGTTGAAGACGTACATGTCGGTGCGGACCGACCCGCTGGGGTCGAGCAGGAGGGCGTAGCACCCCTCGCCGTCCTCGTCGGGGACGCGGTTCGAGACGGCGTTGTCGACGAATTCGACTCTGTCCTCGCCCTCGACGACGAGGACGCCGAAGACGTGCTCGGTCACCCCGACGACGTTGCGGACGGCGCGGTGGGTCCGCTCGGGTCGGCCGTAGTCGGCGACGACACGGCGGCCGCCCAACTCCTCGAAGGTCGCCCCGTGGTCCGCGTGGACCCCCTCGATGACAGTCATTACCCCGACCTGGGGCCGTCGGACTCGTACGTCTTTCGGCAGCGACTCCCCCGAAGCGACTCGACGAGCGACGACCATCACGAGACGCGGGGCCGCGAGCAACGCGTTGGACCCGAAGCTCAGCGGCGCCGGCAGTGAGTCGCGCTGTTCACGTTCGTTTCCGTCGCGCCCTCGGGGTTCCGGGGGAGTCCCGGGCGGAGCGACGGTTCTGAGTGGCGCCGGTCGTCGCCGGCCCCGTCAGGACCGGTCGCGACAGAACGCCTCGACCGTTCGGTCGAACGCCCGCGGGCGCCCGAAACGAGTAGTGACCGGCACGGTTGAGGACGTGCAGTTCCGCCGCGTCGGTCTCGGCGCGGACCCGCTCGTAGAGGTCCAGACCCCACGTCAGCGGTGCCGACGGGTCGTCGCCACCCCAGACGACGAGCGCCGGGACCGGCACGCCGCCGGCGTCGACCCGGTCGAGAAACCGCTCGCGAACCGCGTCGACGCTCTCGAAGAACGTCGCCCTGGCACCCGCGTCCATCCGCTCGCGCGCCTCGCGCGCCCCTTCGCGTCGCGCAACCTCGAGCCGTCGTTCGAGGAACGCGTCCGTGACGTGGTCGGTCCCCCAGGAGTTCTCGACGGGTTCGACGCGGACCGATTCGAGCGAGGGCGGGCCGGTCGGTCGCTGCTGTGCGACCTCTCTGTAGAACGTCGCACCCTCCTCGACGGAGACGGGGGCGGCGGTGCTGCTATCGACGAGCGTCGCGGTCCGGTGTCCAGCGTCCGGACGAACTCGCTGGCGTGCTGACAGACGGCTTCGAAGGTGTAGTCCGCGTCGCGCGGGGGATTGTCGGTGCACCCCTGTCCGATCCTGTCGAACGCGTACACGCGAAAGCGCGCGGCGAGCCGGTCGAGGTTCGTGCTCCAGGACCCCAGCGCGTCGGCCGACCCGAACTGTCCGCCGTGGACCAACACGAGCGGCGGGTCGTCGGGGGACAAAACGTCGGGGAGCACCGGTTCGAACGACGGTGACCGGGACGTCGCCCCGGTTTGCGTTTAGCGCGCCGCTCCGGCGCGGTACTCGCCGTGTTTGACGCCGACGGCGAGACAGAGCAGCCCGAATACCGCCATCGACGGTGCCACCATCATGAGTATGGTGTCTACTCCCATCGGAATGGGCGCGCCGATCAGCCCGCCGACGCCAACCGCGATTATCGCCACGAAAACCGCTGCCGTCTTCGTCAGGTCGAACTCCATATCCGCGGTTAGGAGTGTGCTTCCATGAGCGTTGCGGGTCGGCGAGGAGCGGGACGTGACCGCCGTGCTCACCAGCGCAGCATCGAACGTAACTGCTCGCGGGAAAAGAGCGTCGAGGGGCGGTCCATGTGGACGCCGACCTTCCCCGAGACTGTCCGGAGGCCCAGTCTCTGGACGGGTTCGGGCAGCGAGTACGCCCGGCGGACCCAGTGGCCCAGTCGGATCTCGCGGGCGAGGTCGTCGCGCCAGCCGGACTCGTAGTCGGCCAGCGTCTCCGGGTCGTCGGGGTCAATGGTACTGACCGCGTGGTCGGCGGCGGTCATGCCGTACCTGATCCCGCCGCCGGTGAACGGCTTGGTCTGGGCGGCGGCGTCCCCCACGAGAAAGGCGCGCTCGCTGGTGACGGTGTCGGGCGGGCCGATAGGGATGAGCCCCGAACACCGGCGGTCGGTCTCGACGCCGTAGGACCCGGTAAAGGCCTCGAAGCGCTCGCGGACGTCGCCGCCGGGCGGGACGGCGAGGCCGTACTCGACGCCGGCATCGCCCCGGGGGATGCGCCAGGCGAAAAACCGGGGCACGGTGAGGTGGACGTCCACGAAGTCGCCGGGGTCGGCCGCGTCGGTAAACCCCAGCACGCCGTGGAGCAACTCGTCGGGCTCCGGGAGGCCGACGTCGCGCCGGACGCGGGACCTCGGACCGTCACAGCCGGCGACCATCCGGGCGCGGTGGGTCTCGACGCCGTCCGGCCCTCTGACCGCCACCTCGACGCAGTCTTCGCGTTCCTCGACGTCGAGGACGGTGTGCCCCTCGCGCAGGTCCGCACCCGCATCGCGGGCGGCGTCGGCGAGCTCCCGGTCCAGGCCCACGCGGTCGATGACGTTGGACACCTGCTCGTCCTTGTAGAAGGGGTAGCCGGGGCCGGTCGGCGCCTCGCGGCGACCCACAGCGGGGTCGGTCGACCCCGACCTCTCGACGGTAGCGGTACCGCCGTCGCTGGCCGGCGCCCGGTCGCTCGTGGGTCCCTCGGAGGAGTCGGACTGGCCGGCCGAGTCCGGTCGTCGGTCGGCGACTGGCGTCGCGTGGGCAGTCGGGTCCGCCAGGTGGAATCGGGCGCCGTAAACGACGTTCTGGAGGAGGCGTTCCCGGGCGCCGTCGGGGGTGAACTCCCAGACGTCGGTCGAGACGTGGCCCGAACAGGCCAGCGGCTCGCCGACCTTCCCCTGCTCGAAGGCGAGGACGTCGTATCCCTCTCCGGCCGCGCGGCGGGCGAACCGCGACCCCGCGGGGCCACACCCGACGACGACGAAGTCGCGCATACCCGTCGCTGGGTCGTTCTCGGGTAAATACCTTTCAGTCCCGCCCCTCGCTGGCGAGCGCGCCCCTCGTGACGAACCGCGACTGTCAGGGGCGGTCCGGCAGTGTCACACGGTACCGTCAGTCATACCGACGCTGTTTGATACCCATCTTATGATCGGACGGGTACTATACCGTCCCATGTCAGAGTACCAGCCCGGAGTCTGCAACATCGGGACCGAGGAGCGACGGAAGCGTCGCACGCTCGGGGCCGTCTCCGCGCTCGTCGCCGGCGGGTTCTCGCTGTTCGTTCTCGTGACGGGTCGTCCGGAGGCGACGCTCCTGTGGACGTTCCCGCTGTGGGCCGGCGCGTTCGTCGGCTTCTTCCAGGACCGACTCGGGTTCTGTGTCGGATTCGGCGTCATGGCTCGCTACGACCTGTCGGGGTCGGGCGGCGAGGCGGGCAGCGTCAGCGAGGCCGAGGCCGTCCGGCGCGACCGCCGACGCGCCCTGGAGGTACTCGCTTTCGGGTTGCTCGCGGCCGCTCTCACCACCGCATCCGTCTACGGCGTCGGAGTGGTCGGCTGACCCGACGTCCGTACTGACGGGAACTACAGTAGTCGGTCGGCAGCCGAGGGACTCCCGCCCGACCACGGTATCCGGTCCGGACGGCCCGGCCTCACGAGGCCGACGACTGACGCGATTCGACACCGGAGGTCTGCCGACGTGCTCAGTCCCGGACGACTGCGAGGCGTCCGGGCGTCCGTGATTCGTACTCGTCGGACCACTCGACGGCGAGTCGCGCCCACTGTTCGCCGGCGTCGTCCGACCGGTAGAGCCCCCGGTTGTTCAGCGCGAACAGCGTCGGCCCGGTGCCGGCCGCGAGCACCGCCCTAACCGTCCCTTCCGGGTCCGGGAGGCCGTCCATCGCGAGGGTCCACTCGACGGTGGCCGTATCCGCGTCCTCGTCACTCGCGCGGTCGGCGTCTGTCGTCCGGTAGACGCACGACTCGGCGTCTCCGACGCCGTGGGCGCTCCGGGCGCCGTCGGCAGCCGAGACGACCACCGTATCCGGGTCCGACCCGGGGACGGCGACTCCCCAGACGTAGCGGTGGTCACGTAGCTCAGGTGCGTCGCGGTCGCTTTCGCCCCCTCGGTGACCGACGTGCCGTAGGCGAGATACCGGGTGTCGGGCAACTCGCTGTCGGCGGGCGGGCGACAGTCGCCGGCGACCCTGTGGATCCCGACTGGGACGGACCGCTCGAACCGGATCCGGCAGACGCGCGGGTCGAACCGGCCCGTGTCCACGGCGTCGTCGAGTTCGCTCAACCGCTCCGGGACGCGCAGGGCGAGCGTCTCGGCCCCCGGTCCGATCCTGACGGCCTGCCAGGGCTGGAACGACCCCCAGAAGACGCGGACCGCCGTCCGCTCGGGCGCCGACAGCGTGACCTCGACCTCGGCCGTGTCGTGCTCGGGGACGAACCGGACCTCCCCCTGCGTCGCGTGCCGGAGTCGGTGGTGAGCCTCGTCGTTCAGGTCGGCACCGACCGACGCGGGGATGCGACACAACCGGTCGCCGTCGTCTGCCCAGTCCGCCGGCACCGTCTCCGCCACGTTGTGCAGCGACACGGACGGATACGCCGTTGCTGTCATCTATCTGGCGCTCGGACGGGGTGGTTAAGTCGCTGCTGAAACCGGACCCGTCCGCCGCAGTCCGAGGGGCTCTGCCGTCGAACCCGGGCCCGCTCGCACGGACTGGCATGAGTTAGCTCCACACCGACCGCCCGCAGTCGGGCGGTCGCCGCGGGACACGGTTGCGGGGATCCGTCTCAGTCGTCGTCGGCGACGACTTCGCCCTCGGCGCCGGCAGTGACGACCCGGTCGCCGCGCGGCCCTTCCAGGTCCACGTCGGGCAGGAGGTCCCGCAGGTACTGACCGGTATACGAGGTCCCGGTGCGCGCGACGTCCTCGGGCGTGCCGCTGGCGACGAGTTCGCCGCCGGCCTCGCCGCCCTCGGGCCCGAGGTCGACGATGTGGTCGGCGTTCTTGACGAGGTCGAGTTCGTGCTCGATGACGACCACCGTGTTGCCGTCGTCGGTCAGGCGGTGGAGCACGTCGATGAGTTTCCGCTCGTCGTGGGGGTGCAGGCCGGTCGTGGGCTCGTCCAGGAGATACAGCGTCTCGCCCGAATCCTTCTTGCCCAGTTCCTCGGCGAGTTTCACGCGCTGGGCCTCTCCGCCCGACAGGGTCGTCGAGGGCTGGCCCAGGCGCATGTAGCCCAGTCCGACGTCTTTGAGGAGTTCGAGCCGGCGGCGGATCTGGGAGTGGCCCTCGAAGAAGTCGTAGGCCTCCGCGACGGTCATCTCGAGGACATCCGCGATGGTGGCGTGCTTGTAGGTCACCTGGAGGGTCTCGTCGTTGTAACGGGCGCCGTCACACTCCTCGCAGGGGACCTTGACGTTCGAGAGGAAGTTCATCTCGATCGTCACCGTGCCCTGGCCGCCACACTCCTCACAGCGGCCGCCCTTGACGTTGAACGAGAAACGACCCTGGTCGTAGCCGCGCTGCTGGGCGAGGTCGGTCTTCGCGAAGAGTTCGCGGATGTGGTCGAAGACGTTCGTGTACGTCGCCGGGTTCGACCGGGGCGTGCGCCCGATGGGTGACTGGTCGATGAGCCGGACTGTCTCGACCGCGTCGAGGCCCTCGATCGCGTCGTGCTCGCCGGGGTCGACGTCCGTGTTGCCGTGCATCTCCCGTGCGAGAGCTTTGTAGAGGACGTCGTGCATCAGCGTCGACTTCCCGGACCCCGAGACGCCCGTGATGGCCGTGAAACAGCCGACCGGGAGCTCGACGTCGAGGTCCTTGAGGTTGTGCTGGCGGGCGCCCCGGATCCCGAGGTGGCCATCCGGGTCGCGACGCGACTCGGGCACGGGAATGGCCTTCTCGCCCGAGAGGTAGTCGCCGGTCACGGACTCCTCGGTCGCTTTCACCTGTTCGACGCTGCCGTTGACGACGATGTCGCCGCCCTGTTTGCCGGGGCCGGGTCCCATGTCGATGACGTTGTCGGCCCGGCGCATCGTCTCCGTGTCGTGTTCGACCACGAGGAGCGTGTTCCCCAGGTCGCGCAGCTCCTCCAGCGTGTCGAGCAGGCGGTCGTTGTCGCGCTGGTGGAGGCCGATGGACGGCTCGTCCAGCACGTACAGCACGCCGACGAGTCCGCTCCCGATCTGAGTGGCCAGCCGGATCCGTTGACTCTCGCCGCCCGACAGCGTCGCGGCCTCGCGGTCCAGCGTCAGGTAGTCCAGCCCCACTTCGCACATGAACCCCAGGCGGGCGCGGATCTCTTTCAGGATCTCTTCGGCGATCTTGGTCTGGCGCTCGTCGAGGTTCGCCTCCATGCCCTCGAAGTGCGCCAGGGCGTCGCCGATGGACATCTCGCTGACCTCGGTGATGGCCGTCCCGTCGACCAGTACCGCGCGCGACTCGGCCTTGAGGCGGGTGCCCGCACACGCCGGACACGTGGTCGTGGCCATGTAGTCCTCGATGTGGTCGCGGGCGCGGTCGGAGTCGGTCTCGACGTAGCGGCGCTCGAGGTTGGGGATGACGCCCTCGAAGCGCTCGGTCTTCTCGCGGGTGCCGTTTTTCGTCGTCCACTCGAAGTGGACCCGTTCGTCGGTGCCGTAGAGGAACTGCCGCCGGACCTCGGGGTCGAGTTCCTCGAAGGGCGTGTCCAGGTCGACGCCGAAGTGCTCGGCGACGTTGTCCAGTTGCCGCGAGTAGTACGTGCGGTTGTAGCTCCAGGGCTCGAAGACGTGCTTGAGTGGTTTGGAGGTGTCCTGTATGACCAGGTCCTCGCTGACCTCCTTCGTCGAACCGATCCCCTCACACTCGGGGCAGGCGCCGTACGGCGAGTTGAACGAGAACGAACGCGTCTCGATAGCGGAGATGTCGACGTTGCAGTGCGTACAGGCGAGTTCCTCGGAGAACTCGACGACGAGGCGATCCCCGGTGGCGCCGGTGTCTCCCTCGCCGGTGTCTCCCTCGCCGGTGGGGTCCGTGGCGGCACCGTCGCCGCCGTCCTCGTCCCCGCCGGAGAGGTCGCCCACCGAGCGGGCGACCGAGCCGCCCAGGTCGACGTCCGCGTCGGCGGGCGGGTCGGGAACGACCACCTTGAGGAGGCCGTCGGCCTCCGCCAGGGCCGTCTCGACGGAGTCGGTGATCCGCGAGCGGGCGTCCTCCGAGACGGTCACGCGGTCGACCACGACGTCGACGGTGTGGTCGTAGTTCTCGTCCAGGTCGGGGTCGTCCAGCGAGAGGTCGTAGGGTTCCCCGTCCACCTCGACGCGGGCGTACCCTTCCGCCAGCAGGTCGTCGAACAGGTCCTCGAACATCCCCTTCTGGTCGCGGACGACCGGCGCACAGACCTTGACGCGGGTCCCCTCGGGCAGCGAGAGAACCCGCCGAACCATGTGCTGGGCGGACTGCTCGCCCACTTCGCGGCCACACTCCGGGCAGTGGGGGGTGCCGACGCGGGCGTAGAGCAACCGGAGGTAGTCGTGGAGCTCCGTCACCGTGCCGACCGTCGAGCGTGGGTTGTTCGCGGCGTTCTTCTGGTCGATGCTGATTGCGGGCGAGAGGCCCTCGACGTTCTCGACCTGGGGTTTGTCCATCTGACCCAGGAAGTTGCGCGCGTACGCCGACAGCGATTCGATGTAGCGGCGCTGTCCCTCGGCGTAGACGGTCTCGAAGGCCAGCGACGACTTCCCCGACCCCGAGAG
>JAZKRZ010000086.1:0-12608 GCA_036626395.1 Haloarculaceae archaeon
GTGACGGCGCGTATCCACGGCCTGAAGGCCGTGGTATTGCGCCTTCAGCCTATAACTCGCCCCCCTGTGTTCGGGACGACCGCACGACAGCGTGCGGTCGATCCGGACATGACTGACAGCAGTCCGTATCATACGGACCGTTGTAATTCGTTACCACCGTCGCGAAACACAGTGAACGCATCGGACCGTAACTCGCCCATACGTCGGCGGCATCGCCGAAAATGGGTACAACGGTCCGTATCAGACGTGCTCGCCGACCAGTGACCGGAGCCGAGATTCGTCCTGCATCCCGACGAGGCGCTCGACGGGTTCGCCGTCGACGAACAGGAACAGCGTCGGGACGCCCTGGACGCCGTATTCGCGTGCCAGGCCCTGGAGCGCGTCGACGTCGACCTTCGCGACGCTCGCCGCCGTGTCGGCGGCGATCGACTCGACGACCGGTTCGAGCATCTTGCAGGGGCCACACCAGTCGGCGTAGAAATCGACCAGCACGACGTCGTGGTCGGCGACGAGTTCGTTCAGGTGAGCGTCGCTCTCGACGTGGACCGGTTCGGACGGCGTGGCCTCGGCGTCACCGTCCTCGTCGAGTTTGGCGGCCAGCTCCTCTTTCTTGCGCTCTTTGATCGCCTCGATGTCGTCCGGGTCCCCGGTGTCGCTCGCGTCACTCATCGTCGGCGTTTGGTGGTTCCGGAATATAACCGTGGCGCCGGAGTGTCGAACCGATACACGACTGCTGGCCGCGAGGACTGGGGCGGCCAGGGGAGCGATACGGCGGTCACAGCGGGGGAGACGGACAGACGCGCGTCTGACGATGAACACAAATTTAAGACCCCGCCAGCCGAGTCACTCGATATGAGCACCGAGACGGCACCGCAGGAAATAACGACCCTCGTCGGGCGCGAGGTCTACACGAAAAACGGCGTGTTCGTCGGCGAGGTCGAGGATCTCAGACTCGACATGGACCGCCAGAGCGTGACCGGCCTCGCGCTCCGGGAAGTCAACGACGAACTGTTCGACGCCGAAGTCAGGAGTTCGCGGGGCGTCATCCTCCCGTACCGCTGGGTCCAGGCCGTCGGCGACATCGTCATCATCAACGACATCGTCGAACGCCTCGACGACGACGCCGACGACGAACAGGAAGTCACCGCCTGACCGCCCGGCGGAGCCGTATTCTCCTCTCGACCATCCCGCCGGGTACCGGCCGGACCAGGCTCCGAGCGCGGTCGGGTCACGGACGGGAAGCGGTCACAGCACCAGTCACCCCCCGGACCGGGTCCCGAATATCTCCCCGAGGTCGACCCGTGCGGCCGGGAGCCACCCGAGCACGGCGGGCAGATAGACGCCCAGCGTGCGGTCGACGAGGACCGCAACCGCGGCCAGGTCCGGAGCGACGCCGAGGGCGACGAGAACCGCAGTCGCCGACGCCTCCGCCACCCCGACGCCGCCCGGCGTCAGCGGGAGGACCGTGACGCTGTAGGCCATCACGAGCGCGACGCCCAGGAGGACCGCCGGCGAGAAGTCCCCGCCCAGCGCCCCGAGCAGGAGTAACACCCGGACGCCCGGCGCGACGAGGAGATTGCCCGCCCACCCGAGTGCGTACGGCACGACCACCCCCGGCCGGGAAGAGAGGCCCCTGAAGGCGCCCGCGGAGTCCTCCGTGAACGAGGGGAGCGCGTGCGCGATACCGGCGAGGCGGTCACCCACGCGAGGGACACTGCCCAGGAGCCGTTCGAGGCGTGCGACGAACCGTCCGGCGACGCCCATGCGCCGGCCCGCGAGCAGGACCAGCCCGCCCGCGGCCACGTACACGCCCGTCGAGAGGAGGATGACGACGACCCAGCCGCTGGCGAGTCGCCCTGTCAGCGCGCCGAAGTAGGCCAGCCCCGAGAGCGCCGTCACACCGTAGAGGGCGGCGTAGAGGCCGGTGTTGACGCCCGCGAGACTGACAGCATCGGTCCAGTCGACGCCGGTGAAATGGCGGAGTACGAGCGGGGCCACCGAGTGACCCGACGCCTTCGAGGGGACCAGGTGGTTGACGAACTTGATGACGAGGTCGACCCGCGCCGTGGTCGCGAGCGAGGCGTCCGTGACGGCGTTGACGAGGACGTACCACATCGTAAAGCGAGAGGCGAACTCGAAAGCAGTGACGACGAGGATAGCGAAGACGACCACCGGGGAGACGTCGGCGAGGTTCGCGGCGGCGGCCGCCCAGTCGACGTCGCGCGCCACGTACCAGAAGGCCCCGAGCGCGACGACCCACTGCAGTACCGGGAGGGCGAGACGGAGCACTCGGCGTCGGACCCCTGGCGACCGCTCCGGGTCGGTTGTCTCTCCCCCGGAGTCTGTCGCCCGCTCCTCGACGTCGTCCCCCGTGCTCATCGGTGCGCCTCCTGCTGTCGGTCCCCGCCGGACCCGGTTGCTGTCCGGGGATCTTCGCCGGCTTCGACTCCCTCGGCGAGCGTCCGGACGGGGACGAACTCGAAGGGCTGGGCGAGGATGCGTTCGACCGCCCGGCGCATGTACTCGCCCGAACGGACGTAGACCCGCCGGGGGACGCCCTCGATGTCGGGGATATCCACGAGTTCCCAGGGGTGGACGTACAGGACCGGTGCGACCCCGCGCCGGGCGAGGAGTTTCATCCCCAGAACCGTGTAGCGGACGCCGAAAAAGCGGATCCAGGTCCCGGTCAGGGGGAGGCGCAGTCCGGGCATGACGGCCACCGGGACCTCCGCGAGGCCGGCCGGCGCGTCGGGGTCGACCGCGGACGCGAGCGAGGGACGCCGGGTGTCGTACTCCCCGCCGTACCACCCCGGGATCGTCCGGCAGGGCACCACGCTGGAGTCGTACTCGTACCCGGTCTCGGCGAGGGTCGGGAAATGGTCGTCGGCGACGTCGAAGGAGGGTGCGCGGAAGCCGACCACGTCCGCGTCGGTGGCCGATTCGAGGCGCTCGCGGGAGGTGGCGAGTTCCTCGCGGCGTTCGCCGGACGAGAGGTCCGAGAGGTGACGGTGGGTGTGGGTGTGCGAGGCGAGTTCGTGTGCCGCCGCGACGTCGGCGAGCACGTCGGCGTGGTCCGCGGCCATATCCGAGACAGCGAAGAAGGTGCCCGCGGCATCAGCCTCGGCGAAAGCGTCGAGAAGGAACTCGACGCCGTCGCGACCGACGGCGGGTTCGTCGGCGCTGCCGGCCGCCGAGCGATAGGCCGGCGTGTGCTGGAAGAACTCCAGGTCGACGGAGAGCGCGGCCGACATCATGAAACCCGGTAGCGGACCGGCCCACTTGACTCGTGTGGGTCGCGCCGTGACCTGGGCGGTTCCCGTCCGAGCGTCCGTCCGGGGCGACGCCGTCAGTACCCCCAAACTTGAAGCATAAGTCAGCCGAGATAGGTGTTATGCGAGAATTTAGCATGGACCGACGGGCGTATCTCAGGACGGTGGGCGCCGTCGGCGTCTCGGCGACGGTCGCCGGCTGTCAGGGGGGGAGCGACGACACCATCACCCCCGGGACTGCGTCCGGGTTCCCGCCGTTCGAGTTCACCCGGGAGGGCGAACTCGTCGGGTTCGACGTCGAACTCGCGGAGGCCGCCATCGAGGAAGCCGGTTACGAGGTCGGCGAGTGGGTCGACATCGAGTTCGACTCCCTCATCCCGTCGCTGACCGACGGCGACCTCGACCTCATCGCCGCTGCGATGACGATAAACGACGAGCGCGACCAGACCATCGACTTCTCGGACCCCTACTGGGCGTCGAACCAGGCCGTCCTCGTCAGGGAGGGCGGCGACTTCCAGCCCGAGAGCACCGACGACCTCTCGGGGATGCGCGTGGGCGCCCAGTCGGGTACCACCGGCGAAGACCAGGTCACGGGACTCATCGACGAGGGCGTCATCAGTGAGAGCGAGTACCGGCAGTACGACAACTACACGCTCGCGGTCGAGGACCTGGTCAACGGCAACGTCGACGCCATCGTGATCGACATCCCGGTGGCGCGAAACTTCGCGGACAGCCGCAATGTGGTGGTCGCTTTCCAGATCGAGACCGGCGAGCAGTTCGGTTTCGGGATGCGCGAGGACGACGACCGCCTCTCGGATATCAACGACGCCCTCGCGACCCTGGAGGAGAACGGCACCTACGACGACCTCGTCAGCGAGTGGTTCGAGTGACGTAGATGACATCAGTCGGGTTCGCCACCGCGGCGCTCTCGGGTACCGCCCTCCAGACGGGCGACTGGTCGTTCGTCTTCGGGTCGTGGCGACTCCTGGCGCTGGGGACTGTCGTGACGGTCCTGCTGACGGCGACGAGCCTCGCGCTCGGCTTTCTCGCGGGCTTTCCCGCCGGCGCGGTCGAGGTCTACGGGTCGGGGTGGAGCCGGGAACTCGTCAGCACCGCGGGCGTCCTCCTGCGGGGGACGCCAATCGTCGTGTTGATCGTTCTCTTTTTCTTCGGGTTGCCGATCCCGAACCTGGGCTCGGTCCCGGTTCTCGACATCCGGCTGAGCGCGTTCCTCGCGGCGACGCTCGCGCTCGGCCTGCGCAGCGGTGCCTACCAGAGCCAGGTGTTTCGCGGAGCGATCCAGTCCATCGGGGAGGGCCAGATGGAAGCCGCGCGCTCGGTCGGCATGACGCGCCGCCAGGCCATCAGGCACGTCATCTTTCCCCAGGCCGTTCGACGGTCGATCCCGGGCTTTCAAAACGAGTTCACCATTGTCCTCAAGGACACGAGCGTCGCCTTCGCGATCGGACTGGCGGAACTGTTGACCCGCGCCGAGAACCTCTACCTCCAGCCCGGCCGTGACACTGCGATCATGGAAGTCATCGTCACGATCAGCGCGGTCTACTTCGTGCTCACGTTCGCGACGAACCGGACGCTCGACTACCTCGGCGAGGTCTACGCCATCCCCGGAGGGACCGAATGAGTCTGCTCGAGTTCGACGGCGTCGACAAGTCCTACGGTGACGAGGAGGTCCTCCACGACGTCAGTTTCACGATGGACCGCCAGGACGTCGAGGTGGTCGTCGGTCCCTCGGGGTCGGGGAAGTCGACGCTGCTGCGATGCGTGAACAGACTCACCGACATCGACGACGGCGCGGTCTACCTCGACGGCGAGGACGTCCACGAGATGGACGAGAACGCTCTCCGGCGCCGCGTGGGGATGGTCTTTCAGGACTTCAACCTGTTCGCCCACCGGACGGCCCGCGGGAATATCACGCTCGGCCTGGAGGAGGTCCAGGGCATGTCCCCCGAGGCGGCGACCGAGCGGGCCGAGGACTTCCTCGCGCGGGTGGGGCTGGCCGACCAGGCCGACTCCTACCCGGCGGAACTCTCGGGCGGACAGAAACAGCGCGTCGGCATCGCCCGCGCGCTGGCGATGGACCCCGAACTGATGCTGTTCGACGAACCGACGAGCGCGCTCGACCCGGAACTCATCGGCGAGGTGCTGGCAGTGATGCGCGACCTCGCCGAGGAAGGCATGACGATGCTGTGTGTCACCCACGAGATGGGGTTCGCGAAGTCGGCCGCGTCGACGCTCACGTTCCTCGACCGGGGGCGGATCGTCGAGCGGGGCCCGCCCGAACAGCTCTTCGAGTCGGCCGACCACGACCGGACGCGTGCGTTCCTGGGCCAGCTCACAGACCTCGAACGATGACGGACGGGGACCCACACAGCACGTCGACTGCTGACCGTCGGCTGGAAAGCGATACCCCGAGGCTGAGAGCGTGAGCACACAGGACGTCGACGCCGAACCGGGCGAGCCCGCGACGTCGCGGGGAACTACAGTCGGTGACCTCCCGGGACGGCGTCGCCTGGCCGTCGCCGCGGTCGGAGTCGCCTTCTGGACGTGGCTCCTGGCACGGTGGGCCTACCACAACTCGGTGCTGGACTGGGTGGGCACGCGACTGGGACTGCCCGACCTGATACGCTCGGAGCGCGGGGTCCGCCAGCGCGAGGGGTGGGTCCCCGAGGGGCCCCTCGAGGCCGGCGCCGACGTCGTCGGGGACGCGGCCGCGGCGCTCGGACCGGCTGGCGTCCTCGTCGACTGGTTCCGCTGGCTGCTGGAGCTTTCGGCGTTCGCGACGGACGCCGCGCCTGCGCTCGCCTCCGGAGCGTTCATCACCGTCTACCTCACCGTGCTGTCGATGCTCTTCGGACTCGTAATCGCCGTCCCGCTCTCGGTGGCACGGGTCTACGGCGGGCGCGTCCTGCGCGGCCTCTCGCTGGCGTACACGGAACTCATTCGCGGGACGCCGCTGCTCGCGCAGCTGTTTTTCCTCTACTTCGGGTTGCCGCTCGCGAGCGTCGCGGAGAACCTGGGCTTCACCGGCCAGCCCCCGATGCCGCGCGCGGCGGCAGCCGTCGCCGTCGTCGGCTTCACCGTCAACTCCTCGGCCTACCAGTCCGAGTACATCCGCTCGGCGCTGCAATCGGTCGATACGGGACAACTCACTGCTGCCCGCGCCGTCGGCATGACGGAACTCCAGGGGATCCGCCACGTCGTCCTCCCCCAGGGGCTGCGATTCGCCATCCCCGGCTGGACCAACGAGTTCATCTACCTCATCAAGTACTCCTCGCTCGCGGCTTTCATCACCGTCCCCGACCTGTTCCGGCGCGCCCGGGACATCGGCGCCGACACGTTCCAGTTCACCGATATCTACGTCGTCGTCGCGCTGTTCTACCTCGCGCTGGTGCTCACCACGGCGATGGCGATGGGGCGTCTCGAAGACCGGGTCGCGATCCCGGGACTGGGGTCCGCCCGCCGGGAGTGACCCGGCGCGCCTGTTCGCGGGACCACCGGCGGAGCGGGTCGGAACGGCCGAGCGGGGGGCCACGACGGCGCGCGGACCGGGACTGTTCGGTTATCGGCACATTCAAACCGCCGCGGGGACAGGTCACCGACGAGAACCGATGTTCGCGTCCGCCCTGGCAGCGTTTTTCGGCCTCGACGTGAGTCTGACGCTCGTCTTCCTGTTCGTCGGACTCGTCGTCTTCGTCTGGGGGTTCCTGCGCTACCGCAGGACGTTCTCGCGGACGGAACTGGGACTGGCCACGCTCCTGGCACTGGGCGTCTGGACGGTCGGGGTCTTCCCGGACGTCTTCGTCGTCCTCGCGGACCTGTTGAGCGTCAGCGAATCATTCCGGGCCGTCCAGATCACGGCCAACGTCGCCTTCGTCTTCCTGTTGCTCTACGTCATCTCGATGATAAACGACAACCGCACGGCGGTGAGCGACCTGACTCGCGGGCTGACCGTCCAGCAGGCCCCGGCGGGTCTGGAGACCGGCGAACAGTCGCTGTACGTCGTCATCCCCGCATACAACGAGGCCTCGACCATCGGCGAGGTGCTCTCGTCGCTCCCGGCGACTGTCCGGGGGTACGCCGTCCAGGCGCTCGTCGTCTCGGACGGCTCGCGGGACCGGACGACCCAGGCCGCGGAGGAACACGACGCCATCGTCGTCGAGCATCCCCTGAACCAGGGACAGGGCGGCGCGCTGAAGACCGGCTTCGAGATCGCCCATCGCCACGGTGCGGACGTCGTCGTGACGATGGACGCCGACGGCCAACACCCGGCCGACCAGCTCGAGGACGTCGTCGCCCCCATCGACGACGACGAGGCCGACTACGTGCTCGGGTCGCGCTATCGCGGCGAGGACGACTCGGGCAACTCGCTGGCCCGACGGGGCGGCATCCGCGCGTTCACGTGGCTCGTCAACGCGATGGCCGGCACCGATATCACCGACTGCACGAACGGGTTCCGTGCTATCCGGGGGTCCCGGATCGGCGAACTCACGCTCACCGAAGAGCGGTTCTCGGCGCCCGAGCTCATCATCGAGTCGCGCAAGAACGGCCTCCGGATCCGGGAGGTGCCGGTGACCATCCTCGAGCGCGACGCCGGCGAGACGAAGAAACCGGGTATCGGGTATGCCATCGGCCTCGCCCGGACGATCCTGGTGACCTGGATCCGGTAGACGAGCGGTCGGCCGCGGTGTTTTCTCGCTGTGAAAGCCCGCTCAGTGGTTTATGAGTCTGTGTCCCCACGCTCGAGTATGGGCACGGACAAACGGCGTGCGAAGCCATCGACGCTGGGAACCAAATTCGGAATGTCGCTGCGTATCGACGAACAGTGGTTCGAGGCGCTCAGCGGCCAGACACGCGACGAATCGGAAACCGACACGGACGCGGCCGACTGACCCGCCCCGCGCTCCGGGACCGGGGCCCGAGGTATCGGCCTGTTCCGTCCGTAGACCGCGTCCCGTCTCTCGTCGGTCAGACGCGGTACCAATGACTCGACGGGAGCGACCGCACCACCGAGGACGGGGCTACGCTCGGCGCTGCGGCCTTGTCGGGAACGTCTCGTGGGGACAGTCGACGACGCTGGGAGAGCCCCTCGACCGGAGGACTCACTTGTACCCGAGGTCTTCGAGCAGGCCGTCTATCTCCAGTGTCTCGCCGTCCCGGACGCTCTCCTCCGGTATCCGACCGCGCAGTCGTTCGGCTTTCGGGTCCTTCTCGGCGGGGTGCAGTTCCAGCGGGTCCGCTTCCAGGTCGTAGAGTTCCGGTCCCCACTCGCGGTGGGGGTACTCGACGTACTTGCGGCCGTTCGCGCGGACCGCCCGCTGCCAGTTGTCCTCGCGGAGGAGTGACTTCCCACACGCCCGCATGTAGGCGGTGCGGTCCGCGACACCGTCGGGCGGGAGCAGCGACTCGCCGTCGGCCGGCGGGGCCCCCGCCGGCGGGTCCGCCGGGTCCAGTCCCAGCAGTTCCAGCACCGTCGGCATGACGTCGACCTGACGGACCTGCGCGTCGACCGTCGCGGCTTCGACTCCCGGACCGGAGAGGACGAACGGGACGTTCGCGACGAAGTCGAAGACGTTCTCGCCGTGGCCGTCCTCCATGAAGTGGTCCGGGATCGGGGGGTCGCGGTCGAACCGCCGTTTGAGTGCGCGTTCGAGGGCGCGCGTGTCCAGTCCCAGGCCGTACCGGACTCCGGTTCGGAGGAACTTGCAGACCCTGTGGAGGTAGCTGTCGCGGTAGGCGATGGCCTCGCCGTGGTCGCCGTGGACCGCGGTGACGGTGTTGGTCGGGAGACTATCGTGGAGCGCTTCCAGCGCGCGGTCCAGCGCCGAGAGCGTCCGTGCGTAGGGGTACTCGCCGTACTCGGGCTCGTCGTACTCCGCGGGGGGCTCGACGGGGTCGTGGATCTCCCAGAGGTGCAGGTAACAGAAGAAGGGCTCTTCGAGGGACGCGACGCTCGCGGCAGCGTCGTCGAACCACTCGCCGAGGAGTTCCGCGCGGCGGTCGCGCCACTCGTAGGTGTCGAACCCCCTGTCGAGGTCCGTCTCGGCGACGATTGGGCCGGTGACGAGCGCGGCCGTGTCGTAACCCGCCGCCGAGAGGTGTTCGGCCAGCGTCGGGACCCCCGGGTCGAGCCGGGCCTCCTCCAGCGAGTAGACGCCGTTGTGCTCCGAGTAGGCGCCGGTCAGCAGGCCCGCGACGCAGGGGGTCGTGGTCGTCGCCGTCGCGTACATCTCGCGGTAGTCTATCCCCTCGCGGGCCAGCGAGTCGACGAACGGCGTGTCGGCGTGGTCGGTGCCGACGAAGTCGCTCCGCAGGCAGTCGACCGTGACGAACAGGAGGTTCGGCTGTGGCATCCGGCGGTCACCCCGCGTCCGAGTAGCCGAGGTTCCGGAGTTGCTGTTCGACGTCCCCGGAGACGTCGGCGCGCTCGACGCCGACCTCCTCGCCACCCTCCGTCATCGAGACGGTCGCATCGCGCGCGACGAGTTTGCGCTCGAAGTCCTGCCAGCAGACCGTCGCTTTCTCGTGCCAGGGCGCGACCGTGAGCGTCTCCTCGGTCGTCGTCCGGGTGAGGTCGTTGCCCTGCCAGTCATCGGGCGCGTCGATGCCCTGGCTGGCCAGCAGCGTCGGCGCCACGTCCAGCAGGCTACAGCGCTCGCCGACCGTGTCGACGCCGTCGAGGACCACCGGCACCCGGATGATCGGGTCCGCGACCCGACGGCGGTACCCCTGGTGGTAGTAGTACCCCTCCTCGCCGAACTCGTCGCCGTGGTCGGCCCCGAACGCGAACACGGGGTCCTCGGCGTCGATACCGTCGACGAGGCGCCGGACGTTGTCGTCCACACGACCCAGCGCGTCCCGGTAGCGGTCGGTGATGGTCTGGCGTTCGGCCTCCGTGACCTCGGAGGACCCGAACCAGTGCCGGCCGCCGCTGGCCTCGGCCTTGCGGTCGAGCGCGCCGGGGATGGCGTCCTCGCCGGTGCCGTAGGGACGGTGGCTCTCCATGAGGTGGACCCACAGGAAGCGGGGGCCATCGGCGTCGTCGAACCGTTCGATGGCCTCGTCTATCACCGCGTCGTCCGCGGGCAGGTCTGCCATGGTGGCCTCCATCGGGTAGACCCGCCGGTAGACCTGCCGGACGACGTCGAACGACCCCAGATACTCGCGGAGGCCGCTGCGGCGGTTCTTGGCGGGGTTGTCCCCGCCGCCGCGCATGTAGTTGTCGTAGTACTCGAAGCCGGCGTCGAAATCGAACCCCGGGTCGGCCTGTGCGCTCGGAACGAGCCCGATGGTAGTGTAGCCGGCGTCGGCGAACACCTCGGCCAGAGACGGTCCGAGGACTTTCGACTGGACGGCAGCCCGAACGCGGGCCGACTGGAGGGCGGCGAGGCTCGGCCGGGTGTAGTGGCCGGCCGTGACGCCCGTCAGCACGTCGTGAGCGTCGACGAAAGGCATGGCGTCGACGAAGTCACGGCGTACCGAGTCCGCCGTGACGAGGACCACGTCTCTCATGTGGTGCGTGCCGGCGTTTCCCGGCGCCCGTATACAATAGCTTCGAAAGGGGGTCGTGCATCTGGAAGCGTCAGGGGGTTCGGCGATAGACGGCGACGTACCGCTCCTGCCCGGGGAGGTCGGGGTCGATAGCCGCCCGGAGCAGGTCCTCGCGGAGCGTATTCGGTCGCGACTCGTCGCCGAAGACGGCCACGCGCTCGTACTGGTACTCGCCGGCGCGCAACGCGCTGACGAACCGGCGTCGTTCGGGGAAACGCTCGCTGGCGGGGTTCGTCGACGTCACGTACCCGAGTTCGGCCGCAGTTATCTGGACGTACTCGGGGTCGCGCTCGGGCGTCGCGAGCATCCACTGGGTGTAGGCGGTCTCGTTGAGCACGAGCGAGGAGGTGTTCGTCGCGCGGTTCTCCTGGAAGGGGTAGTGCCCCGTGGGCTGTCCGTGGGGGACGCCGACGTCGGCGATGGAGTTCTCGTAGACCTCGACGGTAGCGTTCCCGTCGGCGTTTTCGGCGAGCCAGTCCGTGGCACCGTCGCGTGGTTCGGTCACGTAGTCGAGTTCGGCGGCGGCCACCGGCGCGGCGCCTGTCACGACGAGGAACCCCAGGCCGACGCGGAGTGCGAACCGCGAGCGGCCCGCTCTCCCCTCCCTGTCGCTCGTCCGCTCGTACAGCCGGCTAATCTCGGCGCCCATCACCGCGAGGAAGACCGGCACGGTCGGGACGAGGTGGCGCATCCGGACGAACTCCCAGCGGGCGTAGACGAGATAGAAGACGAGCACGCTCGCCGCGAGCAGGACGGCCAGCGGGGACGGGTCGCGGCGCTCGCGGACGGTTCTGGCCAGTGCAGCTATCACCGCGATGACCGCGGCGAGAAACAGGGGCACGCCCAGCGCGCGGACGTACTGGCGGACGAACCAGTACCAGAGAGGGGCGTCGAGGCCGCCGGCTCGGGTCGTCTTCGAGGCGATGCTCCCGGTCGCACGGGCCAGCAGTTCGCCCGGTCCGCCCACGAGCACGCTCGGGATGCCGACGGTAATAGTGAGGAGACCGACGGCGAGACCGCCGAGGACGACGACCGGCCGACGGAGTTCGTCGACGGTATTCTCGGCCCGGCGGGCGCGGTCCAGATACGCGACGCCGAGGACGACCGCACCGACGCCGCCCGAGAGTTTGAACGCGATGGCGAGGCCACCAGTCAGGGCGCCCCAGAGGAAGTACCGACGGTCCCCCCGCTCGGCGTAGCGCGTCGCCAGCAGGACCGTCAGCAGGAGGAAAAACAGCATCGGGACGTCCTCGTTGAGAGTGTGGGTGAGGCCGACGACCCCAACCGAGAGCGACAGAAAGAGTGCGGCGACGCGGCCGGCGACGCGGTCCCGGAGTTCGGTCCCGATGCGGTAGGTCAGATATACGGCGCCCACGCCCAGTGTGACGGTTACCAGGCGTCCGAGCAGGACCGCCGCCGTCCAGAACCAGGCGGGCGCGGCGTGCCAGAGGTCCCAGCGCGACTGGATCGTGCCGAGTGCGACGAACTCGCCGAGCTGTCCGGTGACGAGCACGACGAGGAAGACGGGCGCGAGGACGGCCCCGAAGAGATACATCGTCGCGCCGAGGGCCCGACCGTCGAGGACGGCCGTCTGCAGCGAGTCCAGAGAGGGGTCGGCGGCGACGCGGCCGGCGACTTTCATCGGCTGGATGAGCCGGGAGTACTCGTCGGGTTCGGCGAAGTTCGGGACCCTGTACCAGATGCCGAAGCCGAAGGTCAACGCGGCGAACGCGAGGAGGTACGGCAGGTACGGGTCGGCCTCGAGTTCGG
>JAZKRZ010000087.1:0-12586 GCA_036626395.1 Haloarculaceae archaeon
CTAGCCGTGGATAGCCGTGGAGGGTGAGCCGGTATCGGTCGTCGCCGAGGTCGTCGATTTCTGCCTTGGTGGGTGTCCCGGACTCGTTTTTGACGATCGACGCGGAACTGTCGCCGACGACGATGTAATGGTGGCCGATCTGTTCGTAGTCTTTGATGATCTCGACCGTCGCGGCCAGCGAGAAGCCCTGGTTGAGCAGGCGGGCGGCGGTCCGCCCGACGGACGTCGCGGCCTCGTTGACGATGTCGGTGACGGTTGCGATGCCGGCCATCGCGCCGTTCCGGACGAGGCCGTACCCCTGGTCGTAGGAGTCACAGGCGTTCAGGAGGAAGGCGCTCACGCCGACGTCGGTCAGTTCCAGGGTGTCGAGGTAGCCGTCGGGACAGCGGATCCCCTCCCTGTCGACGTGGCCGATGTAGTGGAGGAAGTCGATGTCCGACTGGAGGAGCGGCCGCATCTCGTCGGTGGCGAGTCCCTCGTGGAAGGAGATGTCGAACTCGATCCAGTCGCGGGTGCCGTAGATGTCCGAGACGACGTTCTCGTCGGCCATGCGCTCGTCGTTGCAGACGACGGCGACCCGGATGCGCTGTTCGGTAGTCGGTTCGTACGTGAGGCGGCGCCGGAACGCGTCGGTGGTCATCTTGCTCGCACCGACGGGGACGCCCTCGCCGACGTACGTCTGTTCGATGCTGTCGGCGTCCGCGGGCCGGAAGACCGTCTCGGAGACCGGTGTCGAAGACGACGACCGCGACCGCGTCGAGCGCACGAACTGCCCGGCTCCGGGCGTGTCGGCGTGGCCGCCCCGGAAGATAGACTGGACCTGCTCGGCGACCTCGTCGTCCGTTCGCCCCGTCTGGGGGGCGGCGGGGCACCGGACGACCGCCAGTTCGTCCACCAGAAACGGGAGCGTGCCGACGTACGACGGGTCGGGACGGACGTCCGCCGTCAGCTTCCAGGTCGGCATCGCGTCGGCCAGCGCCGCGGCCGGAACCTCCATGTACGCTCGCACCTGCTCGGCGAGCGGCCGGTCGTAGAGGCTCGCGAAGTCCAGGTCGACGTGTTCCTCGACCCGCGAGCGCTCGGCCAGGTCGACCTGGTAGTACCCCTCCGTCCGCGTCACGCAATCGAGGAGGAACGACTGTTTCAGGACGCGAGCGACCGACGCCTCGAATCCGCTGCCGGACGCGAACGGGCAATGACGTTCGCCGTCGAGCGGGTACGTCCACCCGTCAGCGACGAGACGCGGCACCTTCCCGGGCCGGACCGTCGCTCCCAGGTAGTACGCCAGCGGTGCGACGGGATAGACGTACTCCAGGGCCGGCGGCACCTCCACGGCGACGTCCGTGTCGGGTGCTGCGACGCCGTCGGGGACCGACAGTTCCTCCCCTCGCTCGACGAGCGGTGGGTGGCCCCGGAGCGTGGGGAACGACCGTTCGCAGGACGTCGTCTTCAGCGCCGACCCGAGCGTCGAGACGGCCCGCATCACGTCCGCGGGGTCGTCGGTCGTCGTCACTGTCGTCGCGGGCTGTTCGTGGTACGACCGGGCACCGACATGAACCGCTTCGGAATCGAACGCGAACCGCATCGACTCCTCGTCGGCATCCGCCTCGACCGAGCCGTCGACCGAGAGGTAGATCTTCACCTGTGACGTCGATAGCTCGACGTTGTACCGGCCGGCCGGGAGCGACACCGAATCGCCGATGTCGAGGTCAGCGACGGCCTCCCCCGTGGCGTCTCTGATCCACGCGTCGACGAAATACGGCGTTTCGACGGCGTCGGTCCCGACCGTCCCCGCCGCGTCGACGGGGAAGTAAAACCGGTCGGTCTCACACGGGGTCACGTCCACCGGCTCCGGAGTCAACAGCGTGAACTGGGCGTCCTGGATCGGGTCGAACACCCGGAGCCCGCTCCGTTCCGAGTGGGCACGAATCCGTGGTCGCGTGGCGTCCAGGTCGTCGTTCATGTGTACCCCATCGGTACGGGGCCCCCGGCCCGTACGCCCGAACCAGTCCCCCGATACCGGTTGCAGTATCGACTATCTTCGATTACTTCGATAAAAATCTGTTGACAAGTTAGGTTCTATTGACAGGACGTGAGGCCTGCTACCGGCGTTCGGGCGTCGACAGGCGGGTCAATCCGAGAAGAGGCTGGTGTGAACCGGCGCGAACGACCGCTCCTCCTCTCCGGGCGGGTCCTCGGTGTCGGAGACGGCCTTGCCCTCGACGCCGTCCGCGAGGAAGTCCGCGAGGGGCGGGCCGACGCTCTCGGGTTCGACGAGGAAGGCGTCGTGACCGTGGTCCGAATCGACGACGTGGTGGGCAGTCTCGACCCCGGCGGTGCGCAACGCGTCGGCCAGTTCCTCGGCCTGTGCGGGCGTGAAGTGCCAGTCGGCGGTGAAAGACATCACGAGCGCCTCCCCCTCGAAGGCCGCCAGCGCGTCTTCGTCGGACTCAAAGCCCGCCGAGAGGTCGTAGTTGTCCATGGCGCGGGTCAGATACAGGTAGGAGTTGGCGTCGAAGCGCTCGACGAACTTCTCGGCCTGGTAGTCGAGGTACGATTCGACGTCGCGGTACGGGAAAAACCCCGCTGCCGGGTCGGCAGGGAACGACCGGACGGCGTCGCGGCCGGCGGCGCGACGGCCGAACTTCTGTTCCATCGAGGCCTTCGAGAGGTACATCACGTGGCCGATCTGGCGGGCGACCGCCAGTCCGTCGTCGGGGTGGCTGCCGCTATCGCCGGCGTCGCCCTCCGCTGTCCCCGTCTCGGGGTCGCCGTAGTAGTCACCGCCCTGCCAGTCGGCGTCGGTGGTGATCGCGCGGCGAGCGATCGCATCGAGGGCGAGACACTGCGCGTCGAGGCGGGCGGCCGCGGCGATGGGGACGATCCGCTCGACGTGGTCGGGGTGGCGTTTCGCCCACTCCAGGACGTTCATGCCGCCGACGCTCCCGCCGACGACCGCGTGGAGGTGGGGGACGCCGAGTTCGTCGAGCAGGCGGCGCTGGGTCTCGGTCCAGTCGGTGACGGTCACCGCCGGGAAGTCCGTCCCGTAGTAGTCGCCGGTCTCGGGGTTGACGCTCCCGGGACCGGTCGTCCCGTAACACGACCCGGGGACGTTCGCACAGAGGACGTAGTACTCGCGGGTGTCGATCGCCTTCCCGGGGCCGACGAAGTCGTCCCACCAGGCCCGCGCCTGGTCGCTCCCGTCGACGTCGCCGCGGTGGCCCGCGACGTGGGCGCTGCCGGTCAGCGCGTGACAGACGAGGACGGCGTTGTCACCGGTGAACTCCCCGTATGCCTCGTAGGCGACGTCCAGTTCGGGGATAGCGCGACCGCACTCGAACTCGAACTCGCCCAGCGAGACGGTGTCGCGTTCGACGTCCACGTCAGTCATCTCCGTCCGTTTCGGCCGCCGCGTTGGCCCGCTCGATGGCCCGGTCCAGGTCGGCGAGAACGTCGTCGACGTCTTCGATGCCCACCGAGAGTCGCACGAGGTCGGGCGTGACGCCGGAGGCGCGCTGTTCTGCCTCCGAGAGCTGTGCGTGCGTGGTGGAGGCGGGGTGGATCACGAGTGTCTTGGCGTCGCCGATGTTCGCGAGGAACTGTGCGAGGTCGGTCTCCTCGCAGACCGTCTTGCCGGCCTCGAAGCCCCCGGCCAGGCCGAAGGCTATCATGCCGCCGTACCCGCCCGAGAGGTACTCGCTGGCGAGGTCGTGAGTCTCGTGGGAGTCGAGACCGGGGTAGGTGACCCACGCGACGCCGGGGTGGTCGGCGAGGTGGTCGGCGACGGCCCGGGCGTTCTCGCAGTGGCGCTCCATCCGCAGCGAGAGGGTCTCACAGCCCTGGAGGGTGGTCCAGGCGTCGAAGGGTTTCTGGCCGTCGCCCAGCGACCGGACGGCGCGCTGGCGGGCGGCGACGGCGAAGGCGCGGTCGCCGAACCGCTCGGCGAACGTCACGCCGTCGAACGCGGGGCTCTCGCCGCCGAGTTCGGGGAACCGCCCGGGGTATTCGGTCCACGGGAAGGATCCGCCGTCGACGAGGACGCCGCCGACGGTGGTCCCGGAGCCGTGGATCCACTTGGTGGTGGACTCCCAGAGGAGGTCGGCGCCGTGGTCCAGCGGCCTGCAGAGGGCGGGCGTCGCGAACGTGTTGTCGACGAAGACCGGGACGCCCCGCTCGTGGGCGACCTCGGCGATGGCCTCCATCGGCGGGACGACGAGCGAGGGGTTGCCGATGGTCTCGTAGTGGACGTAGGCCGTGTCCTCGTCGATGGCGTCGGCGTAGGCGCCGGGGTCGAGCGTGTCGACGAACCGCGGTTCGACCCCGCGGCGCGCCGCCATGTTCGAGAGATACGAGTGGGTGCCGCCGTAGATGGACGAGGCGGAGACGACGTTGTCGCCGGCGCTCGCGAGGACCGACGTGGCGGCGTCGAGCGCGGCCATCCCCGAGGCGGTCGCGACGGCTGCCGTCCCGTTTTCCAGCGAGGCGAGCCGGGATTCGAGCATCGATACCGTGGGATTGTCGAACCGCGAGTAGACGTTCCCCTCGGCGTCCAGCGCGTACAGGTCGGCGGCGTGGTCGGCGTCGTCGAAGACGTACGACGTCGTCTGGTAGATAGCCGGGGCGCGCGCGCCCGTCCCCTCGTCCGGCGACTCCTGGCCGGCGTGGACACAGCGCGTCCCGAACCCGTGGGCATCGGTCATGTGCTACGTGCATATTCTTCTAAAATCTTATAACCACGAGTTACGGCAAGATTCTCGGCGTGAGAGAGTGACAGGCACGGACGGCGGTTCGGGGGGTCCCCCGTCGGTCGGGCGACGCTACGGTCCGGTAGCGTTTCGGGCGCACGCGACGGCGTCGTCGGCGTCGAGCAGGCCGTGGCCGGCGGCGACCGTCCCGTTCCCGGCGGCTGGTGTGGCGCTCGCCTCGAGCGCGCGTTCGGTTTCCCCGGGCGTGATCCCGGGGTCGACCGCCTGCAGGAGGGCGGCGACGCCACCCGTGTAGGCCGCGGCGGCGGACGTCCCGCGAAAGGAGAGGCCGGACCCGTCCGGGGTCGCTCCGGGGGCGAGGAGGTCGATACCCGGGCGACCGTCGCTGGTGGGACCGCGGCCCGAACGGGCCATCGGGCGGCGTTCGCCGGGCGGCGCGGCGCCGACAGCGACGACGCCCGGGGCGCGCGCGGTCGCCGGTGCGGCGATACTCCAGCGGGGTTCGGGGTCGGCGAACCGGTGGGTGGTCGAGACGAGTTCCAGGCGGTGGGTCGCGTTCGCCGGGGCGCTCACCCGCACGTGGTAGCTCCCGTTCGGGACCGACTGCGAGAGGAGGTCGTTGGTCTCGACGGACTCGACGAGGACCTGGTTCGTCCCGACGGGCCCGCGGGGATACGCGCGCGAGCGGGCCACTCGACGCGACCCGTTGTCGGCCTCCTCGTAGAGGTGGACGGTGACGTTGTGGTCGCCCGCGTCGCTCTCGTTCCACCAGAGCCACAGGCGGACCTGGTCGCTCGACCCCCGGAGCGAGAGACGGGTCCGCCCGTCGGAGAACTCGACCCACTCGCCGCCGTCGTGAGTACCGGCCCAGTGTCGCTGTGCGGCGTTCCCGGTCGGAACGACGACCGGCACGCCCGCCTCGGCGGCGTCGGCCACCGCTCGCGAGACGGGCGCCGACCCGTCGTCGGGTTTCGCGTAGAACACGGTCGGCGCGACGACGACGTCGGCTCCCCGGTCGAGCGCCCACTCGATCGCGCGGGTGAAGTCGTAGGCCGTCCGGAAGTTCGCGAGCAGGAGGTCCGCGTCGGGCGCGACCCGGTTCACAAGGATCGCGCTCGCCGTCCCGTGCCGGTCGAACCCGTCGTTGCCGACCGACGACTCGCCCCGCGCCGCGAACGAGGCGGTCGCCCCGACGCTGTCGCGGATCCGCGGGTCGTCGACGTCGAACCCGGTCGGGTCGAGGACCGCAATGGTGACGTCCGCGCCCGTCGGGTCGCCGGCGTCGAGGCGTGCGAGCGAGTCCAGCCCCGCGCTGGCCGTCCCCGCCGGGCCCACCGTGCAGTACGCGCGCTCGGCTCCCCCGTCGCCGACGCGCCGCGCGTCCGGTGGCGGCGTCAGGGCCCCCGGGCGCCGGGCGTCGACGGGCGTACCCCGGTCGACCGACGACTCGTCGGGACTCGCCGACGGGGCTTCGCCGGTGGCCGCCCCCGGGGCTGTGGCACTGCCGGACTCCGCCGGCCCGGGCGTCGGGACGTCGGTGGCGACGAGGGGGAGGACGAACGGGACCCCCGTCGCGACGAGCAGTCCGAGAACGGCGAGGGCGACGAGCGACGATTCGCTGACCGGCAGTCGGGGCATCGTTCTCACCCCCGCCGGCGGACGTACCACGCCGAGAGCATGACCGCGAGCGCGAACGTCCCGCCGGAGAAAAAGAGCAACCCGGCGGGGACCGGCGAGACCGCGGCGCCCTCGATGGTGCCGGCCGACGCGGCCTTCCGGATCCCCTCGCCGACCGTCCGCGGGACGAGCACCTCGGTGACGAGCCACTGGACGGCGACGCTGACGAGGCCGAGCGCGACGACCACGGCGGCGGCCCGCCCGAGCAGCGACCGGACGCTACGCGTCTCCTCGTCGGTCCCGGAGAAGACGATGGGGTCTTCGACGGGCGCGTACACTCGCATCTCGGTCCCCTTCTCCGAGTACCGGGTATCGACCTCGGTGATGAGCCCCTCCGCTTCCAGTTTCCCGAGGTGGTAGTTGACGTTGGCGAGGGAGGTGTCCACTCCCTCGGCGACTTCCGAGGCGGGAGCCGGTTCCTCGTGCAGGTGTGCGAGGATTTCGCGGGCTGTCTCGGCACTGATAGCGTCCAGTGCTGTCGTCGCCGACTCGCTGTCGATGCGCACCACCCGCGGCTCCTTCGGCGGCGTGTCCTGGACCGTGAGTGACTGCAATCGTTCGATCATGAGGGCGATACTCCGCTGGTTGGTCCCCTGTTGTAGGGGAGGGAGTAAATAGGTGTCCGAGGCTAAAACCGTCGTCTAGCCCATCGGTTCCCGGGTGACGAGCCGTCTATCCCTGGTGGCGCGTTCGCAGTCGGTCCGAGAACTCCCGATCACTGCCGGCGTCGGGGCCCGCCGGTCGCCGCTCGGGCCGACGCCTAGACGACCGTTGAACCCAACGCCAGGCTTTGCCCTCCCCGGGGACGAGTCGGATACATGTCCCCGACGAGACGAGCACTCCTCGAACGGCTCGGCGTCGCGGCGGTCACCGCCACCGCCGCCGGCTGTAACGCCCTGGACGCCGACATCTACCCGCACGAACTCGCGCTCGGCCTCGGCCCGGCGTGACCGGCCGGGGACGTCGACGGGCCGGTCGGCCGACCCGTCCCACTTATATTGGTGGGGGTTCCTCACCCGGGCGATGGCGCCCTGGTACGCGTGGACGCCCTGGGGCGGGGAGTTCTGGGTCGCCCGCTTTCTCCTCCAGCGCGGGCTGGCGCTGACCTACCTCGTGGCCTTCCTCGTCGCCGCCCGCCAGTTTCGCCCCCTCGCCGGCGAGGACGGGCTGGTACCCCTTTCGGAGTACACGGAGCGCTACGAGTTCTCGGAGAAGCCGTCGCTGTTCTACTACTTCGACAGCGACCGCGCGCTGGCCGTCGGCGCCTGGCTCGGGGTCGTCCTCGCGGCGCTCGCGTTTCTGGGCGTTCCCGACCGTCTGGGACTGGCCGCCTCCGTCCCCGTCTGGGCCACGATGTGGGTGCTGTACCTCTCTTTCGTCAACGCCGGGCGGACCTTCTACGGCTACGGCTGGGAGTCCATGCTCTGTGAATGCGGATTTCTGGCGATATTCCTCGGCACCCCGAGCCTCGTCGCCCCCGCCGTCGTCATCTACCTGTTCCGGTGGGTCGAGTTCAGGAACATGTTCGGTGCCGGGCTGATCAAGCTGCGCGGCGACGAGTGCTGGCGGGACCTCACCTGTCTGGAGCACCACTACGAGACCCAGCCGATGCCGAACCCCCTCTCGTGGGTCGCCCACCGCCTGCCCGCGCCCGTCCACAGGGCGGGCGTCGCGACCAACCACGTCGTCGAACTCGCCGTCCCCGTCCTGTATTTCGGGCCGCCACGCGTCGCCGCGCTCGCGGGTCTCGCGACCGTCGGCTTCCAGGGCTGGCTGCTGCTCACCGGCAACTTCGCCTTTCTGAACTTCCTCACCGTCGTCATGGCCGGGAGCCTCTTCGCCGACTCCGTGGTGACCGCCGGCGCCGCCGCGCTGGGAATATCGGGGCTGGTGCCGCCCGTTCCCGGAACCCTGGCGCCGCTCTCGCTCCCGGTGCAGGTCGCGCTGGCGGGGGTCGTCTTGCTCGTCGTGGTTCTGAGTTACTACCCCGTCGCGAACATGCTCTCGCCCCGCCAGGCGATGAACCGCGCGTTCGACCCGCTGAACCTCGTCAACACCTACGGCGCGTTCGGCTCGATCACCCGGAACCGCTACGAGGTCGTCGTCCAGGGCACCCGCGACGAGACGGTCGGCCCCGGCACGGAGTGGCGCACGTACACTTTTCCCGGGAAACCGACCGACCCGGAGCGGCTGCCGCCGCAGTGGGCGCCCTACCACCTGCGGCTGGACTGGCAGCTATGGTTCGCGGCGATGGCGCCCTCGCCGCGCCGGTCCCCCTGGTTCGTCCACCTCTGTGCCAAGTTGCTCGCCGGCGACGAGGCGACGCTGTCGCTGCTCCGAACCGACCCCTTCGACGGCGACCCGCCCCGGCACGTCCGGGCGTTGCGCTACCGATACGAGTTCACCGACGTCGAAACCTGGCGCGAGACCGGGCGGTGGTGGGACCGGGAACGGGTCGGGACCTACTACGGACCCGTCTCGCTCGACGACCGGCGGTTCCGCCGCACCCTCCGGCGACGGGGGTGGGAGGTGCCAGCAGTGGCGCACGAGGGTCCGGACGTGGACGTGGACGTAGACCGCGTCGCCGACGAGGTTCGAGGGTAGTTGGGAACTGTCGGCCCCTCTCGACCGGGAGAGCGCGTCTCACGTTCCTACTGGCGACTCATCGCCGCCCGACCGGGACCCGGACGAGCGCTACCGCCGACGGCCGGATTCGGCGGCGATAGCGAGCGACGCTCTCTCGGACCGTTGGCGCGGCTCCACCGCCCGACTGCCCGAGCAGACAGGAGACACGACGGCTGTCCCCGGTCGCCCGTCAGCGGAACCGGCGGACGACGTTCCTGAGTGCGGCGACCCGTCGGGTGACGGTGATGCCGGTGCTGAAGACCGCCATGACGACGTACAATCCCAGCGTCGACAGCCAGACGATCACCATCGCGAGGACCGCCCAGACGCCGCCGAGATAGTAGAACGCGCCGAGCGTCATGAGAACGCCGTAGAGGAGGACGAGGTAGGGGCCCCAGCCGGTGGCGTGGCCCTTGCGCTGGCGGGCGCGGACGTAGCGTCTGAGTTCCGCCTCGATGTCGTCGCGGTGGACCGTCTTGTCCTCGACCCGGGACTCCAACCCCTCGACCTCCTCCCGGAGGTCCGCGAGTTCCGCCGCCAGGTACTCGACGCGCTCGGGGTCGACGTCCCGCCGGTACGGCTCGTCACCGCCATCGTCGGGGCCACCCGGACCGCCCGGACCGTCTGAGCCCCCGCGACCGCCGGGACCGTCACCGCCGGAGCCACCCGACCCGCCCGGCACATCGCTCGTGCCCGCATCGTCGTCGCCGGGGTCGTCCGCGTCGTCGGCCGGCGGCGCGTCTCCGGTGTCGTCATCGCCCGCGTCGGTCTCATCGGTGTCGCCGGTCATGGGCCGTCGTTGTCCGCCATGTCGGCTGGGGGGGCCTTGTTCGTGCCGGTATCCTCCCCCCGTCCGGCGAGGACGGCGTTCAGCGCCGCGCCGACCAGCAAAGCGAGGCTGCCGACGTAGAACCACGTCACCAGCAGGAGGACCGCGCCGAGCGCACCGTAGAGGTCGGCGCCGCCGGCCACGCTCGCGTACGCTCTGAAGACCGTCCCGAGCAGCGTCCACCCGGCGGCAGCGACGGCCGTCCCCGGCAACACGAGTGCCGGCGAGGCCGCACGCACCGGGAGCAGGTAGTACAGCGGGAACAGCGCCGTCGCGAGGACGACCACCAGCGCGAGCGTCCCGAGGACGCCGGCGAAGGCGACCCCGGACCGACCGATCACCACCCCGGCGACGACGACCGCGGCGACCCCGACGCTGACACCGCCCAGCGCGACCGCCGCGTCGCGGACCCGCTCCAGAAACGACGAGGCCGGGTCGATCCCGTGGATCTGCGAGAACGCGACGTCGATCCCGCGGAAGACCTTCAGCGAACTCCAGACGAGGACGACGAACCCGACCAGCGTCGCGGGCGCCCGACCGCCGGTTCCCTCGAGCGCGGCGCGGACGGACTCGCGCCCGACCGGCGAGAGCACGTCGCCCGAGGCGGCGAGGACCGTCTCGGCCAGTGCCTCTCCGCCGACGAACGACGCCACCGCAAACAGGAGCATCGACGCCGGTACCAGCGAGACGAACGCGTAGTAGGCGATCCCCGCCGCGAGAAAGGACGTCTCCTCCCGGTGCAGTACCGCGACGACCGCCACGACGAGTTCGACCGTCGTGTCCGCGCTGGTGCGCAGTTGCACGCCTCCTCTTCCGGCCGGGTCATCCTAATACCCCGGGTCGGCGAAACGTCACGGACGTCAGCGGGGTCCGGCGACGACGGACAGGTGACGAAAGGTCCAAGACGCGGCCACTACGACCGGTGGGTATGGAACGCTGGCGTGACGAGCCCGAGGTCCGCCTGACGCTGGCTCTGCTGGCGGGCGCCGCCGTCCTCGTCGCGCCGGGCACGCTCGGAGTCGGCGGCTCCCTGCTCCTGGTCGCCGGGGTCGCCGTCCTGGCGGTCGCCTGGGTCCCGCTCGGCGAGGCGCTCCTCGACTCGCCGTGGCGACGCGTCGACCCACACGGCTTCGCCGCGGACCTGTGGGTGGGCTTTCTCATCGCCGCCGTCGTCGTCGTCCTGTTCCCCGACGCGACGCCCGGGGAACTCCAGGCGCTCGGTGGCCTCGTCGGCCTCGCCGGCATGTGCAACTACTTCCTGCGGCCGGTCTATCGCCTCGCCTACGGCGTCGGCCGACGGCTCGCCGGCGTGTGACTGGCCGGTCGAAAACTGGTCCGCTTGCGGGTCCCCGGCACCGACGACCCGTGACGGGCGGGTTCAGCAGTTTCGAGGCGGAGCCCCCGGCCTCAAGGAGCGAGGGCTTCCGACTTGTCGGAAGCGCGAAGCGAGTAGGCCGGGGAGGAAGCCGACGCTCCATGACAAAACCCACGAGATAGCAGCCGCTTGACCCCCAAATCATTAACTACCGTCGAACAAGCACCTGAAATATGGAGGTCAGACGTACCGCGCCGGTCAAACTCGTAGTCTCCGAGGAGTCCCATGACGACCTCCACGAAACCGCCAATCAATTCCTGTACTGCGCAAATGAGGCCAGTGACTACTGCTGGGACAACACCGACTATGAGGACTGTATCACCTCGAATGTGAAAGCGAGAGACGCGCTGTACGACCGACTCCGCGAGGAGACAGACCTCACAGCCAATCTCGTCCAAGAAGCCATCCGGCGTGCCGTCCACGCCGTTGACAGTGGCGTTGACCGCTGGAAACAGGGCAAGCGAACGAACAAGCCAGAGTTTACTTCGTGGAGCATAGTGTACGACAAGCGCAGCGCCACGTTCTACCGCAACAAAATCTCACTCTCAACCCTGAATGGCCCCATCGAGTGTAACTTCGAGCTGCCAGCAGATAGTCCAACCCCATATGAAGAGTATGTCCTCTCGGAAGACTACGAATTTCGGACGAGTACGCTCCAGTACGACCAAGCCACCGACGAGTTTTACTTCCACGTCAAAACGCGGAAGGTAGATTCAAGCGGTGAAGGCATTGAAATCGAGGTTTCGGACGATACCGGGCACGAAACCGTCCTCGGGATCGACCTCGGTGTGAACAGTCTCGCCGTCGCCAGCACTGGCACGTTCTGGAAGGGTGACGAGTACGACCACTGGATTCAGGAGTTCGAGACACGCCGAGCGGAGATACAACAACGTGACACACAAGCGGCTCACAACGCCGTGCTTCGACTTGGAAAACGTGAGCGAGCATGGCGGAAACAGTACATCCATACGGTCGCCAACGAGATTGTTGACGAAGCGGGTGCACACGACTGCGACGTGATCGTGTTCGAGGAGTTGACGGATATCCGAGAACGCCTTCCTCAAGCTAACTGGCATCATGTCTGGGCATTCCGCCGTCTCGTTGAGTATGTCAAGTACAAAGCTCCAGAACGTGGTATCGCGGTTGAACAGGTCGAGCCAGATCACACGAGTCAACGGTGTTCGCACACTGACTGTGGCTTTACCCACGAAGACAACCGGGATGGCGAACAGTTCCTGTGTCTGAAGTGTGGGTATGAAATCAACGCGGATTACAACGGCGCGAAAAACATCGGACTGCGGTATATGCGGAAGCGACAACACAGCCTGCGTTCCTCGCCCACGTCGGGGAGCGCAGACGCACCAGTAGACGTGC
>JAZKRZ010000088.1:0-12575 GCA_036626395.1 Haloarculaceae archaeon
CGTGCCACGTCGAGTCCTCGAAGGTGACCTTCGAGATCATCATCCCGCCGTAGAGATAGGGCTGCATCTCCTCGAGGAGGTGCTCTTTCCCGTAGAGGACGCCGATACCCGTCGGGCCACACATCTTGTGGCCCGAAAAGGCGAAGAAGTCGGCGTCCATCCCCCCGACGTCGACGGGCATGTGTGGCACCGACTGGGCGCCGTCGACGAACGCGAGCGCGTCGTGGTCGTGGGCCAGGTCGACCAGGTCCGAGACCGGGTTCACCGTCCCGAGGGTGTTCGAGACGTGGACGGCCGAGAGCATCTCGGTGTCGTCGGTGACGAGTTCGCGCGCGTGGTCCATGTCGAGGTAGCCCTCGTCGTCGACGCGGACGTACTTCACCTCGGCGCCGGTCTTCTTGGCGATCTGCTGCCAGGTCACGAGGGCGGCGTGGTGCTCCATCTCCGTCATGACGACCTCGTCGCCCGGACCCAGCTCGGCGAGCCCCCACGCGTAGGCGACGGTGTTCAGCGACTCCGTCGTGTTCTTCGTGAAGACGACCTCCTCGCGCCCGTCGGCGCCGATAAAGTCGGCGACGCGGTCGTGGGCGTCCTCGTAGGCGACCGAGGCCTCCTGGCTGAGCTGGTGGAGACCCCGGTGGACGTTGGCGTTGGTGTGGCGGTAGTAGTCGGCGATGGTCTCGACGACCGGTTCGGGCGTCTGGCTCGTCGCAGCGTTGTCGAGGTAGACGAGCTGTTCGCCGCCGAACTCCCGCCGGAGGACCGGGAAGTCCTCGCGTATCCGCTCGACGTTTAGCGTCTCCGGTTCTGACAGTCCCATTACCGACACCAACGCTCTCGACGGCCAACTTTCCTTCGGTTCGGACGAACTCTGTTTGGTCGTTTCCGAAACGGGCGACCCCAACGGCCGGTCGCGTTCGCCCCGTCGCGACCGGACCGGCTCCCGGTTACATCCAGAGCAGTTGCGCGTGGCGGGTGCCGTCGATGTCGAGGACGTTCGCCTCGTCGACGAAGCCGTGCTCGACGGCGAGCGCGACGGACTCGGTGCCGACGAGGTTGGCCGTCGCACAGCGAGCGAGGCTGTCGACGACTTCCTCCTCGGTCGCTTCCTCGCCCTCGTAGAAGGCGGGGTCGACCGTCAGGGAGACGTCGCCGCTCTCGAAGGTCTCCCCCAGGTCCTCCGGGTCACAGACCGAGACCAGCAACCCCTCGTCGGTGTCGCGCTCGTTGAGCAACATCTATTCGACGAGTTCGGCCTCGGCCTGCTGGCGGAGTTCGTCGGCCTCCTCGGCGAGTTCCTCGGCGCGGTCGTACTCGCCGAGTTCCTCCAGCGCACGGGCCTTCTCCTCGATGACTTCCGCGTTGCGAAAGCCCAGCCTGATGGCGTTGTCGAAGGCGTTGCGGGCGTCTTCCGCGAGGCCCCGCTCCAGCAGGAAGAAGCCCCGGTTGTACCAGCCCTGGGCGAACCGGGGGTCGATCTCGACGGCGCGCTCGGCGTGTTCGAGCGCCTGCTCGGTGCGCCCCGACTCCCACAGCGCAAAGGCGAGATTGGTCTCGGCGGTGGCGGCGTGTTCGGACTCGTCGTCGATGTTCAGGGCCTCGCGGTAGGCGCCGATGGCGGCGTCCCACTCCTCCAGTTCGGCGTGGGCGGCGCCCTTGTTCGTCCAGGCCTCCTGTTCGATGCGCTCGTCCTCGGCGAAGCGGGCGGCCCGTTCGAGCGCCTCGGTGGCCTGCTCGTAGCGGTTGATCCCGATGTAACTGAGCCCCACCTCGAGCAGTTGGTCGACGTCGACGTCGTCGCCGGCGAGGTTGCGCCGGTCGAGTTCGTCCGTGAGCACGCGCGAGTCGACGGGGTCGACCTTGTCCGCGTCGACGTTGAACTCCGGCGGGTCGATGTCGAACCCCTCGTAGGGGTCGTCGAAGCCCTGCCCGGAGGAGAACTCGTGGTCGTGGTCGTCCCGCTCGTCAGTCATGGTATCGCGTAGGCGAGCGGCATGGTTAAGCGCTACGTCCCGGCGGCGACCGATACGGCCGCCCGAGCCACAGCCAGGACCGGTCAGGACGCGGAATCGGTTTCGGACCCGCCGTCGGGTTCGCGCAGTCCGAGACGCTCGTCGTGGCGCCGCGCGAGTCCGAGAAAGCCGCTGACGAGCAGGTACAACACCGCGAGGAGCGCCAGGGGGCGCCCGTCGAACCAGGACACGCTGCCCGCAAACCCGATGCTCAGCAGGGCGGCGATCACAGCGGTACAGCGACGGATCGTTCGCCGGAGGGCGGCGTGGGACATACCCGAAAATGACGGGCCGGAAACGTAATCCTGTTGCTGCCGGGTCACCCGGTGGTCGACCGGGGGCGGTGGACTCAAACCGATAGCCGACCGAGAAGTCGGCATGAGCAAGCGACTGTTCGTCAGCGTCGACCTCGACGGGCTGGCCGACGAGGTGGGGGCGGTCCAGGAACGGTTCGCGGACGCCTCGGGGCTGCGCTTTACCGACCCCGAGCAGGCCCACGTCACGCTGAAGTTCCTCGGCGACACCGACACCGAGCGACTCCCCGGACTCGAGGACGAACTCGCGACTGCGGTCGAGGACGCCGGCGTCGGTCCGTTCGACCTGACGGTCGCGGGGCTTGGCGTGTTCCCCAGCCTGGACTACATCAGCGTCGTCTGGGTCGGTGCCGGCAGGGGAGGCGACGAGCTCACGACGCTCCACGAGGCTGTCGAGGAGCGCACCGTGGCGATGGGGTTCGACGAGGAGGACCACGAGTTCACGCCGCACGCGACCGTCGCGCGGATGGACCACGCCGGGGGGAAGGAACTCGTCCAGGAGCGGGTGCGCGAGGACGACCCCACGCTGGGCACGGTACGCGTCGACGAGGTCCGGTTGAAAGAGAGCGTGCTCGGTTCGGACGGTCCGACGTACACGACCGTCGAGCGGTTCGAGTTGTGACGCACCTGGGACGGAAGAGTGGTTCGAATCGTGGCACCCGGGCGAGGGGCGCGTGCGGGCCGCGTTATAGCGGGGGCAGGCCGCCGGCCTTGACACGGACTGCGACGTGGCCCGTGTCGCTCGGGGCGGGGCCCAGTTCCAGGCGCACCGTGGCGCCCGGCGCGCGGTCCCGGAGCCGTCTGCTGACCCGCGCGTCGCCGGTCCCGACGACAGTGTAGGTCGTCCCGTCAGTCGATTTCACCGTCATCCGGCCCGTCCGGTCCATCGGGTCGACGACGCGGTAGCTGTCGACTCCCGTCTCCGGGGTCGCGTCCGCCGCAGTCGCGTCGCGCTCTGTCAGTGTCATTGTCGGTCTATCCCCGCGCCCAGTATTTATATCTCACCACATAGGACGGAAACTTCCTAGTTCGAATATAAGGCTCTTGAGACGCGGTCGCACACCGCGGTCGGGATGCCCCGACCACGACCGTCGTTCCCCGCCGTCGGCTTTAGGTCCCCCAAAAACAATCAGATTAGTGATAACATTTAGGGGTCGGACGGCCCAACCGTCGGGTATGGCAGGGACGCTCGCGAACCTGGGGCTGGTCTTCGTGGCAGGGTTGTTGACGGCGCTGGCGACGGGCCTGGGCGCGGTTCCCTTCTTCCTGGTCGAGGAGATCGGGGACCGCTGGAACGTGATGCTGTGGGGGCTGGCCTCGGGGATCATGGTCGCGGCGTCGGTGTTCGGCCTCGTCCGGGAGGGGCTGGCAGTCGTCGACGGGTCGGCACTCGACGCCGCCGTCGCGGTCGGGCCGGGGGTACTCGCTGGCGTCGGACTGGTGGTCGTCGGGCACGACGTCCTGGTCGACGCGGAGTTCGACGCTCGCGAGTACGAGGAGGCCGACTTCCGGAAACTCGTGCTCATCCTGGGCATCCTCACGGTCCACAGCTTCCCCGAGGGCGTGGCGGTCGGGGTCTCTTTCGCCGAACTGGGGATCGACGACCCGAGCCTGGCGACGGTATCGGTCGCGGGCCTGAGCCTGCCGGTGCTCGCGGTGTTCATGACCCTCGCCATCTCGGTCCACAACGTCCCGGAGGGGGTCGCGGTCTCGATCCCGTTGCGGTCGATGGGCGTCAGCGAGTGGCGGATGGTCTGGTGGGCGGTGTTTTCCAGCCTTCCCCAGCCGCTGGGTGCGGTGCTGGCCTACTACTTCGTGACGCTGGCCGAGCAGTTTCTCCCCTTCGGTTTCGGCTTCGCCGCGGGCGCGATGGTGTATCTCGTCGCGACGGAGTTCGTCCCGGAGGCGCTCGAACGCGGGGAGAGCCTGCCCGGCGGCGGCCGGCGCGAACTCGCCGGCGGGATCGCCGTCGGCGTCCTCGTGATGGTGCCGCTGGCGTTCGCGTGAGCCGAACCGGTCGCCCGGTTCGACGCGCGAGTCGGGCGGGTGTTTCGAGTCGAACGCCCGGGGGATACAGGCGTCCGCGGACGACGCCCCAATCACCGGAGTGCGACGAGCGCACCCGGGGTCGTCGCGACGGCGGCGCGCGGGCGAACTGACACCATTTTTATGCCGGACCGGTCTGGTAGCCGGTATGGACATCCTCGTCACCGGCGGTGCGGGGTTCATCGGCGGCCACCTCGCCCAGCGGTTCGTCCGTTCGGGCCACGACGTCGTCGTGTTCGACAACTTCGACCCCTACTACGACGTCGGGCTCAAGGAACACAACGTCGAGGCCGTCGAGGCGGCGGCCGAATCGAGCGACGGGTCCTGTACGGTCGTCGAGGGCGACGTCCGCGACCGGGACCTGACTGCGAGTCTGGTCGCCGAGGCGGACTGCGTCTATCACCACGCCGCCCAGGCGGGCGTGCGCACCGACTACAGTTTCCGGAAGTACCACGAGGTGAACGTCGACGGGACGCTCAACCTCCTCGAGGCGGCCGAGGACGCCGACCTCGAGCGGTTCGTCTGCGCGAGTTCCTCGTCGGTGTACGGCGAACCCCGGTATCTCCCCTACGACGAGGACCACCCCACGACGCCGGTCAGCGCCTACGGCGCCTCGAAACTCGCCGGCGAGCGCTACGCGATGGTCCACGCCCGACAGCGCGGCGTCCCCGCCGTGGCGCTCCGGTATTTCACCGTCTACGGCCCGCGGATGCGCCCGAACATGGCGGTCTCGAACTTCGTCTCTCGCTGTATAAACGGCGACCCGCCCGTCGTCTACGGCGACGGTTCTATCGTCCGCGATTTCACGTACGTCGACGACGTCGTCGACGTCAACCGGGCGCTGCTCACCGACGACGCGGCCGACGGGGAGGTCCTGAACGTCGGCAGCACCGGCACGATCACGATCCAGGCACTCGCCGAGACGGTCCGGGACGAACTCGCCCCCGACCTCGAGATCGAATACACCGAGGGCTACGACATCGACGCCGACGCCACGCACGCGAACATCGACAAGGCCAACGACCTGCTGGGCTACGAGCCCTCCCGGACGGTCCGCGAGGGCGTCCGCGAGTTCATCGCGTGGTACCGCGAGAACCGCGACTGGTACGAACCGCTCGTCCGCGAGGGATAAGGAGGCTATCCGGGAACCCCGGATGGCCGTCGACCGCCGACTGGGGGCCCTCACCGGATGGAGGTCACGCCTCGTCGAGCGGGACGGTCAGGACCGGCACGGACGCCCCGGAGACGACAGCCTGGGCCGTGCTCCCGAGCATGTTCTCGGAGTAATCGCCGCCGCGGGTGCCCATCGTGATGAGGTCGATCCCGGCTTCGTCGGCGTACGCGAGGATCTCGTCGGCGGGGTCGCCGCGGGCGAGCGCGGTCGTGACCTCGATACCCTCGCCGGCGAGTTCGGCGGCGACGGCGTCGGTCGCCGCCCGGCCGTCCGCCCGAAGTTCGTCGAGTACCTCCGCCTGCATCTCCTCGTCCAGAGTCAGAAACGAGCGGTCGTCGATCACGTAGAGGATGTGGACGGTCGCATCGCGCCCGGACGCGATCTCGCGGGCATGCTCGGTCGTCGCCTCCGTCGAGACGCTGTCGTCGGTCGGAAAGAGGATGTCGTCGTACATACCGGCCTCTACCCGGGACGTCGTGGTGGCCGCGGTAAAAGGAATCGAAGCGTCCCGGATCCCGGGAACCGCCCCCGGGGCGACCCCGGGGCCCGCCAGCGGGTCTCCCGGCGACTGGGAACGGGCGACGCGCTTGAAATACGCCGACCACGTAGGCCCGCGTGCGAGCACCATGACCCACGTTCCCGACCACGAAGTCGAACTCTACAGGACCGACGACGCCTACGAGGTCTGTATCGACATGCCGGGCTACGACGCGGCGGACATCGATGTGCGCTGGCACGACTCGCGCCTCCACGTCTCGGCCGAACACCACGAGGACGGCGAGACACGCGTCTACAACCGCCACCTGAGCCTCCCACACCGGGTCGACGCCGACGCCGTGACAGCGTCGTACGAGGACGGCGTCCTCGAGGTCCGACTCCCGGTGGCCGAGGGGGATGAGCCCCCCGGTACGCGCATCGACGTCACCGACTGACGCGGATCGCTGTGACTGGTTACCGGGTCCACGCGACCCCGTGCGGTCGACCCGGAAACGACGGACAGCACCGTGCGAGAGCGCACGACCGGGGGCGGACCGTCCCCTTATACTGTCGGACACAAGTACGTGAACACGCTCGTCGGGAACACGCCAGCGAACCGCCCGTTCCCGGTCGAACGAGCCACCGACGGTGGCCTCACTTGTGTTCGACAGTATTACGCCCAGTCCAGGTCGGGGTCGATACGGTCGGGCGGCGTCTCGCCGTTCGCGACCGCGCGGAGGTTGGCGGCGACGCTCTCGTTCAGGTCGCGCCTCGCCTCGACGGAGTACCAGGCGGCGTGGGGACTGAGGAAGACGTCGTCGCGGTCGAAGAGGGGGGAGTCGGTCGGCGGTTCCTCGGCGAGGACGTCGAGGCCCGCGGCGGCTATCTCGCCGGCGTCGAGCGCCGCGACCAGGGCGTCCTCGTCGACGACGCCGCCGCGCCCGGTGTTGACGACGACGGCGTGGTCCGGGAGTCGGGCGAAGGCGTCGGCGTCGACCATGTTCCGCGTCTCGTCGGTCAGCGGCGCGTTGACCGAGAGTACCGCCGAGCGGTCGAGCAGTCCCTCGTAGGGGACTTTCTCGACGTCGTGGTCGGCCATCTCCCCGGCGTCGACGTAGGGGTCGTGGGCGAGCGCGGTGACGTCGAACCCCCGGAGTTGCTCGCGGACCCGGCGGGCGATCGGACCGAACGAGAGGAAGCCGACGGTCGCGCCCTGGACGCGGTGGACCTCGCCGCCGGCGCGGAAGTCCCAGCCGCCGGCGCGGACGTCGCGGTCGTACTGACCCAGCGACCGGGCACACGCCAGCGCGAACGCGACCGTGTGGGTCGCCACCTCGTCGGTACAGTAGTCGGGGACGTTCGTGACGACGACGCCGCGTTCGGCGGCCGCCCCGACGTCGATGTTGTCGATGCCGACGCCGGCGCGGGCGACGACCCCGAGGCTCTCACAGGCGTCGAGGACCGCGTCCGTGACCGGCGTCCGGACGCCGACCACGAGGGCCTCGGCGTCGCGGGCGGCCTCGATGGTCCCCTCGACAGTGGTCATGTCCGCGGTGCGGACCGACGCCGTCTCCCCCAGTTCCCCCGCGATTCGCTCGGCGTCTATCATCGGGTCGTCGCTCGCGACGGTTTCCATACCCGTTCTCTGAGGGGACGTAACAAAAACGTGGGTCGTCTCGCAGGCGGCAGAGAATACCGGGTGACGGAGTGACCTGCTGGTATCGGACGAAAGTAGTGCCCCCCAACCGTACCAGGGAGTATGTCCGACGTCGGCGAACTCACGGCCGAGACCGCCGGGGCGTATCTGCGCGACCGGGGCGTGGTCCCCGCGCAGGCCCGGGTCGAGACCCGGTCGCTGGGCGGTGGCGTCTCCAATCGCGTCGTCGAGGTGCGCTGGGACGGCGAGTGCCTCGTGGCCAAGCAACCGCTGGCGAACCTGGCGGTCGGGGCCGACTGGCCCGCAGACGTCGACCGGGTGCACAACGAGGCGGCGGCCGCGCGAGCGTACGCGAACGCCGTCGCGAGCGCCGACCTCGACGCACGCGTTCCGGCGGTCGGGTACGAGAACCGGAGCGACCACGTCGTCGCCTTCGAGTGTGCGCCCGCCGGCGCGACGACGTGGAAACGCGAACTCCTCGACGGGACGGTCGACCGGACCGTCGCGGTCACGCTCGGCCGGGTGCTCGGGGCCGTCCAGCGGGCCGCCGCCGGCGACGACGAGTTGCGCGAGACGTTCGCCAGCGAGCGGCCCTTCGAACAGCTCCGCCTCGACCCGTACCACCGGACGGTCGCCGAGCGCCACTCCGACGTGGCCGGCGCCATCGCGGCCGAGGTCGACCGGGTGACCGGCGTGAAACGGACGCTCGTCCACGGCGATTACAGCCCGAAGAACGTGCTCGTCGACCGCGCCGACGGGGCAGTCCCCTGGGTCATCGACTTCGAGGTGGCCCACTGGGGCGACCCGGCGTTCGACGCCGCGTTCATGCTGAACCACCTCTTCATCAAGTCCGTGTACCACCACGAAGCCCGGTCCGAGTACGTCGACGCGGCGTTCGCGTTCTGGGAGGCCTACGACGAGCGGGTCCCGTGGGACGTCGAGCGCGCGACGGTGGCCGAACTGGGGGTGCTCATGCTCGCACGGGTCGACGGCAAGTCGCCGGTCGAATACGTCGACGAGGGAGCGGTCGCGGACGCGCTCAGGGCGACGGCGAAACGAGCGCTGCGGGACGAGGTCGAGACGCTCGGCGGGTTCGCGGCGGCGGCCCGCGAGGCGGGTGAGACGCTGTGACGGGCGAGTCGGCGACGGTCGACGGCGTCGCGGCGTGGGAGGTGCTCGATTCCCGCGGGGATCCGACGGTCAGGGTACGCGTGACCGCCGGCGACGCGACCGGGACGTTCACCGTCCCGTCGGGGGCGAGCACGGGCGCCCACGAAGCCGTCGAACGACGGGACGGCGGCGACCGGTACGGCGGGCGGGGCGTCCGCGAGGCCGTCCGGGCGGTCCGGGCGGAACTCGCGCCGGTCGTTCGGGGCCGCGACGTCACTGACCAGACGGGGGTGGACGCCGCGCTGGAAGACCGCGACGGGCGCGACGACCTCTCGCGACTCGGAGCCAACGCCGTCCTCGGCGTCTCGGGAGCCGTCGCGCACGCGGCCGCCGAGGCAGTCGGTGAACCGCTCTACCGGTACCTCGCCGACGGACTGCTCGACGATGGACGGGGGTCTCCGGGGGCGCTCCCGCTCCCGATGGTCAACGTGTTCAGCGGCGGCCTCCACGCCCGGGGGGGCATCGAGATACAGGACTTCCTGGTCGTGCCCGTCGGTGCGGGGACGTATCCGGCGGCGGTCGAGACGGCCTGGGCGGTCCGGGCGGCCGCACGCGAGCGAGTCCTCGAGCGGGGACAGCGCCCGCTCGTCGCCGACGAGGGCGGGTTCGCACCGGGCGTCGACACCGTCGACGGCGCGTTCGAGTTGCTGCTCGCGAGCGTGGGCGACGCCGGGTTCGAACCCGGGGAGGACGTCGCCTTCGCGGTCGACGTGGCGGCGACGCACTTCCACGAGGACGGGACGTACGTCCTCGGGAGCCTCGACCGGCGGTTCGACCGGGCGGGGATGGTCGACCTCGTCGCCCGCTGGGTCGAGGAGTACCCGCTCGTCTCGGTCGAGGACCCGCTCGCCGAGGACGACTGGACCGGGTGGGAACGCCTGGCCGACCGCGTCGGGGACCGGGTGCAACTGCTGGGCGACGACCTCGTCGCGACGGACCGGCAGCGACTCGCTCGCGGCGTCGAGGCGGGCGCGGCCAACGGCCTCATCGTCAAGCCCAACCAGGCGGGGACGCTGACGCGGACGCTCCGGGTGGTCGAGACCGCGCGGTCGGCGGGGTGGGCGCCGGTCGTCTCGGCGCGGTCGGGCGAGACGTGTGACGCGACTGTCGCGGACCTGGCGGTCGCTCGCGACGCCGGACAGATAAAGATCGGGTCGCTCGCCCGTTCCGAGCGGCTCGCGAAGTACAACCGTCTGTTCGGTATCGCGAACGACCCGTCCCACGAGGGCGGGTTCGCTGGCGCCGACGCGCTGGCACGGTGGGAGTGACGCTGTCGCGCTCGACGGCGGGCCGACGCGACGTGAACTGCCGCGGTGTGGCGAGCGGGCGAGCGTGAACCGGGACGACGGCCTGGCGGCGTCGGTCGCGGCGGGCGGAAAACGGGCGGGTCCGGGAACCGCTCGAAGGGGCAGGTCTATGTGCCACCGGCCGATAGGAGTGGGCAACTCACATCTGGCATGACACGGAACACGCAGGGCAGCCCGTACGCGCCCCACACCGACGCCGAGACGGCGGCCATGCTCGATGCCGTCGGCGTCGACAGCGAGGAAGCGCTGTTCGATATCCCGGCGCCGGTGCGGTTCGACGGCGAGTTCGACATCCACGCCCGGAGCGAGCAGGCGGTCCGCCGCGAGGTCGGCCGGGCGCTCGACCGGACCGACGACCTGACGGAGTTTCTCGGGCGGGGTCACTACGCGCACTACGTCCCGTCGCTGGTCGACGACGTCGCGCGCCGCCAGGAGTTTCTCACCTCCTACACGCAGTACCAGCCCGAAGTCGCGCAGGGCTTCCTGCAGGCCCTGTTCGAGTACCAGTCGATACTCGTCGACCTCACGGGCCTGGACGTGGCGAACTGCTCGATGTACGACGCGGCGACGGCGCTCGGCGAGGCGGCGACGCTCTCCCAGCGGGTGCGGTCGGTGTCGGGCGAGCGCGTGCTCGTCCCCGAAAACCTGCGCGAGGGGAAACGCGCCACGCTCGACCAGTACACCCGCGGGCCCGGTCTGACCGTCGAGACCTACCCCACCGAGGGCGGTATCGCCGACGTCGCGGGCTTGCGCGAGCGTGCCGGCGACGACGTCGCGATGGTCTACGCGGAGACGCCGACCGTCTGTGGCGCCATCGAGGAGCGCCTGGCGGCAGTCGGCGCGGTCGCCGAGGACCACGACGCGCTCTACGTCGTCGGCTCGGACCCGGTGGCGCTGGCGCTCCTGGAGCGGCCGGCCGACGTCGGTGCCGACGTGGTCGTCGGCGAGGCCGACGCGCTGGGGCTCGGGACGGCCTACGGCATGGGGCTGGGCCTGTTCGCCACCCGCGAGGAGTACCTCCGGCAGGTTCCCGGACGGCTCGTGGGCGCGGCCGAGGACGCGCGCGGGCGGCGAGCGTACACGCTGACGCTCCAGACCCGCGAACAGCACATCCGGAAGGAACGGGCGACGAGCAATATCTGCACGAACCAGGCGTGGCTCGCGCTCCGGGCGGCCGTCCACGCCGCACTCCTGGGCCCGGACGGACTCGTCGACCTCGCCGAGGAGTGCGTGCGTCTCCCCCGCGAGGTGGCCGACCGCCTCGACGACGTGCGAGGGGTCCGGGCACCGGTCCACGACCGCCATCACTTCCGGGAGTTCCAGGCCCACACCGACCAGCCCGCGCGGGCGGTCGCGACCGACCTCGAACGGGAAGGGTACGCCGTCCACGTCGTCGGCGAGCACCGGGTCCAGGTCTGCGTGACGGACGCGGACGCACACGCCGTCGACGGCTTCGTCGCCGCGATGGAGGAGGTGGCCTGAGATGAGCGACGACGCCGGAGACGACACGGCCAGCCCGGACCGCGAGTACAGCACCTACGACCAGGCGCGCTGGACGCGCGACGGCGTCTACGAGCCGCTCCTGGCCGAGAAGGACACCACGCGCGTGGAAATCGGTGCGGATGACGAGAACGAGGGCGACGCAGACGACGGGGACGAGGCGGGCAGTCCGCTCCCAGACGACCTGACGCGCGATTCGCTGGAACTGCCGGGACCGGACGGGGGTCGAGATCGACGCCGCGGCGGCCGGGCTGCCCGAGGACCTCACGCGGGACTCACTCGAACTCCCGGACCTGGCCGAACCCGAGGTCGCCCGGCACTACACCCGGCTCTCGCAGATGAACTACGGCGTCGAGAGCGGCCCCTTCCCGCTGGGGTCGTGTACGATGAAGTACAATCCGCCGTTTACCGAGGACCTGGCGGCCCGGCCGTCAGCGGCGGTGCATCCGGACCGCGAGCCGGCGACGGTCCAGGGCACGCTCGCGGTGATGGCCGGGCTCAGTGACTACCTCGGACGGATCGGCGGCATGGACGCCGTCTCGCTCCAGCCGCCCGCCGGCGCCGCCGGCGAGTTCGCGGGCGTGCTCGTTGCCAACGCCTACCACGAGGACAACGGGGAGGAGCGCACCGAAATCGTCGTGCCCGACAGCGCCCACGGGACGAACTTCGCGAGCGCGGCCATGGCGGGCTTCGACGTCGTCGAACTCCCGAGCGCCGACGACGGTCGACTCGACCTCGACGCCCTCGAGGCCGCGGCCGGGCCGGAGACGGCGGCCCTGATGCTGACGAACCCCAACACGCTCGGGCTGTTCGAGCGGGACATCGAGGCGGCCGCCGAAATCGTCCACGACGCCGGCGGCCTGCTGTACTACGACGGCGCCAACCTCAACGCGCTGCTCGGGCAGGCCCGTCCCGGCG
>JAZKRZ010000089.1:0-12434 GCA_036626395.1 Haloarculaceae archaeon
ATCATCCGTACCGGGGCGTAGATGACTTAAAAACTAGAGTCTTTCGTGCAGTCTGTACGATAACATGGGTGAACGTGGCCGTTACTCACCGTCGAGCTTTTCAAGCAATGCCGCTTTCACCTCGGGGTCGTTGAGAAGCTCATCCAGTTTGTCGACCTTCTCTTGGGTGTCACTCCCGGGATCGGTCTCCGCGTAGGAGTCTTTCATTTGCTCGCCAATTTGCTCCTGTGCGGCCTGTGCGTCGGGCCGGAATACCGTCCCACACCGTGGGCACGCCGCGGCATTCTCGGGGAGTGGCTCGCCACAGTGACAGATGTCCGGTGACAGACTACTTTCGTCCTCGGGCTCGCGGACGCCCGCGGCCTCTTCGGCGGCCTTGATGTGGTCCTCGTCGGAGAGGTGTGAATACGTCGTCTCCATGACCTTCGAGTCGGGTGCGTGGCCGATGAGATGTTTCACGGTCGCGTCGTCCATCCCGTACTCGCGTTTCGCGATCGTGACGAAGTTGTGCCGGATCGCGTGGGGGTGCATCGGCTTGCCGACACCGGATTTCTCTTTGATCTTTTTCATCGCGTACTGCAGCGTGTTTCGCGACACCATCTCGCTGGGATCGGGACTCGAATAGCGCGGTTTCGGCGTGATCAGATAGGCGTCGGGGTTGTCAGGGAAGGGGTGATACCGAAGCCACTCCCGGATCGACCCGACAGCGCCCAACAGCGGCCGCTTGCTCCCGTTTTCGTCCGCACCTTTCAGCCCCTCAATCTCGTCATTCAGATAGTAGACCCCTTCGTCGAGATCGATGTCCTTGAGACGGAGCGAACGGATCGCGGTGTTCCGCTGGCCAGTATAGAGCAACAGATCGAAAATCGCCAGGTCACGGGGGTGGGCCGCCGCCTGCCGGATCCGGTCGATCTCGTCTTTGGTGAGCATGTCGCGGTCGTCAACCTCGGTGTCGTCGCCGTTAATGAGTACGATGTCGTCGGGGTCGACACCGAGATCGTCGTGATAGCGATAGAACTTTCGAAGACACCCCTGCTCGTTACGGATTGTGTTGTTTTTCAACCCGCTGTCTTTGACGGCGGGGTGTTTCCCGGTTCGCAGATCGGACATGAACTCGTTAATGTCGTCGGCTGTTGCCTCGGACAGCGCCGTCTCATAGCCGTCCATTCCGAGCCGTTCGGCCGCGCGTTTGAGATGTCCCGTCCAGTAGGTCAGCGTGCTCGACTTCTTGGCCTTGGTGTCGTTCGAACTGTCGCCCCGGTCTGACACCTGCACGCTCATGTTCTCCGGGTCGTATGCCTGGCACAGCTCGCGAATCCGGTCGTGGTCGGCCTCGGTGACGGCGCCCTCTTCAACAGCACGCTGTAGCGTCCGTTGTGCCTCTTGATACTCCTCTCGGTGGGTCGTCATACCTCGGCTATCTCTCCCCCTGGACAATAAACTTTACTCAATGTACTGTATTTAGTTATCACACGCACTTCAAGTGCAACGTGCAGGCGGTCCACGAGTACGACAGCCTCTGGCCGTACCTCCGGGACCTGTACCAGACGCCCGGCGTCGCCGAGACGGTGAACATGGACCACATCACGGAACACTACTACACGACCCACGAGTCGGTCAACCCGAAGCGCATCGTCGCGCGCGGCCCCGACCTGGACTTTACCGCGCCACACGGCCGCGACGAACTCCCCGGCGGGCCGCCGGGCGAACCCCTGTCGCTGGCCTGAGCGTCACGTCGTCACACTCGACGCCACGCGCGCGCGCCCGACGGCGGCGACACCAGCCACTGTCGAAAGGGGGTTAGCCCCGGACCCGTTACCGTCGGTATGACCCGGACTCGCGTCTCGGTCGGCGGGCGACTCCACTTCGGGTTCCAGAACCTCTCGCTGGCCCACGACCGCCTGTACGGCGGCGTCGGCGTCGCCGTCGACGAGCCTCGCCTCGCGGTGTCGGCCGACCAGGCCGAGGACGTGAGCTGTGACGACGACGCTGCGCGACCGTACGTCGAGCGCGCCGTCGCCCACCTCGACCTCCCCGGGGTGGCCGTCTCGGTCGAACGAACGCTCCCGCGCCACGTCGGTCTGGGCAGCGGCACGCAACTGGCGCTCGCGAGCCTGGTCGCCGTGGCCGGTGCCTACGGGCTGGAGGTCGACATCCGCGAGCACGCGCCCGCCCTGGACCGCGCGGGCCGGAGCGGCATCGGCGTCGCGACTTTCGAAGCGGGCGGGTTCGTCGTCGACGGCGGTCACCCCACCGAGCTGTTCACGACCGCGCCGCCCGAGACCGGCGAGTGGAGCGTCCCGCCGGTAGTCGCTCGCCACGACCTGCCGGCGTCCTGGCGGTTCGTCCTCGGAGTCCCCGACGTGCCCGCGGGCGAGAGCGGCGACGCCGAAGACGAGAGCATGCGGTCGGTCGTCGAGCGTGCGGACCCCGGGATCGCCGACGAGATCGCCCGTCTCGTCACGCAGGAACTGCTCCCGGCGGCCGCGAGCGATGACCGTTCGGTGTTCGGACACGCTGTCTCGCGGCTTGGTCGCCTCAACGGCGCCTGGTACGCCGACGAACAGGGGGGCGTCTACCGCCCGCCGGCGGGCGACCTCGTCGACCGTTTCTCCGCTGACCCCGCTGTCGCCGGTACCGGCCAGTCCTCGTGGGGGCCGACCGTCTACGCGCTGACCGACGCCGAGTACGAGGACGCTGTCGTCGAGACCGCCCGCGAGGCGCTCGCCGACACGGGCGTCGGAGGCGAGGTGGTCGTGACCAGGCCCCGGAACGCGGGCGCGACCGTCACCGACTCGTGACAAGGCCCGCGTAACTCCCCGGCACGCTGGGCCAACTCCCCGGAACGCCGGGCCACCGTCGCCGACGAGTCGTCTCGCCTCGCGTGGTGGTCGCCGGTTATTAGGACTGAAACTGCGGGCACAACAGGTAAGCAGTGGCCGCTGCCTGGGAGGGATATGAAGCGGATCCCGTTCGGCATCCGCCAGCTCGACACGACGATCGGCGGGGGGACTCCCCCGGGCAGCGTCGTCCTCCTCGCTGGCGAGGGGGGCGCGGGCTCGCGGGAGTTCATGCACACGAGCGCACTGATGAACGCCCTCGCCGAGACCGATCCGGACCTGCACGACCTCTATTACGGTGACTTGACCCGGGACGCCACACCCCCCGGGGAGGTCCACTACGTCTCCTTTACCGCGGGGGCGACGCAACTCGCCGACGAGATGAGCCTGACGATGGACGACGAGATACTCGATTCGGGGTTCGACGGCGTCGCGTTCCACGACCTCTCGGAGCAGTACTTCCACCAGAGTCCCATCCCGCGGGACTGGTACGCCGACCGGACCGCGGACATCACCCAGCTGCGATCCCACCAGGAACGCGAGGACATCCTCGGGACGCTGGGCGGTTTGCTGTCCGAGCACGCCACAAGTAACCTCGTCGTCGTCGATTCGCTGACGGACCTGGTTAGCACCGCCGGCCGCGACCAGCCCCTCGAGTGGTCCGACATCGCCTTCCTCGTCAAGGGTCTCCAGAAAGGTGCCCACGCCTGGAACGGGCTCATCCTCGTCCACGTCAACCGCGAGACGGTCACCGACACCGAGTACGGGCAGTTGCTCGACGGCGTCGCCGGTACGCTGGAGTTCTCCTGGGCCAGCGGCGGCAGCACCCGCGCCCGCACGCTCGTCGTCAAGCAGTTCCGGGGCGTCCTCTCGTCTATCGCCGACGAGGACATCGTCCAGTTCGAGACGGAGATCGGCGACGACGGGTTCGATATCAGCGACGTCAGAAAGATCCGCTAATCCGGCACCGTCGACGGGTGAGCTATATCGATTTTCGAGAATGGGCGGGGAATCCTTATCCGTCTACCGCTGCGATCACTCTCCAATGGCGAGCGAGTCCTCGGAAGAGTCGGTGGTCTCGGCCCGGCTCCCGTCGGCCGTGGACGAGTGGCTCGATGCGAAGGCGGCCGAACTCGACGTCGACCGCGAGACCGTCGTCGTCCAGTTGCTCTCCTCGTACCGTGCCGCCGCACAACTCGACGACGACGCGGTGGGGTCGCCCGGAGACGTGGAGGCGGAGGTCCGGAACGTGGTCGCCGACCGGTTGCCCGACATCGCGAGCGCGGTCTCCGAGCAGGTCGACACCGCGAACGACGTCGACGCCGTCGAGAGCCGCCTCGAATCCGAGGTCGGCCGCGTCGAGCGCGACTTCGACGAGAAGATCCAGGACGTCCGCGAACGCGTCGTACAGGTGAAACGGGAAGCCGACGGGAAGGCCCCGGCCGACCACTCCCACCGGGAGTTCGAGGACCTCTCGGCGGCGGTCGCGGACCTCGAAGCCCAGCTCGATGACTTCGCGAGTCGTCTCGACGACGGCGAGTCGGAGCGCGAGCGCCTCCAGGCACGCGTGGCCGACATCGAGGACGCGACCGAGCGACTGGACGAGGTCGAGGACCGACTCCGGACGGTCGCGTGGGTCGTCAGCGACCTCAAGGACGCGGTCGACGAGGAACTGGGCGGCGGGCGCGCCGTCGACTCGCTGAAACAGTCGGCGGCCGAGGCCGACGTCGACCGGGCGGTCTGTGAGAACTGCGACCAGGCGGTCGACATCGCGTTGCTCTCCGAACCGCGCTGTCCCCACTGCGGCACGGCCGTCAACGACGTGGAACTCCCCGGTGGCCTGTTCGGCAAGCCCAAACTGACTGTCGCCAAACAGCTGGAAGCCGGCGAGGAGGACCGCGACCAGGACAGCGACGCCCCCGACGCCGCTCTCCGGGACTGACCCATGTCCGAGGACCCCTGCGACCGTCCCGACGCTGGCACCCGTGGCGGCGCGGACGCTGACACCTCCGGAGACCCCGGCCCCTTCGAGTACATCGAGGACCGTCCAGTCGAGGGCAGCCACGAACAGGACGCCGAGGACCGGCCGGACGGAGCGGGCGCGGATACGGTCGACGTCGCGGCCGACGCGTTCGGCGACGTCGACGTCTCGCGCGGCGACCCCTTCGAGGAGTCCGGGAGCGCCTTCGAGCGCGTCGACGTCGACAGCGTCGACCCCGACGCGGTCTGGGACCGGTTCACCGAGAGCGCCGAGAGGACGGGCGACCCCACCGCGGCGACGCACGGCGGCGAGGCGGTGCCCGAAGACGCGGTCACGGTCCCGAAGGGTCGGTTCTGCCAGACGTGTCCGCACTTTACGTCCCCGCCCGATACGTCCTGTACCCACGAGGGGACCGAGATACTCCGGTTCGTCGGCACGGACGGCGTGCGCGTCGAGAACTGTCCTGTCGTCGGGGAACGTCGCGAACTCGGCGAAACGTTCGAGTAGGTTTCCTGGATGTCCGCGTAGTTCGTTGCGTCGGGCGTCCTGAGAGTGGTCTGGCTGATGTGCCGTTCAGAACGCAGAACGCACGCCGATCGAAGCGAGTTTTCGCCGAGGGTTCCCCGCAGCGAGGTCGGAGGTCGAGCGAGGGAACCCCCCTCGACGAAAAGGTGGTAGCGATTGTTTCTTGTGGCTTGGCGCCCCTAGTTGGTGCACTCATGCAGTTCTGTGACGAGTGCGGGTCCATGATGCACGCCGACGGCGACGAGATGGTGTGTTCCTCGTGTGGCACGACGGTCGCGAAGGACCAGGACAGGGCGGCGGAGTTCGTGAGTACCGACGAGCAGAGCGGCGACGAGGTCATCGAGACCGAGGAGGGAACCGGCTTCGAGGGCAAGCCCACGGCGAAGGACGTCCACTGCGACGAGTGCGGTCACGACGAGGCCTGGTACACGATCAAACAGACCGCCTCGGCCGACGAACCGCCCACGAGATTTTTCAAGTGCAAGGAATGTGGGTATCGCTGGCGCGAGTACAACTGACACCGTCGGCCACAAGCGATGCCACGGCTCGAGGGCCTGTTCGACCGGGAACGAGTCTGTCGGTGGCGTTCGAGTTCCCGCCGCATCAACCGCGTCGATTCGTAGAACTCGTAGACGTATTCGATCTCGCTGGTGGTGAGTTTGGTCGTCTGTGCGAACTCGGCGTGGCGCGTGTCGGGTGACAGACGGACGAGCGCCTCCTCGACGCCGTCGACCTCACATCGCTGACTGTCCTCGTCGACGAGTTCCTCGAGCACGCGTCCGATGTGTCGAACCCCGTGGATGAGCGAGCGCCGAAACCGGTCGCGTTCGACTCGCCGCTGCGAGGACCGCCCTCCCGCTCCGAGAGCGCGTATTTAACTGTCTGTACCGGGTACTGCGGGTCAGAGGATGGGCACCGGCATCACACGCAGACTCGGGGCCGTCGGGATGGGCTGTGTGGCCGCGGTCGGGTTCGCGCAGACGTACCTCTTCCCCTCCGAATGGAACTGCGGGCCGTCGGGGCGGTACCTGGAGCGGGCACGTCGGTGGGTCTCTCGGGTGGCCGGGTCGCTACTCGACGACCGGGCAGGCCCCAGACCGGTCGCAGCGGGGGAGTACGCCGGGTCGCTGCCGATGGCACTCGACGACGTCGAGCGGTTGCTCTGGCGGAACGGCTTCGTGCGGAATCCGTTCTCCCGTGTCAAAACTCTCGACGACCGACCGGAGGCCGGTTCGTGGGTTTATCGCACATCGCCACTGGCAGAGCGGCAAGTCCATCTCATGCTGTTTCGGACTGGTCCCGGAACCGTCGCGGTTTACGCCCACGAGGAGCCCTCGAGCGTCCACCCGTTCGTCGTCCCGACGCACTTCGACGGGGGTGACCAGGACGTGGCGGCCGGCGTCGCCTTTGCGAGAGACGCCCTCTCGCTCGATGTCAGCGGCGCGACTGTCGAACCGGTCGACGGGCCGTGGAACGCCCAACCGGACGTCGTCGAGTGATACTGTCGGACACACGTGAGGCCACCGTCGGTGGCTCGTTCGACCGGGAACGGGCGTTTCGATAGCGTGTTCCCGGCGAGCGTGTTCACGTACTCGTGTCCGACAGTATGAGTCCTCACGGCCAGTCGTCGCGCGCCTCGTCGCCGGCGGTCTCCTCGGGCTCCTCGGGTTCGCCGAGTTCCCAGTCCGCCGCGGCGGCGGCGTCCTCGAGGTCCAGGAACTCCCAGTCGACCTCGTCGGCCAGGTCGGCGTCTTCGTCGTCGACGCCGACGAAGACGTGACGGTCGGTGCCGAACTGGGCCTTGACGTTCTCTAAGCTCTCGGCGCGGCTGCGCGGCCCGGAGAAGAAGTCCTGGCGGATGCGGTGTTTGCGGGTGAAGTTCGTCACGACGTAGGTGGGCTCCTCGGCGACGACGCCGACGTACTCGGTCCACTGGCGGGCGTCCTGAAATACGCGGTCGGGGTACGCGAGCAGGCGCAGCGCTTCCAGGTCGAAGGCGAGCGTCATGTCCGTGCTACCGCCGCTATCCATGACTCGTCGTCCGTGAGGGGCAGTGAAAACGTCTTCGAAGCGACGGCAGGTGAAGCGACGAGACGCCGGAAAACCCGTCGCTCGGTTACTCGGCGGCGGGAGCGACGGCTTCGAGTTCGTCCATGTCGATGTCCTCGGCGAGTAGCTTGTCGACGTGGTCGCCGACTTCGCGCTCCTCGCGGATGAGCTTCTTGAGCTTCGACTGCTGGGAGAGGTCACCGATGAGGACGCCGCCGATGATCTTGCCGTCCTTCAGGGCGATCTTGCGCCACTCGGCGTCGCTGTACTTGCGGCTGGCCTCGTCGTCACCCTCCGTCGGATGGCCAAAGGAGAGGAAGGGGAAGTCGAAGTGCGTGATCGAGTACGAGGAGACCCAGCGGAACTCCTCGGGGTCGTCCGTCACGCCGCCCGCTTCGAGGTCGCGGACCATGTTCGTCCCGGCGGTCGCCCCCTGTTCTTTGGCCGAGCCCCAGGAGCCGTTCTGGTTGTGCTCGCTCAGGATGGTGTCGTAGAACCACGTGATGTCGCCGGCGGCGTAGACGTCCTCGTCGTTGGTCCGCATGAACTCGTCGGTGACGATGCCGTCGTCGTTCGTCTCGGCGGGCGCGTCTTGGAGGAACTCCGTGTTGAAATCGAGGCCGATGGCGACGCCGGCGAAGTCGCCCTCGAAACGCTCCCCGCTCGGGTCGACCGCGGCGGTGACGTGCCCGTCCTCGTCGGTCTCGAAGCGGTCGACACCCGAGTCGAAGACGGGCGTGACGCCCTTCTCGCGCATGGCGTCGTGGAGGATCTCCGCGCCGTCCGTGTCGAGGGCGTAGCGCCACCAGCACTCGCCGCGCATCAGGTAATGGGCGTCGAGTTCCTGTGCGCCACAGATGGCTGCCAGGTCGATGCCCAGCAGGCCTGCACCCACGATGATCCCCCTGTCGGCGGTCTCGGCGTGCTCGCGGATGGCGCGGGCGTCCTGGAAGGTCCAGAAGTGGTGGACGCCCTCGGCGTCGGCGTTCTCGATGCCGAAACTCGCCAGGCTCGCCGGCGTCCCGCCGGTGGCGACGAGCAACTTGTCGTACTCGTACTCGTCGCCGCTGTGCGTGTGCAAGACGTTGTCCCGGGTGTCGACGTCCGAGACGTGGGTGTCCAGTTCCAGGTCGATGTCGCGCTCCTCGTACCAGCCCGGTTCGTGGATCGAGATCGGCGCCTCGGGGAGTTTGCCCTTCGCGAACTCCTTGATAAGAATGCGGTTGTACAGCGCCTCCCCTTCATCGGTGATGACCGTGATGTCGGCGTCGGGGTCCGCCTCACGGATCGTCTCCGCCGCCGAACTCCCGGCGATCCCGTCACCGATGATGACGTGGGAACGATTCATGTACGGACAGTTTGCAACCGTGGTTAATGTGGATTGCTATCTGTGAGTGTTGATCGTTCACAATCGCCGTGCTCGCTATCCGAACTCCTTCGGGTGACTGATACTGTCGGACACACGTTCGTGAACGGGCGATCCGCTGTTCGGGGATGGACCGTCACGAAAACCCCGCAGTCATCGAACGGCCGCATTGCGTGTGTCCGACAGTATGAGGCGCCCCACGGCGGATTCGCGGTTGTCCGCGCGGCGGGCTCGCGCCACCCCGCGACGGGCGCCAGCGTGCGGATACACGAGGGGCGTCGAGACCTCACGAGCGGGACGTTCAAGGGCGTTCGGTCCTCAGAGACGCGCATGAAGATCCGCCAGAACGTGCGCCACTGGGCCTCGAAGAAGGCGCTGACGATGCCGGTCGTCGGGCAGAAGACCAACGACTGGCTCGTCAACCTTCACACCCGCGTGTTCCTCGACAAGGCCGAGGCCGACCGCGCCGAGGAACGGCGCGCCCACCTCGACGACTTCTTCGACGCGACGATGGACACCTACGTCCGGGCCCTGGAAGCGGGGTTCCCGGAGGCCCAGGCCCGCGAGGTCACCCATATCCAGGCTAACTTCGACTTCTACAACCACGGCTGGACCGAGATGATGGAGTTCCCTGCCGACGAACTGGAGGACCACTACGAGCGCTACGGTGACTTCTTCGAGCGGCACGGCATCACCATCGACGACCCGCTCGGGGAGTTCCGCCCGTCCGACGGGATAGCCGAGGCGCCCTCGACGCCCGAGAAACTCGACGACCCCGAACACCCCCACGCCGAGGGCGGGTTCGCCGACGACGTCTACGTCGAGACCGACGACGGCGAGGTCGTCGTCGGCGGCACCGAGGAACCCGAGGACGTCGGCGTCGAGCAGGCACCCGGCGTCGACGACGAGAGCGTCGAGGAGGCCAGCGGCGACTGATACTGTCGGACACAAGTACGTGAACACGCTCGTCGGGAACACGCCAGCGAACCGCCCGTTCCCGGTCGAACGAGCCACCGACGGTGGCCTCACGTGTGTCCGACAGTATGACCGGCACCGCCGCGTCAGTTCTCGCCCGCGACCAGGTCGGCACACGCGTATCCGGCCTCGATACCGCCGTTGAGCGAGCGCTCGGGGTACTGCGCTCGCGAGGCCATCCCCGCGTAGTAGACACCCTCCGCGACCGCCTCGCCCAGGTCGTAGGGCACGACCATGTCGAGGTACCCCCGCTCGTAGACCGGCGCTGTCCGCGGGTTCCGCGCCGTCTTCACCCAGTTGACCGAGTCGGGGTCGAAACTCGGGAACAGGTCGGCGATGCCCTGCTGCCAGTGTCGCTCGACCTCGTCGTCGTTCATCTCCCAGAGCGCCTCGCTCGGGTCCTGGACGTAACTCGCGGTGTAGTAGAGGTGTTCCCCGCCGTAACGCTCGGGCGGGACAAAGTTGGTGTGCTCGATGAACACGCCGAAAGGCGCGTCGTCTTTGATGTTGAGCCAGTAGGTGTCGGTCAGCGACCGGTCCATGCTCCAGACCGAACAGACCGTCCCCTGGAAGTCGATCTCGCAGGAGTAGCCCGTCAGGTCTTCGAGGACGTTGGGCATCGCCGCGACGACGACCGCGTCGACGTCACGGGTCGCTCTGTCGCCGCCCCGTTCGACGGTCAGCGACTCGACGGCGCCGTCGCTCGCGTCCAGGTCCGTCACGCGCGTGTTCTCCTGAATGTTCTCGCGGCCGACGTCCGCGACGAGCGCGTCGAGCAACACGCCCAGGCCGCCGTCGAGATAGCCCAGGATCTCGCCTCTGAGGAGGTCCCGTTCGCCCCTGAACTTCACGCGGCCCAGCAGCCACGCCGCGGAGACGTCCTCCTTGCGGGACCCGAACTTGGCGTCGAGCAGCGGTTCCCAGAACGACTCGTAGACGTGGCGGGTCGTGTGTTCGAGCAGGAACTCCTTGATCGGGACGCTCTCGTAGTCGGTGATATCCTCGTAGGCGTCGAACTCCGGAACGCCGTCGCGGACGTCGACCTCGAGGACGAGCATCCCCAGCCTGAACTTGTCGTACAGCGAGAGGTGCGGGTAGGCGAGGATCTCCCAGGGTTTGTCCATCGGGTGGACGACGCCGTCGACGTAGTAGGCGTTGCTCATGTAGCGCCACTCGAGGGCGTCACCCAGTCCCAACTCCTCGACGAGTTCGACGATAGTCTCCTCGGACTTCGAGAGGTGGTGGTAGAACGTCTCGATGGGGTCGCCGGCGGTCCCGTAGACGCGGGCCAGCCCGCCCAGCTCCTCGCTCGCCTCGAACACCTGCACGTCGCAGCCGGCCGACTGCAGGCGGTGAGCGGCCGCCAGCCCGGCGATCCCTCCGCCGACCACGCCTATCATACCCGTCCGTATCCCCGTCCCCGGAAAAGCCCTTTCGCTGTCGGCCGTTCGCGGCGAACCGGGCCGGCCCCCCGCGAGTCCGCTACCTTTTTGCCCGGGGTCGGGCAACTCCCGGACATATGGTGACGGTGCGGGCACCGGCGACGAGCGCCAACCTGGGGAGTGGCTTCGACGTCTTCGGCGTGGCGCTGGACCGGCCGGCCGACGTCGTGACCGTCTCGCGGGCCGAGGAGACCACCATCGACGTCAGCGGTGCCGGCAGCGAGTTCATCCCCGAGGACCCCGCCGACAACACCGTCGGCGCCGTCGCCGAGGCGCTGGAGGCCCCCGCACACATCGAGATCAACAAGGGCGTCCGCCCCGCCTCGGGACTGGGCTCGTCCGCGGCCAGCGCGGCCGCCGCCGCCGTCGCGCTCAACGAACTCTACGACCGCGGGCTCTCGCGGGCGGAACTCGTCCCCATCGCGGCGGAGGGCGAGGCCGTCGTCTCGGGCGACGCCCACGACGACAACGTCGCCCCCGCTATCCTCGGCGGCTTCACGATCGCCACGGACGAGGGCGTCACCTGCGTCGACGCGGAGGTCCCGCTCGTGACCTGCCTGCCCGACATCGTCGTCTCCACCCGGGACGCCCGCGCCGAGGTGCCCGACGGTGCCAGCATCGACCAGCTCGTCGAGACGGTCGGCAACGCCGCCACGCTCACGACCGGGATGCACCGCTCGGACCCTGCTCTGGTCGGTCGGGGGATGGACGACCCCGTCGTGACCCCCGCCCGCGCCGCGCTCATCGACGGCTACGACGGAGTCAGGGAGGCCGCCTTCGACGCAGGCGCGACTGGCGTCACGATAAGCGGTGCCGGCCCGAGCGTCGTCGCAGCGTGTCGCGAGGGCGACCGCCGAACGGTCGCCTCGGCCATGGTCGATGCCTTCGAGACCGAGGGCGTCGACGCCCGCGTCTACCAGACCCGCATCGGCCGCGGTGCCCGGGTTCTCGATTAGGGTCTCTCGTCCCGTTCCGTCTGACCGCACCACCCCCCCGACAGTGTCGAATCAGGTAGTCTTATCCAGTCTGTCGTCTGTCAGGATCTACCAGGGCACGTGGTGGGCCACCTGGCGGGCAGCGGACCGTCCACTGGCGTGAGGGTCTGTCGAACTAGGAGCATGTCATAGAACGCTTCGCACGCTCTGACTATCCAGACCTTGTCAAGACTTGCGTGCAAGATACAACGCTGTCTCTTACCCATACTCACTTTCGACACCCGGAGATCTTCGGTCGATCAATTTTTCGTCTGTCGATTA
>JAZKRZ010000090.1:0-12397 GCA_036626395.1 Haloarculaceae archaeon
CGGACACACGTGAGGCCACCGTCGGTGGCTCGTTCGACCGGGAACGGGCGTTTCGCTGGCGTGTTCCCGGCGAGCGTGTTCACGTACTTGTGTCCGACAGTATAAACGACGACCACCCGACACGGATGGTCAACCGTGCCGCCCGGTTCGACTATTCAGAGGACCGAAACCACAGCTACGTGTGGGAAGTCCCCCAACCCGGACACGGGCCGAATTTCTGGATACCGCTTCGCATCAACCCCGAACAGGAGCAACTGTGGGCCGCTCTGCTGGACGGGGATGTATCGCCCGGTCAACTGCAACTGATACAGAATCGCACATCATGGACGCTACACGTCGCTGTCGAGTATTCGGTCGAAGAACCCGGCTACGATAGCGACAGTGACGACGTAACGCACATCGGTCTGGACATTGGTGAATCGTCTCTCATCATGGGCTGTGCCCTCAAAGACGGTTCACCGACCCGCCCGCTTGTGTGTGACGGGAGCCGCGCCAAGCATCTCCGAAGGAGATGCACACCACGCTCACACGGCTACAAGAGCGAGATGCCGCCGAGTGGCGGATAGACGAGCGATTCGACCACTATCAGAACGCGCTGACAGATATTGTCGAGAAGGCGTCTCGGCAGGCTGTCGAGTACGCCCGGCAATACGAGAACCCGGTGCTGGTGATGGAGGATTTGACGTACATCCGCGAATCACTGGACTACGGGAAGTGGATAAACCGGCGACTCCACGCATGGGCCTTCGCCCGATTGCAGGGCCGTATCGAAGACAAAGCGCGAGCGGCTGGTATCTCGGTCGAATACACCAACGCTGCCTACACGTCGCAGACGTGTCACGAGTGCGGTCACATCGGCTACCGAGACAGTGGCGGAGAGTTTCACTGTACGCACGACGAGTGCCACGTCACGACGTTCGAGGGTGACATAAACGGCGCTATCAATACCGCACAGCGGGCAGACCCGTGGGGAGAGAGCGTGCCGCTGAAACCGGCAGGCAATGACTCGCCTCGGGATGGGAGTGCCTGTGACAGCACCGCGACCCACACCGAGCAGAGCCAATCAGAGCAGATGACGCTCAGTGAGTTCGGATCGAAACCCACTGCCAGCGATTAGCTGGTATTCCCACGCAGGGAAGCCGCGCCGTTCACGGCGCGGAGGATATCACTCAAATTCTTCGGAGTGTCTGTAGGATACGATCTTTCCTGTGGCCCCATCGACAACAGCCGGGAATCGTAGACGGGATAAATCGAGCTACTCAGAGTTCTGTAGCTCGTTGAAAGCGGTAGAGGCTACTCGCAGTCGCCCCGGTCTTCCTTGGCCTGGCACTCATCGCATAGCTCCCCATGCGAGGGCTGCTCCTGTTTGCTGACAAAACTCTCAGTCGGGTCGTTCGAGCAGTTGCGACAGAAGTGCCACGTGTCGCTCTCCTCGCGTCGGCGGTACGTTCGGTCGCCCGCATCCACTGGCCCGGTGTCGGCATCCGACCGGCCGATTGCGCCGAGTCGCTGCTCCTCGGGAGGGTCGCCCGCAACTGTGAGCTGAATCGCGGACGGGCGGGCGCCAGCACTCTCGCTGAGTTGGTACGAAGTGATCGTTCCGGGCTCTGCGTCAGCTTCCGGGTCGAACGCGAGTCGGACCTGGTCAGTTGAGTACCCCTGCTGGAGGAGCGTTTCGACGGCTCGAGAGACTGGCCGCTCTTCAAGCTCCGGGACGTCACGGTCCTCGAGGGACTCTTCGGCCGGCAGCGGTACCACGGTGAACTCTATCGATCCCGCTGTGCCGTCCTCATCCTCGCCGGGTTCGGTATCGACCACGACGTCTTCGTCAACCGACAGCCGCGAGAGTGGCGAGGACACGGTCAGCTCCGAAACCGCATACTGGCGGCCGTCCTCACCGCGACCGAGACCCCTGTTCGCTCGCGCGAGCGACTGACCTACAGACTGGATCACCTCCTCCAAGGTTCGTTCGACCATGGTTGCTCCCCAGAGCAGGTCTATTGGATGTCCTCCGCAAGTGGCTCGAACGTGACGTCGATCTCGATACTGATCTGCTCGCTGTAATTGGAGTACGTCCGGAGTTCAGTTTTGGTGTAACTGCCTCCACCCGCACCGCCGATGAGCCAGAACGTAAACGCCCCACCGGCGGTGTGGTTTTCCCGGGTGTATGTGTGGCCCCGCGACAGGCTAGCCATGAATTTCATATTGACGCTCGCCTCCGTCGCGCTGAGGTTTGCGTCGTCCTGTTCGAGCGCCGTGTTCATGTTCTCGATTCCCCAAGCTGTTTCCTCGAGGACGTCCTGCAACGGGATCTCCATCTCTTTGATTGTCATGCGTGGCACCTCCTATGACTGCTCCACGGTCGGAACCGCTTCGAGGGTTGCATTGATCTGTACTCGTGCGCTCTCGGTGCGTTCGCCCAGTAAGGCAGTATCGGTCAGTTTCGGCCGGGCCCAGTTCTGAAGCCGGGCCGCCTGGATCGTCCGCTCCGGGCGCTCGATCCGGTAGGTGCTGGTGTCAGTCGCACGGAACGGATACTCGCCGACAGAATCGTGGCCGTCGGACCGGGGCGTCGACAACGACGCGTACAGCGACGTCTCGATGTCGAACTGCGAGATCGTGAGTTGTGACTGCGGGTCTTCGTTGAGTACCTGGTTCGCTTCGCTAACTCCTTCCGCTACCGACACTATTATGTCCGAGAGTGCGATGCCATCCATGTTGTTTGTTGACATCCGTCACAGAGAAGTATAAACGCAATCATATTAAAAATTTTTCCAAGAAGCTAGAAACGATCGTATACCCCGTTATCACCATGGCGGGGAAGGTGCAGGGCGTCCAGACGTGGCTCTACACCGAATGGGATTGGAACTTTCTCCCGACCCGCTTCGAGCTCTCCGTGGTCTCGACCAGCACCTCGAACTCGTAGCGGTCGCCGTCGAACCGCTCGGCTTCGGTCTCCCTGGCGGCCGCATTGGCGACGCGCCACCCGTGTGTTTTCCTTCCTTCGACGAGGACGAGCAGGTCGATATCGCTCGCCGCATCGCCACGTGCGACGCTCCCGAAGAGTTGGTTTTCGGGTGATTCGTAGATAGTCTGTTCATCCGTCCGAATCGTCGGTGAGGTTGAACTCGGAGACGAGACGGGACGTGATAACCTGTTCGACGATATCGAGTAACCGTGGGTCGTCGGTCGTGTAGTCGGCGAAGATACCGAGCGGGATTTCGCCACCCGCCATGTCGTTGTGACCGCCGGCGCTGCCGACGTCCTCGAACGCGTTCCCGAGCGCGTCACCGACCGCAATGCGGGGGTCCGATGACCGCCCGCTGAGGTGGATCGCCTCGTCGACGATGCCGAAGACGATGGCCGTTTCGACGCCCTCCAGCGTCGCGAGGTAGTCGGCGGCCTGGGGCAGCGCATCGCGCTCGCTCGTCCGGCCGACGTGGGAGATGAGGACGGCCCCCCTGGTCACGCGGTTCTCGATGGCAGTCGCGATCGCATCGACGGTGGCTCCGGTGACCGAGGGCGTCGATATCTGACGGAGCAACTCGCTGTCCACGTGGTCGTGAAGGTCTCTCGCTGCCTCGTACTCCTCGCGAGTCGTGCCCCGGAGGAACTCGAGCGTCTCACGACGGATGGCGAACATGAGCGCCGTCGCGAGCGCAGTGTCGAACTCGACGTCGAGAGTGTCGATGTACTGCGTGAGGATGGTCGCGGTCGCCCCGATCTCCTCGCGGTGGTCGACGAACCGGGCGTCGACCGCCTCGGCCGGGTGGTGGTCGATGACGATGTCCACAGGCGTCCCCTCGGCGACGCGGTTGTTCGCGCCCGGAACGGAGTGGTCGACGAACGCGAGCAACGACCCTTCGGGTCGGTCCCGGACGGAGGCAGACTCGAACGGCTGGAGGTCGATATCGAGCAGATTGATGAACGCCCGGTTTTGCTGGTGGGAGATATCACCGCTGTAGAAGATGTGTCGTTCGTCGATGCCGGCCGCGGCGGCGATCCGACCGAGAGCCAGCGCGCTCGCCAGACAGTCCGGGTCCGGGTTGTTGTGACAGACGATATTGATCTCGCTCCCGTCGACCAGGAGTTCGTGGAGCTGCTGGGCCTCGCTCATCGTCCTCACATACGGCCTCGACACAGTTAGGGATGCCTCCGTTCGCGATTCGAAAGAGCGAAGACGGCTCCGATTCGCACGGAAGACGGCCTCACAGTCGGGGCCGCGTCGTATCCAGCCCTCAGGTCCCGGCTCGCCGGGTCGAGGCGGAGACGGGGAGCGGCGCAGTGCCGTCTCGGCGACGCTGCCGAACGGGGGCGGCGAGTCGTCGTGGGTTCGTGGGGCTTCGCGGACCTCCTCGAGCACGGTGTCGGCGCGTTCGCGGACTCGCTCGCGTCACTCCTCGCCCGGGTCCGGCGGGCCGTCGTTGCACACGTCTCAGGGGGAGACGGCGTGCAGGGCAGTGACGTCCTGGTCGCCGGGGGTCGAAGAGGCGTTTTCCGGTCCCCTCCTCGATTTGGACGACCCGTCGACCGGCACCAGGACCCGTCCGCCCGTGTCCTGAGCCGGGTCGGACAGCGCGAGAAAACCCGTCGGCCACCGGCGGCAAACGCCGACCGAGAGGCGACGACGTCCACCTCGCGCTCGAACGCGGGTCGCTGGCGGCGGGCGAGGCCGAACGGGTCGTCGACCGAGTACGTGGCGGCTTCTGATCAGTACGGCGGCGACTCCGCGCGGACGACGTCCCCGAGGTCGGAGAGTTCGGTCGCCAGCAACAACATCACGTCGTCGAGCGTGATGATCCCGACGAGCGTGCCGTGGTCGTTGACCACCGGTATCCGGCGGACGGAGTGTTCGCTCATGGCGTCGGTCACGTCGAGCAGACCGGCGTCGTCGCGCACGGTGACGGGGTCTTCGGTCATGATCTCCGCAGCCGTGACTTCAGAAGCGGGTCTGTCCCCCGCGTCGACGCGAACCGCGATGTCGCGGTCGGTCACGATCCCGACCGGTTTCATCTCCTCCTCGATGACGATGCTCCCGATGCCGGCCTCGGCCAGTCGCATCGCGAGCGCCTCCACGGTCGCGCTCGGTCCCGCGGTCTCGACGCCCTCGATGATGAGATCCTTGAGAGGCATCCGTGTCACCCGTCTCATACTTGGTGGTCAGTCACCATATAGCGGACAGCCCGTTCCTGCCAGGTGAGAACGTGACCGGGCCGCGGAGGGGGATGGGAGCCGCGGGAACGCTGACACCGGTGGTACAGCTCCTGACACGGCATCAATCCCGGTGTTGGTTCCTGTATTCCGGGAATCGTCGTCGGAACTCTTGCTCGCGGCGAACGTACCCCCGGACTGGAGGGACCTGCCAATGCCAATCGAGGACCTCGCACGGAGCAACGTCGTGACTGCATCGGCCGACGCGACAGTCACGGAACTCGCGGCGACGATGGCGGAAGAAGACGTCGGCAGCGTCGTCGTCACCGACGGCGACGACGCAGTCGGGATCGTGACCGACCGCGATCTTGCGGTTCGCGTGCTGGCCGAGGAGACCGACCCGTCCGTCGCGACCGCCGGCGACGTGATGTCGACAGACCTGCAGACGGTCCACCGCGGCGCCGGCTTCTACGAGGCGACCGAGCGCATGCGCGAGTACGGAGTCCGCCGGTTGCCGGTCGTCGACAGCGACGACGGCCTGGTCGGGATCATCACCGGTGACGACCTGACCGAACTGCTCGCGGACGAACAACAACAGTTCGCGGAGGTCATCCGCGCGCAGCGACCGCCGTACTGATACTGTCGGACACAAGTACGTGAACACGCTCGTCGGGAACACGCCAGCGAAACGCCCGTTCCCGGTCGAACGAGCCACCGACGGTGGCCTCACGTGTGTCCGACAGTATGACGTCGCGACCACGAACGCCGTCGAGCGCCCGCGTCGTGCTCGGCGGTCATCCACCCCTCGTCGACGACCTGAGGGCGCCCGGCACGACCGTCGCGTGGAGGCGACGGCGACGTATCGACCGCCGCTTCACGCGGGGTCGAACAGGGTTTCGCCGTCTTTCAGATTCGCTTCGGCGACGTCGCGGTCCAGCGTCACGCCCAGTCCCGGTTTCTCGGGCAGTTCGATACGGCCCGGTTCGAGGACGTCCTCCTCGACGACGTCGCTCCACCAGTCGACCTCGCGGGCGTGGTACTCCAGGGCGAGGAAGTTCGACGCCGATGCGCCGACGTGGGCGCTGGCCATCGTGCCGACGGGCGAGGCGACGTTGTGCAGCGCCAGCGGGATGTGGTACGCCTTGGCCATATCCGCGACCTTCTTGGTCTCCAGCATGCCGCCCGTCTTGGGGACGTCGGGGTGGATGACGTCCAGGCCCTCGTTCTCGACGAGTCGGCGGGCGCCCTCGACGCGGTAGGCGTTCTCGCCGGCGCAGATGGTGGTGTCGGTCGCGTGCGTGACGGCGGTCTGGATGTCGTGGTTCTCCGGGGGGACGACGTCCTCGAGCCACCAGACGGGGTAGGGTTCGAGCGCGCTGGCGAGGCGGCGCGCGGTCTCGGGCGCGTACGACCAGTGACAGTCGAACGCGACGTCGGCGCGGTGACCGACGCGGTCGGTGACGGTCTCGACGATCTCCTCGCGGTACGCGACCGCCCGGGCGTTCATGTGCTTGTTGCGGGCGTCGAGTTCGTAGCGGTCGGGTGTGTCGAGGTCGAACTTGATGGCGTCCCACCCCTCGTCGACGACCTCTTCGGCCTTCTCGGCGTAGGCCTCGGGCCGGTACGGGTCGGCGCTGTCGGCCGACTGGGCGTCCCGGAGGTGTTCGCCGGCGTGGACGTCACAGTAGACCCGGACCTCGTCGCGGTGTTTCCCGCCGAGCAACTGGTAGGCGGGGACGTCCAGCAACTTGCCGGCGAGGTCGTGCAGCGCGATGTCGATGCCCGAGATGGCAGTGACGCCGATGCCGTTCATCGACCCCAGATACGAGAGCCCGTCGTACAACTCGGTGAGGCGGGCGTCGAGGTCCACGGGGTTCTCCCCGATTATCCGTTCCTTGGCGAAGTCGACGTAGGCCTCGGCCTTCGGGCCGATGACGAACTCGCCGGTGCCGGCGACGCCGGCGTCGGAGTAGACGCGGACGAGCGTCCACTCGAAGTTGCCCCCGATCCGCGTCGTCTGTACGTCCGTGATCGATACGTCCCGTACCTCGCCGGGTGCGACCATAGCGGGCCCACCGGGCGCCGGGACAAAAGCCTCCGCCTTGGGGAAAGGGGCGCTGGCTATCGCCGGCGTTCGACCGTCGCGGACGGGCGGGCGACCGCCTACAGCGTTTCGTATCGCTCCCAGACCTCGGTGACGCTGTCGCCGTTCCGGAGGTCACGGCGGACGTTGTTCTCGGTTTCGAGTTCCTCCTCGCCGCGCTCGATGACCCCCTCGACGATGTCAGGGTCGATGACCGCGACGGACTGGTAGTCGGCGAAGACGACGTCGCCGGGTGCGATGGTGACGTCGTGGACCTCGACGGGCACGTCCCACTCGCGGAAGCCGACGCGGCCAAAGGACTCGATGGCGCTGTGGCCGTCCGACCAGACGGGGAACTCGTGGTCCTCGATCATCGTCGAGTCCCGCGTCGGGCCGTCGATGAGCGCGCCCGTCGCGCCGTTCTCCTGGACGACCGTGCTGAGTATCTCCCCCCAGAGCCCGACCTCGGTGTCTTTCGGCGCGGCCACCACGATGAAATCGCCGTCCTCCGTCGCCTCGAGGTACTGGAAGAAGTCGCTCTCCCCCGCGTCGCCCGAGTCGCTCTCGGGTTCGTAGCCGATGTCGACGCGCTGGGCCGTGTGGGCGGTCCCGGCGGTCGGTTCCTTCGACCAGACGGGACGGATGCGCGTCCCCGGGATGACGTTGTCGTCGATGCCCATCTCGTCGGTGATGTCGTTTATCAGAGCGCTGTGGAGGTTCTCGAGTCGGTCGCGCTGGGTCGCCGTGAGCGTCATACCGGGTCGAGTCGAGGCAGGGTCAAAAGCGTGGGCGTACCAGCAGAGTTCTCGTCTCGGCGCTCCCCGATACCGGGGGTTCACAGCTCCGCGAGGACGTCCTCGGCGAACTGCCGGAGGACCTCGCGGACGTCGCGGTCGCTGTCGGTCCTGCGGACGTTGACCATGACGTGGTCGACGCCGGCCTCGCGCAACTCCCGGACGTGCTCGCGGAAGAAGTCGGTCCCGGCGGCAAAGCCCTGGTGGACCCGGACGGGGTCGGCCGCCGGGTCGGGGTCGAGGGCGGCGTGGAGCACCTGGACGTAGGGTTTCTCGCCGGCCACGTCGCGCCAGTCGGCGACCTGGTCGGCGACGTCCCCGGGGTCGCGCTGGTAGTAGACCCAGCCGTCGCCGTGTTCGCCGATCCACGCCAGACGCTGTCGGGCGTGACCGGTCACGAGCAACGGGAGCGTCCCGGTGGTCGGTTTGGGCACCAGGTCCAGCGACCCGTCGAGGTCCCCGAAGGGCGATTCGAGTTCGGGATAGGACTCGCTCCAGACCCGCCGGAGGACCCGAACCGACTCGCGGAACAGTTCCCCGGCATCGTCCTCGTCGGTCCCGAAGGCCGGGAACTCGGGCGGGCGGTCGCCGCTGGCGACGCCCAGCACGAGTCGCCCGTCCGAGAGCCGGTCGACGGAGGCCGCGGCCTTGGCGACGTGCAGCGGGTGGCGCACCGGGAGGATGACGCTCCCCGTCGCGAGCGCCGCCTCGTCGGTACGGGCGGCGACCTGTCCCAGGAAGACCCACGGGTCGTAGACCTGGCCGGCGTCGTCGAAGTCCGGCCAGAACGTCGGGACGTCCCGGAACCAGAGCGCGTCGAAGCCCAGTTCTTCGGCGTACGCGCCGAGTTCGACCTGCTCGTCGAGCGGGACGAAGGGACCGTCCGCCGTCGTGATCGGGAAAAAGAGCCCGACGGAGAAATCGTCGTCGAACAGCCGGCGATACCCCGCGTTCGCGCAGTCCTCGACCGACCCCGGGTCCGTGTACTCGGCCATCGGTCCGCCGTTCGACGCGAGCGCCCCTGTACCTGATGGTCCCGGCCGTCCGGGAGACCGAACCTGGGGCGGGCTGTCGCGCGTTTCATCCCCGGAGGGCGTCACCACGACTGACGACCGGGAGGGCTGGTCCACTCACGGCGTCAGCCGTCCCACGGAGAGCCACTCGACCTCGTCGCCGACGAGGGCGAAGACCATCTCCTTGCGGACGCCGTGGGCCAGCCGGACGTCCAGCGCCAGGTCCCGCGGCGCGAACGCGTGGTCGGTGGCGAGCACGCGCACGAGCAGTTCGGAGTGGCCCAGGTCCGCGACGGAGTCGACGTGGGCGTACGTGCGGAAGTCGGCGCCGAACTTGAACCCGGTCTTGGGGACGACGCCGCGCTCGCGCAGCGCCGTGTACGCCCGGAGGCGCCGGTCGAACCGGTCGCCCTCGGCGTCACGGCCGCGCTCGCGGACCGCCTCGGCGCCGCCCGTGACCGCGAGGACGCCCCGATCGGCGAGATAGGCCGCCTCGAGCAACGACAGCTGGAGCACCTCGCCGTCCCGGTCGCCGAGCCGCTGGCCGTAAAAGCCCCGTTCGTAGAGGCTCGCGGGCGGATTCCAGACGAACGCGCGCTCTTCGAGCAACTCGGCGGCGACGCCCTCGGGCAGGTCCGTCCCGCTCGTCCCCTCGACCCCGGGGCGGTCGGTCTCGAGGTACGTGATCTCGCTCTCCTCGTCGACGACGGCGAGGACGGCGTCGCCGAGAGCGCCGGCGGCGACGGGTTCGCGCTCGCCGACGACCCTGACGCGGTAGGCGACCGCCCCGTCCCACGGACCCGACCCGCGGGGGTAGACGAGGAAGTCGACCGCGCCGTCGGGGGTGACCCCGTCGGCGACCCAGGCGTCGCGGGCGGGCGAGAGGTAGAACCCGCGGTCGCGCAGGTCCTTGTAGACGAGGAAGGCGGTCTCGGAGACGGCCGCGGAGGCGAGGAAGGTGCGAAAGGACTGGCCGTCGACGCCGTCGAGGTCGCCCCGGTAGAGCAGGTGGGCGGCTTCGACTGGCGCGAGTTCGAGCGCGCCGCCGTCGACCGGGCGGCCGTAGCCCCGCGAGTCATAGAAGCGCTCGCGAGCGCCCGACCCCGCGCGGACGACCCCGTCGGTCAGCGTCGCGTCCATACCATCGCTGGACGCTCCCCGGCCAAAGCACCTGCGGTCGGCGCGTGCGACCCGGCCCGCCGGTCGCCGCCGGAACACAAAGGTTTCAGTCCGGACGGGAGACTCCGGTGTATGGAAGCGGTCTGTTTCGACATGGACGGCGTCCTCGTCGACTCCGAGGACTACTGGGTCCCCTACGAGCGCACGCAGCTCCTCCCCGAGGTCGGCCTCGAAGACCTCGACATCGACGAGATCACGGGCATGAACTACCGCGAGATCTACGACTACCTCGTCGACACCTACGGGATCGGGATGCACAGGGAGGAGTTTCTCGCCTGGTACGAGGAGACCGCCGAGCGCATCTACGGCGAGGACGTGACGCTCCTGCCCGGCGCCGATGCGGTGTTCGACGGCCTCCGGGCGCGCGACGCCGCGACGGCGGTCGTCTCCTCGTCGCCCTACGACTGGATAGACGTCGTCCGGGCGCGGTTCGACCTGGACGTCGACGCGGTCGTCAGCGCGGACGCCATCGACGGCCCCGGCAAACCCCACCCAGCGGTCTACGAACACGCGGCGGACCGGCTGGGCGTCGACCCCGCCGAGACGGTGGCCGTCGAGGACTCCGTCCACGGCATCGAATCGGCGGACCGTGCCGGCATGTACGTCGTGGGCTTCAGGCACGGCGAGCGCGACGCCACCGACCGGAGCCGGGCCGACTACGTCGCCGACTCGCCCGCCGACCTCCGTGCGCACCTGCTGGCCGCCCTGGAGGGGTGACCGGCTGCGACGGTCGACCCGAAAGTCCCGAGACTCCCGACTCGGCCCGACCCGGCCCAGTCCGGTCCGGTTCGGTTGCGGCCGGCCCTGGCCGGCCGAGTTCTCGACCCCGAGTGCGCCGGGGGCTGCCCGCAGGTCAGTGTCGGCCACACCCGGGGTCGAGACAGCGCCGGTCGGTCGGCGTCTCGAAGACCGGGAGGCCACAGTCACAGGTCTCGGCCACGACGCCCGTCGGGAGCCCGAACCCGGTGTCACAGTCGGGATAGCGCTCGCAGTCGACGATGAGCCCGCCCCGGCGGAGTATCCGCAGGTCGCTGTCACACTCGGGACAGTCCCATTCGCGGTCGAACGCGTCCGCGACGCGGTCGTCCAGCGACTCACAGTCGCGGTCGATGCACACCTCGAACGCCCGCCCGCGCTCGGCGCGCATCGCCGGCAGCCCGCAGTCCCCGCAGGTCTCGTCGAGGACGGCGGCATCCCGCGGGACGCTGTGGTGCTCGTCACAGCCCAGACAGCGAACCGTACCGGAGGCGAGGACGAGTGCCCCCTCGCAGTCGGGGCAGGTACCCACTGGAACGCCGGCTGCCGAGACGGGGTGACGGGCACTGCCGTGTTCGTCATGCACCTCGACGTGCAGGCGCTGGTCGCCGTCGCGGGCGTCGAGGCGGCCGTCGACGAACTGGACGCTCTCGGCGCGCGTGAGCCACGCCACCGGCTGGTAGCCGTCGGCGTCGTGGACGAGGACCGTGTTGTCGGGCTTGACCACCGCCAGCACCTCGCCGCGGTGTTCCCGTTCGTCGCGCCCGTCGAACGTCGCCGTACACTCGCCCGCGACGACGCGCACTTCGTCGTGCATGGGCCCCGCTGGTCGCCCGATCCGACATAAACCTCCGGACCACGGGAAGCGCGAAGCGACCCCGGCAATCGAACGGAACAGAGGAACCGCCGGAAACGGAGAACCGGAGCGCGACGAGGTTCGCGACGACCAGGCCGACGAACAGCCCCACACGCTCTACGGCCGTACCGGTCGCGACCAGCCCGAGCAACAGGAAGGGGATCGCCACGGCCGACCAGAAGCCGGCCGCGCGAACGGGACGGGCGAGGAGCTGGATCCACTGTGCGCCAGGGGTGGGTCGGGTCGGCTGCGAGCGCCGGAACGGGGAAGCACTTGACATCGGGCGTCACCTGTCTCCACCGTGGACCGGACCGGGCATATAACGGGTCGAACGCTAGGGTGTTTTCATACTGTCGGACACAAGTACGTGAACACGCTATCGAAACGCCCGTTCCCGGTCGAACGAGCCACCGACGGTGGCCCCACGTGTGTCCGACAGTATCACTCCGGTTGGCTCGATTAAACGTCGATAGCGGGTCTCACCCGGACCTTTCACCGGTTTTCCGACGTTTTACCAGAATTGAGGCGAGAATGCCCCGTCCTCAAGGAGCGAACGGTAGTGAGT
>JAZKRZ010000091.1:0-12337 GCA_036626395.1 Haloarculaceae archaeon
CGATGCACTTGTTGAGGTCCATCACCATCGCGACCTGGTGGTCGACGCCGTCGGCGATGTCGACGCGGGTGTCCTCGCCCTGGTCCCCGGCGTCGTCGGTGCTCATCAGCTCTCACCTCCGTCACCGTTTTCGTCGCCGTCGCGGACCGGTCTGACGTCTACCCGGACGTCCGAGTTCACGCCGGTCGGCCCCCAGTAGTTGGGGAAAAAGTGCAGGTGTTCGCCCGTGTCCTCGGGGTACTGGACGAGCTGAGTCGGTTTCATGTACATCGGGACGAGCGTGTTGAAGTTGTTCCGACTGGGGTACTGGAACTTCTCCCAGGAGAAGAAGTGCCGGACCGTCCCGGGCTCGCTACTCGGATAGATCTTGGCCTGCACCTCGACGCTGCCGAGGTCGTTGTACACCTCGACGGTGTCGCCGTCCTCGATGCCCCGTTCGGCGGCGTCGTCCGGGTTGAGGAAGACGGTCGGTTCGCCCCGCTGGAGGCGGAGCATGCGTTCGTTGTCCCGCCACGTCGAGTGGATCGCCCAGCGGCTGTGGGGCGTGCTGTACGACAGCGGGTAGCTCCCGCCGGTGTTCGTCGGAGCCTCCTTGTGAGTCGGGAGTTCCTCGCCGAGTTCGAGATACCAGTCGTGGTCGATGTAGTACTGCTGGCGGCCGGTAAAGGTCGGCCAGGGCTCCTTGTCCCGGACGTAGCGCTTCCAGGGGGCGTATGCTTCGCCGTCCTCGATGGGCGAGGTCCAGTGGTCGCCCGTCGCGAGGAACCGCCGGGGCTGGTCTATCGTGTCCTCGAGCGTGATCTGCTCGTCGCTGTCGGCCGGGTTCGTCTCCGCGGAGTGTTCCAGGATGTACTCGCAGGCCGCGCGGTCCTCGGCGAGCGCGCCCTCCTCGCCGGTCTCGGTGTCCCGGACGAAGTCGTCGTACACCGACTGCAGGTCGATCTCGCGGTCGAACTTCCGGTCTTCGACGGGTTCGACGCCCCGCTCCTGGGCGACCGCCTGGATCGTCTCGGCCAGGTCCCGGAAGATCTGCCAGTCCGTGCGGGCCTCGCCCAGCGGTTCGACGGCCGGGGTGAACGGGTGCACGTAGGTGTGCATGTCCGTCATCGAGAGGTCGTACTTCTCGTAGTGACTGGCGGCGGGGAGGACGATGTCCGAGTACAGCGCCGTCGAGTCCATCCGGAAGTTGACGTCGACGACGAGGTCGAGTTTCGGCCACAGTTCCTCCTCGACGGCGACGTTGCCCTTGGCCTGGTTGAAGTAGTTGCCCCGCCAGACGAACATCGTCGTCGGGTCGGGCCGCGAGCCGTCCTCGCGCTTTTCCGGGTAGACCGGCATCCAGCCCTCGTCGATTGCGTGGCGGATCTTCGCTGCGGTGTCCTCGTCGGTGTTGTCGAGGATCCCCCCGTGGAAGTACGTCCACAGCGTCGTCGGCACGCCGCGCACGCTCCCGGTCGGAAACGAGAGGGTCTTCCAGCCGTGGAACGTCCAGATCTTCTCCTGGCCGACGTAGTGGTCCAGCCCCGTCCCCTGCTCGCCGAGGTTGCCGGTCAGCGTGACGAGCAACTGGATGGCGCGGTTGCCCAGGTCGTTGTGATACCAGTCGTTGACGCCCTTGCCGTGGATGATCTTCGCCTTGCCGGCCTCGGCGAACTCGCGGGCGACCCGCTGGTAGGTCTCCCGGCCGACGCCCGTGATATCCTGGACCGTCTCGGGGCCGTACTCGGCGAGTTCGTCCCGGAGGTGCAACCAGACCGAGCGAACCGCGACGTTCGGCCGGTCCGCGTCCGGCGCGAGGGCGACCCGGCGGTCGACGGCCAGGCGCGGTTCGAAGTCGAGTTCGATGGAGGCGTCGTGGTCGTGCTGGCCGTCACGGTCGCCCAGCGACCCCGGCGCGACTCGCAACTGGCCCGTCGCGTCCGCCATCACGAACGTCTTCTCCGGGCGGTCGACGTCCTCGCCGAGCCCCGGTACTTCGGAGACCCGCAGGAACTTGCCCGTGTCCTCGCGGACGAGCAGGGGCATGTCCGTCTGTTCTCTGAGGTGCGGTTCGTCGTGCAGCTCCTCGGCGACGATAGTCCGTGCCATCCCCATGGCGAGGGCGGTGTCGGTCCCGGGTTCGGGCGAGACCCACTCGTCGGTGTGGATCGCCGTCTGGGAGTAGTCGGTGAAGACGCCGACGCGTTTGGTCCCGTCGTAGGCGGCGTCGAGGAAGAACTTCGCGTCCGGGATCCGGGTGACGTTGATGTTCGACCCCCACGCGATGATGTAGTCGGCGTTGTACCAGTCGGCGCTCTCGGCGTTGTCCGTCTGGGTCCCCCACGTGATCGGCTGGCCCGGCGGGAGGTCCGAGTACCAGTCGTAAAACGAGTGGGAGACGCCGCCCAGGAGGTTGACCAGCCGCGACCCGGCGGCAAAGGAGACGGGACTCATCGCCGGGATCGGCGTGAACCCGCTGATCGCGTCGTAGCGGCCCGCCTGGACCTCGTCGACGACGTGTTCGGCGATCTCGGTCAGGGCCTCGTCCCAGGAGATGCGCTGCCACTGGCCCTCGCCGCGCTCGCCGGTGCGCCGGAGCGGATACTTGATCCGCTGGTCGGCGTTGACGTAGTCGGTGTAACAGGCGCCTTTCTGGCAGCCACGCGGGTTGGGGTCGGGCAGTGACTCGTCGAAGTTCGGGTAGTCGCCGGCCTGTTCCTCGCGCCAGACCTGGCCGTTCTTGACGTAGACGTTCCAGGAACACGACCCCGTGCAGTTGACCGAGTGCGTCGAGCGGTGTCTGGAGTCCCAGTCCCACTGCTCGCGGTAGAGGTCCTCCCACTCGCGGTACGGGTAGTCGCCGATGGGGTCGTTGACGACCTGCAACCGGGTCATCTGCAGGAAGTCCTGTGCGAGCCCCGTCTGCGAGGCGCCGGCCCCCGCGACAGTGGCGGCGCCGACCCCTTTCAGGAAGTCACGGCGGTCGACTTCGACGCCGCCGTCCGCCGACCCGGCGTCGGTCGCCCCCTCCCCGGAGTCAGTCGATTCCCGCTCGATGCGTTCGGTCGCGTCGTGTTCGTCAGTCATTGTTCGGTGATGAAGACGGTGGCGAGCCCGACGGCGACGCCGGCAACGGCGAGTGCGACCCCCGCGAGGGTGTCGCCGCCGACCGCCAGTCCGGCTGCTATCAGGGCGACCCCGGCGAGTTTGCTCGCCCGGTCGACCCGGCGATACGACCGCTCGGTGAGAGTCGGGTCGCTCATCCGGCCTCACCGTCCCCGTCGGCGGACTCGCTGGTTCCCGCCGGCCCGTCCTCCCCGCGCAACAGCGCGTAGGTCAACGCCCCACAGACGGTCGGCCAGACGACGATGGCCCACCAGAGCACGGCGTTGACCGCGCCGGTTCCGGCGTTCAGGACGTCGGCGGCGATGTTGTTCATACCCGCCAGCGACGCGACCATGACGAACGTGACCGCGTAGACGCCGACGGCCGTCTGTTTCGGCCGGGTCAGCGGGTCGACTGCGAAGTGAGTCGGCCCGGATCCGCGGTCGACAAACGGCCACACTGCGACGGCCGCGAACACGAGTCCCGGCAGGACGATCCCGCCGACGAACTCCGTGCTGATCTCCCCGAGGACCGGGAGGTGGACCGACATCCACGAGGGCAGGAGTTTGAGGAACCCGTACACCCACATCAGAAACCAGTCCGGCATGATGAGTTCCGGCGTTGCCGCGGGGTTGTTCGGGCCGTACTCGGCGACGTTGTGGACGGGCAGGAACCCCGCCAGCAGCGACAGGGTCGCCAGCGTCAGGAAGAAGACCACGGCACTGACCGCCGCCTGATTGGGGAACGCCGGCAGACCGACGATGACGCTGTCGTCATCGGCCGCGACCGTGGCACTCCCGTCGGTTGCGACGTCCACCCCACCTTCTCCCGGTTCGGCGCTCGTCTCCGGCCCGGCGACGGTCCTGTCGCGCTCGGCCTCGGTGTGTTTCTGCCTGACCAGGATGACCATGTGGACGACGAGCAACCCGGCGATGGCCATCGGTATCAGCAGGACGTGCAGGAAGTAGAACCGGGGGATGGTCGCCGAAGAGGGGAACTCGCCGCCGAAGACCACCTTCGAGAGGGGACCGCCCAGCAAGGGGACGGAGTTGGCGAGGTTGTATCCGATGCCCGTCGCGGTGCTGGCGAACTCGTCGAACGGCAGCGCGTAACCGGTGTAGGCGGCGCCCATCGACAGCCCCGCCAGTGCGGTGCCGACGAGCCAGTTCGGTTCGCGCGGGTTGCGATAGGCCCCCGTGAAGAACACGCGCAGCATGTGCAGCGCCAGCGACGCGATGAACAGGTGGGCCGCCCAGTGGTGCATCCGCCGGAGCAACATCCCGAAGGGGACGTCGTAGGTGATGTGCAGGACGCTGACGAACGACTCCGGGAGGTCCTCGCCCTGGTACTGCGCCACACTGCCCTCGTAGGTCACCTCGCTCGTCGAGGGCTGGAAGAACATCCCCAGGTAGATCCCGGTCAAAACGAGGACGACGAAGCAGAACAGCGCCACCTCGCCCAGCAGGAACGAGTCCTCCGCGGGGAAGGCCTTCCCGAGGAAGCCGGTGGCGTCGTCGAGGTCGAGACGGGCGTCGAACCACTCGTAGACGCGTCTGCCCCGGCCGGTGAGGTCGACCATCGTCACTCACCTCCCGGGCCGACCGGGGCCTCGAAGTCGCCCGTCGCGACGAGGTAGCCGTCGCTCGACAGGGTCAGCGGCAACTGTGGCAGCGCCCGCGACGGCGGTCCACCGACCACGGACGCACCGCTCGTCGGGTCGAAACGCCCGAAGTGACACGGGCAGACGAGCGTCCCGTCGTCGCGGTCCGACACCATACACCCGGCGTGGGTACACACTTTCGAGTACGCCGCGTAGCCGCCAACGGTGAACTCGAGACGCGTCTCGCCGCCGTAGGCGCTCTCGGGGAACCGCACCAGCAGCGTGGGGGCCGATCCGATCCCCGGCCGCGGTTCCGGGAACACCGTCATCTGCTCGCCCTCCGCGAGGGCGGTCTCGGTGATACGCTCGCCGTCGGCGTCGACGAGCGCGACGCCGTCCGAGTAGATGGGGCCGGTGTACTCGCGCTCGAAGACGCGGGTCAGGCCGGCCAGCGGCGCCGCGAGGCTCCCGACGGCCGTCAGTCCCCCGACGGTCGCGAGCAGTTTGGCGTAGTCCCGCCGCTCTATGGCCGCCCGGGCGTCCGTGTAGATACTCGGCCGAACCGCCTCACGCTCGCGACAGCCGTTACAGCCCCCGCAGTCCTCGCTCACGTCGACCACCCCTCGGTGAACGTCGTCGGTCCGGCACCGTCGCCGTCTCCGGTCACCGGTCCCCACATCAGTGACCCCTCCGTTCGGCGACCTCGACGTGTGGCATGAACCACGCGTAGTAGGCGACGGTCGACCCGGCGAGCGAGAGGAACATCCCGGCGGCGTAGACGCCGAAGTACTGGGTGCGGGCGAGCGTCAGGTACTCCCCGGTGAAAAGCGCCGCGAAGACCACGGCGAGGACGGTCAGCCCGCCCATCACGACGAGTCCCTCGACGGCCTGGGTCGCGTCGTGGTACTCGACGACCCAGCGTTCGTCCGTCGAGAGCCACGGCATCGTGACGCGACCGCCGTCGGCGACGGCCGCCTGTGCGGGGTCGTCGGGCCTGACCGCCCGGTTCATGAATCGGTGTGCTGCGGTGAGCGCCCCGACGAGCGCGAACAGCGCCACCCAGACGATGACGCCGACCTGACTCGGCGAGAGTTTCGTGGGAACGTCGATGAATCCGGCGAGCGGACGCATCTCCGAGACGCTCTGGTCGATCGCGATCTCCGCTGCCGGCGGTTCGCCCTGCAACCCGACGTACCACATCGGGAGCAGGGTCAGGACCACCAGCAGGACGATGAGGTATCCGTTTCGTCTCATGCTGTAGGGTGTGTCTCCTGTGGTACCGTCCGACCGGTCCGGGACAGCGCGCGGGTGGCGTCGACGGCCGTTCCACGTTCCCCCAACCGTTCCGGGAGACGACGCCGTCGCCGCGCCTCGCGAGCGCCGCGTCGACCGGAGCGGGGCCCATAGTGAAAACGACCGATACCGGCTATTTCAAGCCCGGAACACGCTCCCACCGGGTGACAACAGCGACAAGACTCATAACCCGAACAAAAGCGGTCCGAAGACGTTCGGTTCGGCGTTTATTCCCGACCGTTCCGCCCGGCGTCCAGCGCCATCCCGAGGCGTTTGCGCTGGCCGGTCGAGAGGTGTTCACACACCGTCGGGAGCGAGACGCCGACCTCGTCGTCACGAGACGGCGGGGTCGTACTGTCGACGACGCCTCCCGCCCGGGAACACGACCGTGCCCGTCCTGCGACGTGCGGACCGTCCGGTCCTGACCGGCAGATGACCGCGAACCGGTCGGCGCCCGCCGACCACCAGTACCAGTGTCGCCGCTGTGGAGCGTTCGTCTGTACCACCCACTGCGACGAGGAGACCGGGCTCTGTACCGACTGTGCCGGCCGGACCGGAAGGAACGGGAGCGCCGGGTAGGGCCCGCCCGTCCGGCGGGACCCGCGGACCCGACCTGCGTGGTCACTCGATGTCGATCTCGGTCCCGGCGGCCAGCGGTTCGCTCTTGGGCATCCGGACCGTCAGGACGCCGTTCTCGTACGTGGCCGAGACCCCGTCGGTCTCGACGGACTCGGGCAACTGAACCGTCCGGGAGACGGACGCGCGGTGGCGCTCGCGACGGACGAACTCGCGTTCGCCCTCTTCTTCCGTTTCCGCCGCGGTCTCCTCGTGGTCGGCCTCCAGGCGGAGCGTCCGGTCGGTCACCCGGAGGTCGATGTCCGCTCGCTCGAAGCCCGGCAGGTCGGCGGTCACCACGAGCTCCTCGCCAGCGTCCTCGACGTCGACGCGCACTGACCGCGTTCCGGGGAGGCCGCGCGACGGCCCGTCGTTTTCCCACCACTGCGCCGCGTCCTCGAAGTTTCGTTCCATCTGCTCGAAAAGTCGTTCGAGTTCGTCGAACGGGTTTGACGACTGTGTCATGGTGCGTTCGCGGGTACGCGGCCCGGAACCAAGTCGTGTTCGGTGATTATCACGACGTGGGAACGACCGGGCCCGTTCCCGCGCCCGGGCAGTAATAGCGTCGCCGACCGGACGGGTAGTGGGTCTCACCGCATCCGGTCGCGCGGGACGAACGACTCCTCACGAGCCATGATCCACTCCCCGGAAACCCGCCGGCCGCTCGTCGGGACCGGCGAGATGGTACACGTCCGGCCGACGCCGGTCTCGGTGACGACGGCCACGTACACGCACCGCTGCTCGTGGCCCGGCGGTTCGCTCCCGTCGAACTCGCGTGACGTCCCCATTCCGGTCACCTCGTCTCGGCGGACTGGCCCGCGCGTGACTGTTCGGTTCCCGGCTACGTATGTTCCGGCGGTGGTTCCCAGAGACTGGGAGAAGCGCCACTGCCCCCCGAGCGGGAACGAAGCGTCACCGCCCCGCCGGCGGGACCGTCGCCCTACGCCTCGAGCAGCCACCCGAAGCGCTTCTCCCAGAACGCCTCGTCCGGGTGTTTTTTCGTCCGGCCGTCTGTCTTGTCGTCGCGGATCTGTCGTTCGAGGACGTCGCTGGCCTCGCCCAGCGCCTGGCTGGCGCCGTACCCCTCGCCGGAAGCGACGTACAGGCCGCGGTCGGTGTGCAGGCGGACGCGGGCGAGCAGGAGTGGCGTCCCGCGGAGTCGCTCGGCGTGCTTGTGGAAGTGTATCCGCGCGTCGAGGACGTTCATGTCGCCGTTTTTCCCGTCGAAGCCGTCGACACGCGCGACGATCTCGTCGTAGCCGAGGTCGTCGACGAGGTCGATCCCGTAGACCTGGACGGCACGGTTCCCGCCGGCCTCCCAGGTGAGCGCATCGAGCGCGTCGGTCTTCGTCACGATGCCGAACGGCTCCCCGTCGTCGGTGACGACCAGCGAGGAGCCGCCGACGTCGAACATCTCGTCGACGGCGGTCTCCAGCGTCGCGCCCGGCTCGATCGTCCGGACCGGCGACACCATGGCGTCCCGGACCGGCAGGTCGAGCAGGCGGTCGAGTTCGCCCTCGCGGGCCCCGTAGCCGCCGCGCGCCCGACCGGCGCTGGCCGAGACCGACCCGCCGAAGGCGTCCGTCCCGCCGGCGTCACCGCCGGTGCTCTGGCTCCCGGGTCGCACCGTCAGGTCGACCACGTCGTAGAGGCTCAAGATGCCGACCGCCGCGTCGTCCTCGACGACGGGCAGGTGGGTGATGCGGTGTTCGCGGAAGTCGTGGAGCGCCTGTCCGATCGTCGTCTCCGGGTCGACGGTGACCATCTCGGGCGTGTAGGCCTCGGCCACGGTCGCCGCTTCCAGGAACGGTTTGACCTTCCGGAGGACGTCGTCGTCCGAGACGACGCCGACCAGGTTCTCGCCCTCGAAGACCGGGAGCACCCGGGAGTCGCTGTCGATCATGAGCTGTGCCACTCGCCGGACGTCCTCGTGGGGGTCGAGCCGAGGGACGTGCCAGACCAGCGAGCCGACTCGCTGGTCGGGCTGGAGGTGCGACGTCGCGAGCTGTCGCCTGGTGACCACCCCCTCGAACTCGTCGCCGCGGACCACGACGCCCCTGACGGCGGGGTCGTCGAACGTTCCCGCGAGCTTCGAGACTGGCGTTTCCGGAGCGATCTCGACGTACGATTCCGAAACGATATCTGCGATGTCCATGTCTGGTGAGTTCCGTTCGCCTGGTCGCGTCCCGGTACCGGCCGGACTGTTATGGCAACGTGTAACACTCGGGTGTAGACGCCCAAGTACTCGCCGGCCATTCCCACTGACTGAAAAGCGCCGGTCGAGCGACCGCACGAGGAGAGCACTGCGTCGTCCCCCTAGAACGGTTCCCGGAACGTCTCGGCGCGCGGCCCGGAATCTCATCCATCCCGCCGGTCGCGGGCCGCCCCAGCGGTGTCGTGGCGCCACTGGCGGGTCGTCGTCGACGCGTTCGGCCACGCTGTCGACCGGCGAGACGGACGGCTATCCCAGCGAGAAGGGTGCCTGCGACGGCGTTTCGGGCCCGCGCGAAACGGCCAGTTCCACCGTGCCGTCGTCGAAGGAGACGACTACCGTTTCGACCGCGCAGGCGTACTCGCTGGCGTGTTTCCCGGACCGGCGGATCCGCGTCCGTTCGTCGAGTAACCCCGTGTCCGTGAGGAGGTCGAGCTTCCGGTAGGTCGTCGAAAGCGGCAGATTACACGCGTCCGCGATTTCGTTCGCGGAGAGCGCGTCGTCGCCCGTCGCGTCGAGAATGCACCGACAGTCCCGGTCGCCGAGCGCCTCGAGCAGCGACTGTACCCCCGACTCCTCGTCCAGGACTTCCGCGACGTCCGGCGACCGGTCGCCAGTCCCGCCAGCCGGTGTGACGGCCAGTGAGTGGCCCATGTGTCACACGACGCGTTCCAGCGGGGTAACGGGCACCCCCAGCATCCGGGCGGGTTATATACGTCTCCGAGCCAGTCCGGTCGTCAGCCGTCGAATTCCGGATGACCCCGAACGCTGTCACCGCCCGGGAGTCGGAGACGGCTACTGATACTGTCGGACACAAGTACGTGAACCTGCTCGTCGACGTACGGGGACGTGACGACTCGAAGACCCCGAGAGGGCCATCGAGCGGTGGCATCACTTGTGTCCGACAGTATGAGTGGCCACCCAAGTGATACTGTCGGGCACAAGCAATGCCACCGTTCGATGACTGTCCCGGGGTTTTTGTGACAGTCCAGCCCCGAACAGCGGATCGCTCGTTCGCGAGTCTTTCGGTGAGCGAAGCGAACCGTGGGCGCGCGCAACGAACGAGGGCACTCGAGCGCGGAAGAGATGCGTCGACACCGACCGATGGTTCACGAGGGCGACCTCGAAACGACCTCCTCGTGAGAACCGGACGGCGTCTCCCCCCGAGAGTTAAGCGACCGGCAGGTCCACTGCCGACATGGAGTTCGACCACGCGGGCATCGCGACCGACGACCTCGACGGACTGGCCGCCCTCTACGGCGGCCTCTTCGACGCGGCGGTGGCACACGAGGAGGAATTCGACGGGCTCAGCGTCGCCTTCCTCGACCTGGGCGAGAGCTACCTCGAACTGCTGGAACCGCTCCCCGACGCCGAGGGCGCCGTTGCGCGGTATCTCGACGACCACGGACCGGGGGTCCACCACCTCGCGCTCCGGACCGACGACGCCGCGGCCGCGCTCGACGCCGCCCGCGAGGCGGGCGTCGAACTCGTCGACGAGGAACCCCGACCGGGCGCGTGGGGCCACGACGTCGCCTTCCTGCACCCGGGGTCGACGGGGGGCGTCCTCGTGGAGTTCGTCGAACACTGAGCAGCGACGGGAGCCGGGCTCAGGATATCTTGACGTAGTCGTACCCCTCGAACTGGAGACGAACGAGTTCACTCACGCCGCTGGAGACGACCTCGACGCCGGGGACAGTCTCGCCCGGAAGGCCGAGCGCGTCGAGACACGACCGGCCGACGACGATACCGACGCCGTCCTCGACCAGGTCCGCGAGGTCGCTCGCGGTGGGCGAGTCCGTCGTGACCAGCCGAGCGCCGGTGCGGTGGGCGAGGAGGACCACCGCGTCGTGGACCGGTTCGTCGTGCTCGCGGAGGAGTCTCGCGGATTGGAGCGCGTGTCCGCAGTGGTGTTCGGCGTCGCTGGTGAGATGCAAGACGGTATCCATGGGGGACGATACGCCGCCTGCCAGCGTAAGCGTGTCCCGTGGGCACATAGCGGTGAAAGCGCGGGCGTCCCCGGTGCGACAGAGTCGACCGGGACGGCCGTCGCACCTATTGCCAGTGAGCGCGTCCCCGGGAGCATGACGGAGACGAACCGGCAGGCACGGCGCGACAGAGATTCCGGGGAGCCGCCGAACGTGCTCTGGGTGTTCATCGACGACGTCTGCCCGTGGATGAGCTGTTACGGCCACGACGTCGTCGAGACCGAACACGTCGACGCACTGGCCGAGCGAGGGGCCCGCTTCGACCGGGCGTACGCCACGGCCCCGGTGTGTACGCCCTCGCGGTCGGCAATCGTCACGGGGCTGTACCAGACCTCGATCGGCGCGCACAACCACTACAGCTCCTTCGGGACCTGGCGCGGACTGGAGATAGACCGCTGGGACCCGAACCACCTCGACGTCCGGACCGTCCCGGAGACCTTCCGCTCGGCGGGCTACTACACGTTCAACGAGGGGAAGAACCACTACAACTTCGTCGACCGCGACGAGCAACTCTACGACCGCAAAGGAGACGAGAACGCGTTCCAGGGCGCGACGGACGGCACCGAGTGGTCCGGGCGAGCAGAGGGTCAGCCGTTTTTCGGCCAGATACAGTTACGCGGCGGGAAAGTCGAGGTCGACGACGACATCGAGCGCGTCGATCCCGCCGCGGTCGAGGTCCCGCCGTACTATCCTGACCACCCGGTCTACCGGGATGAGATCGCCCACCACTACGACACGATCCAGCAGATGGACCGGACGCTGGGCGAGGTCCTCGAGGCCCTCCGGCGGGACGGGCTCTACGAGAACACGGTCGTCTGCTTTCTCGCCGACCACGGGATGCGACTCCCCCGGCACAAGCAGTTCTGCTACGAGGGAGGGATCCGGATCCCGCTCGTGTTCGCGGGCCCCGGCGTCCCGGCCGGGGTCGAGCGGGACGACCTCGTCAGCGGCATCGACGTCGGGCCGACGTCGCTGGCGCTCGCGGGTATCGACGTCCCCGACCACGTCCACGGCGGAGACGTCTTCGCCGAGGACTTCCACCGCGAGTTCGTGGTCGCCGCCAGGGACCGCTGTGACTACACGAGAGACCGGATCCGCGCCGTCGTCACGGACCGGTACAAGTACATCCGGAACTACATGACGGACCGACCGTACCTCCAGCCACAGTATCGCGACGGCCGCGAGTACATGACGGTCCTGAAGCGACTCCACGAGGCGGGAGCGCTCGACGAGACCCAGTCGCGGTTCGTCTCGGACGAGCGCCCCGCGGAGGAACTGTACGACCTCCGCGCGGACCCTCACGAGACCGAGAACCTGGTCCACTCCGACGACCGCGAGCACGCGACCGCGCTCGGTCGGCTCCGAGAGACGCTCGCGCGCTGGACGGTCGAGACGGGAGACGAGGGAGGAGAGCCGGAGTCGGACGCCGCGCTCGCGGCGGTCGTCCAGCGGTGGGGTGACGAGGCCGTCGACGACGTGTACGACCGGGTCAGGTGATACTGTCGGACACACGTGAGGCCACCGTCGGTGGCTCGTTCGACCGGGAAC
>JAZKRZ010000092.1:0-12325 GCA_036626395.1 Haloarculaceae archaeon
CCGACCGCAGGACCTCGGCGCGGACCTCGAAGACGGCCTTGACCTCGGGCTTGCGGAGGTCGAGCGTGCGGTTGTCCAACCGGGTCGGGTGTTCGGCGTCGACCTTCCCGGAGGGGTCGAGCGGGAGTTCGGGGTCGGCCTCGGCGACGACCTCGACGGCCTCGGGGACGACCTCGACGCCCGTCGGGGCGCGCTCCTCTTCCTCGACGGTGCCCGTGACCGCGACGACGGACTCGCGGTGGACGTCCAGTCCCGTCTCCACGAGTTCGTCGGCCATCTCGTCTTTCTCGAACTTGACCTGTATCTTGCCGGTGGTGTCCCGGACGATCAGGAAGGCGATGCCGCCGAGGTCCCGTATCTCGTGGACCCAGCCGGCGACGGTCACTGTGTCGCCAGGCTCGGCGTCCGCGGTGTAGGTGCGGTCGTCCATACCCGCCAGTATCGGTGGCCCCGACTTAAGGACAGTCCTTCCGGGCCAGCGGTTCACACACCGCGTCAGGCCGTCACACGGCACCTGCCCCGTCTCGCCGCACACCTCGGTCGCGTCGCGGGCGGCGGCGCCGCTCGCCGGACGGGCGCCCCGAAAAAACGGTGGCGAGTTTACTCCTCTTCGCCGCCGTCGGTCACGACTTCGACGTCGTCGGCGCCTTCCTCGTTCAGGAACGACGGCGTCTCCTCTTCGTCTTCAGTTCGCTCTCGGTTCCAGGCACGGCCGGTGTATTCGTGACACATGTGCACACACCTCGGTCGGTACGCAGGACCGGTCACTGAAAACGGTTTTGGCGACGAGCGGGCCGGGACGGGAACGGGGACTACTCGGCGGGGGTGGCGGCCTTCGCGTCTCTCGCGCCGTCGACGGTCTCCCGGACGGCGTCGACGCCCTCGTCGTGGACGAGGTCGCCCACGACGACGGTGTCGGCGTGACGGGCCATCGTGTTGGCCGACTCGTAGTCGTGGATGCCACCGCCGTAAAAGAGGGTGGCGTCGTCGAGTGTCTCGGCCGCGGCGGCGACCTTCTCGGGGTCGCCGAAGGTGCCGGAGTACTCCAGGTAGAGGATCTCCTGGCCGAGCATGTGTTCGGCGACCTCGGCGTAGGCGGCGACGCCCCCGGCCGTGAGTTCGCAGTTGGCCTCCGTGAGGACGGCAGCGGCCGAATCGGGGTTGAGGACGACGTAGCCCTCGGTGAACGTGTGGCTCCAGTCGATCTCGTCGTCGAGGCGGACCCACTCCTTGTGGATACCGGTGATCCAGGCGGGGTCGCCGGCGTTCAACACGGTGGGGACGAGATAGCCGTCGACCCCGTCGCGGTGGACGACGTTGTTGAGGTTGGAGGGTTCGACGTAGAGCGGGACGTCGTACTCGGCGCAGGCGTCGAGGACCCGGTTCATCTTCTCGTCGGTGACACCGGTCGTGCCGCCCACCTCGATGGCGTCGGTGCCGCAGGTGACGACGTCCGCGAAGGTCTCCCCGTCGACGAGCTCTTTGTCCGGGTCGATCTTCAGGATGTGGTCCCAGTCCGCCCACGGCCTGCTCATACTCGCTCACACCGCACGACCGGATAAAACGCCTTCGGAACCCGAGAACGGGCGCTCGGCCCTGCGTACGGACCGTTCGGGTCGTCCGGCCTCAGGCCCGCGCCACGACCGAGACGTATCCCACGTCGCCGTCCTCGACGGCGGCCTCGAGGTCGGCGACTCCCTGTCGGAGGCGTCGGCCGCGCTCGCCCATCGTACCCAGCAGCCCCTCGTAATCGACGCGCTCGCCGACGCGGTCGCGCATCGCGAGCAGGTCCTCGCGGTGGTCGCGGGTGTGTTCGACCGTCAGTCCCGCCTCCTCGACGGTCTCGACGAGCGTCTCGCGCTGGCGGGCGCCGGTGAGACAGAAGGCCCGGGCGAGTTCGGCCGGGACCTCCGGGCACTCGTCGGCGACGACGACGTCCGAGAGTGCGAGCCGTCCGCCCGGCGCGAGGACGCGTTCGGCCTCCGAGACGGCCCTGGGAACGTCAGTCAGACAGAGCACGCACTCGGCGAGGACCACGTCCACGCTCGCCCCTCGGAGGGGGAGCGCCGCGGCGTCACCGACCACCGCCCGGTCGGCGCCCGGCGAGCGGTCGACCCCCCACGCCTCGGCGCCGCGCTCGCGGGCCAGGGCCAGGGCGTCGCCCGCCCCACAGCCCACGTCGAGCAGTCGCGTCCCCTCGCCGACGTCAGCCCGGTCGAGCAGGTCGGCGGTGGCGTCGCGCCCGCCCGGATGCAGGGGCCCCTCCACCATCGCGTCCAGCGTCGCCCACGGGTTCGCGAGCATCGCGTCCAGCAGTCCCGCCATCGTCACGCTCCGTCCGGGCCGCATCCGCCCGGCCCGCAGCCACAGGCGTCACCGTCCACACCGCCCGTCGCTTCCGCGTCCGGCGCCCCGTCGGCCCGCTGGCCGCCGTCGGGTGCCGGCACGTCGCCGCTTTCGGAGGTGGCCGCCCGCTCGGCCGTTCCGGCGTCGTCGACGCCGCCGCCGTCGTAGCCGCCGCCCGAGGGTTCGGCGACGCTCGGGCGGCCGCCCCAGTCGTGGCGGTTGCGCAGCGCGTACTCGCCGTCCTCGGTCGTCATGTTGTAGCCACAGAAGGGGACGAGTTCGCCGTCGGGCGTCGGCACGGAGATACAGCAGTTGTCGAGTCTGTTCACGTCGGCGCCGTCGGCGTCCATGAACCCAGTCAGCGTGACCGGCACGACGTCCTCGAAGAGTCCCTCCATCTCCTCGGGGACGTCCAGCCCGCAACAGCCCGCCGTCTTGCAGGCCCACTCCTCGCCCGCCGCGGTCCCGGCGAGCAGTTCCATGTAGTCGCGCTCGTCGACCAGCCCGGTGAGGGTGTCCCAGAGCCGGTCGTCGACGAACTTCGTCAGCGGGACGAACTCGTCGGCTGCCCGGTCGTCCGGCGCGTTCACGGTGGCGCCGCCCGCGTCGTCCGGCAGGCCGTCCGCGTCGTCGGCGCACTCGCCGTCCGCACAGCCACAGCCCGTCGCGGGTTCGGCGGCCCCGGGCACGTCTGCGTCCAGCACCGCGCCGGCGACGCCGTTGACCTCGGCGACCGTCGCCTGGGCGTCCTGCGAGACGAGCGCCGTCCCGATCTGACAGTACGAGGAACAGCAGGGGGCGGGCAGCAGGTCGCGGGCCTCGACGGGCTCCAGCTGGTCGGCCAGCAGTCGGGCGGCGTCGTCGATGGCGAACCGGCCGTCGTTTTTCGCGTAGCGGCCGAAGTGCGCTACCGGCTGGAAGTTCACCGACCGGACGACGTCCCGGTTGTCGAGGGCGAACCGGACGATGTCGCCCATCTCGTCGTCGTTGACGTCCGGGACGACCGTCGGCACCAGTACGACCGGCAGGTCCGCCTCGCGGCAGGCCTCGATGGCCGCCCCCTTCTCGTCGGTCAGGTCGACGCCCCGGATCGACTCGTAGGTCCCGGACCGCAGTCCGTCGAACTGGAGGTAGACCGCGGTGGCGCCCGCGGCGGCGAGTTCCCGTGCGTATCCCTCCTCCGTGGCGAGACGGATGCCGTTGGTGTTGACTTCGACGTGCTCGACGCCGCGGTCGCGGGCCATCGCGACCAGTTCGGGCAGGTCGTCGCGCACCGTGGGTTCGCCGCCGGAGAACTGGACCGGGCGGCCGCCCTTCTCGGCGACGGTGTCGAGCATCGCCTCGACCTGTTCGGTCGAGCGGTGGTTCCCGCCGGGGCCGGAACTCGCGAAACAGAACGAACACGAGAGGTTGCAGTCCTCGGTGACCTCGACCACCGCGAGGCAGGCGTGGTCGTCGTCGACGGTAAGGTCGCCGCCGTCGTACTCGGTATCGGGGCCGAAGTCCGCGGCCCACTCCCAGTGGTCCAGCGAGCCCCACACCTTGCGCGCGGCGGTGCCGTGGTCGGGGCAGTCCCGTGTGAGGTGGACGCCGTCGTCGCGCTCCTCGTATCGGCCAGGCACCTGCTCCAGGCAGGTCGGACAGAGACTGGTCGTCGTGGCGAGGGTGTCGCCGTCTCCCATACCCCCGGTCAGGACACTCGTGTCATAAACCTGTGGGGCGTGTGTGGTCGGGCGACCAGAGGGGGAACGGCCCGCCGGACCTCCGGGACCGGGACGACACTCTGGCACCGACGGCGCCACCCCGCCCAACGCTTAATCCCGCCCGGTCCCGACGGACTGGTATGACCGCGAGTCCGTCGGCGGCCGGCGACGCGTCCACAGCGGCGTCGGTCGCGGACCTGTCGCCGACCGCACTCGCCCGGGAGTCACTGGTCGCGACGAAACGCGGCGACGACCCCGAACCGTACGAGCGGGCGCTCGCAGGCCTCGACGGGGACGCCCTCGAAGCGGTGCGAGCGGACCGCCCGACCGCCCTCGCCTTCTGGACCAACCTGTACAACGCGGGGACCCAACTCCTGCTCGACCGCCGTCCGGACCTCTACGAGAGCCCCCTTCGCTCGATACGGTTTTTCACCGCGACGGCGGTGACCGTCGCCGGAGCGGATCTCCCCCTCGACCGTATCGAGAACGGCCTCCTGCGCGCCCGCCGTTCGAAGTACGGACTGGGCTACCTGCCGAAACTCTACGTCACGAGCTTCGAGCGCCGGTACGCCCTCGATTCGTGTGACCCGCGGGTCCACTTCGCCCTGAACTGCGGTGCCGCGAGCTGTCCCGCCATCCGCGCCTACGACCCCGAGCAACTCGACGAACAGCTCGACCTGGCGACGCGGACCTACCTCGATTCGGCCGTCGAGTACGACGCCGACGACGGCGTCGCCCGGGTCCCGCGGGTGTTCCTCTGGTTCCGCGGCGACTTCGGCGGCAAGTCCGGCACGCGCGAGTTCCTCCGGGAGTACGACGCGGTTCCGGCGACCGCCTCGCCCGCCATCGCCTATCGGCCCTGGGACTGGTCGCGAACGGCCGGAAAGTTCGCAGACTGACCGCGTCGATGTCCCGGCGTCGCCGCCCGGAGCGGTCGCCACCGAACCGGGAGGTCACCCGCCCACGGGCCGGTTTCGGGGACCACCCGCCTCCGCACTCGGACCGTCTGCGCCTCGGTCCGATACCAGCGCCTGGTGGCGTCGGAAGCGTCACACTCGCGCCCGTCAGGTCTTTCTCGGTCGAGCCTCATCGTCCGTCGATGGCAGACGGCGCGGAACTCACGACGGTCGAGGCGGTTCACGAGGACGGATCGTTCCTGTTCACGGCGACGAACTCCTTCGACATGGACGAGGAGGTCATCCTCGTCCCCTGCGAGGACGCACGAGCGGACGGCGGGACACCCGACGCGACCGGGAGCGGAGACGCCGACGGCACCGGTACGGGCGTCGCGGCGTGGATCAACCGGTGTACGCACGAGGCCCAGCGCTTCGACACCGGCCGGGGTGTCCCGATGCGCGACGGCGAGATCGTCTGTCCGAAGCACGGGTCGCTGTTCGATGCGTGTTCGGGCGAGTGTGACAACGGCCAGGCGGCGGGAACGACACTGCCGGACGTTGACGTCGCCGTCCGGGACGGGACGGTCTATCTGGTCGACGAGGAGTACGAGTTCGAACACGAGGGCGCCATCGACGACGGCGACGGACCGAGTTCGACCTCGCACATCGGATTCTGAGCGGCGGCAGCGCCTCGCGGATGCTCCCGGACGCGAGCGAGCACGAAGAGCGAGGACTCGCGTTTTCGCGTCATACGGACCGTTGTACCCATTTTCGGCGATGCCGTCGACGGATGGACGAGTCACGGCCCGATGCGTTCACCGTGGTTCGCGACGGCGGTAACGAAGTACAACGGTCCGTATCAGTCGTCGCCGCCGGCCTCGATGCCGCCGGTAGTGGCGTCGTCGAGCGTGGGCTCCTCGTCCGGTGACTCGGGGGTCCCCCCGCCGTCGGGGTCGTCGTCCGAGTCGGACTCGACCTCGGGCAGTTGCTCCTGCCAGTCGCGGACCTGCGAGGCGCTGACGCCCTGGACCTCGGCGGCGACCCGCTCGGGGTCGGCACCGCGCAGGTCGTCGGGGGAGTCGATACCGGCGTCCGCGAGTTTCTCGGCCGTGGCCGACCCGACGCCGTTCAGGTCTTCGAGGTCCTGGACGGCGTTGCGCGCCCGGTACTCCCGGTAGTTGCAGATGGGACAGCCCAGTTCCCAGGGGTCGTCGCTGTCGGCGTCGACGACCAGTGCGGGCAGGCCGTGTTCCTCGCAGTAGTCGTCGGTCACCGTGATCTCCCCCCGGCGGGGCAGCGGCAGCGAGTAGTCACAGTCGGGATAGCGCGTACACCCGACGAGTCGCGACCCAGAGCGGAGGTGTTTGATGGCCAACTCGCCGCCGTCCGCTTCGGCGGCTTCGCCGCCTCCGTCCCGTTGCTCCGCCGGAGCAACGCTCTCCCCGCACTCCGGACAGGCGCCGATGACCTCGTCCTCGTTCTCGTCGGCCTCGTCGGCCGCACACTGGGGACAGCCGTGGACGAACGTATCCCGGCCGGCGAGCATCTTCACGTGGTCGAGGCCGTGCTCCTCGCAGGTCTCGTCGAGCACCAGCGGTTCGCCCGTACTCGGGAGCGGGAGGGTGTAGCGACAGTCGGGAAAGCCCTCACAGCCGACGAAGTACGAGCCCTGGCCGCTGCGACGGACGATGAGTTCGTGGTCGCTCTCCGGGCAGGGGCCGAGCCGGCGGTCGGCCTTCAGCGACTCCTGGAGGTGTTCGCCGACGGCCTCCCGGGACGCGCGGAGTTCCTCGAACACGCGCTCTAGCATCTCGCGGGACTCGTCGGTGACCTCCTTCAGCGTGGCCTCCCCCTCGGCGATGGCGGTCATGTCCGCCTCCAGTTGGGCGGTCATCTCGTCGCTGACGACGCGCTCGGCGAACTCCTCGGCGGCCTCCACGACGGCCTCGGCCAGGGCCGTCGGCCGCGGCGGGTCCTGCTCGATGTAGCCGCGGTCGTAGAGCTTTTCGATCGTGTTGTGCCGGGTCGAATTATGGACGATCGCGCCACCCTGCACGGCGAAGTTCGGCGAACCCTCGTCGATAGTCAGGTCGTATACCGGTCCGTCGTAATCCCTCGCCTCGACCGACCTGATACCGAGTCTCGACGGCTGTCCCCGAAGTGTGGCATAGACCGAATCTTCGAAATCAGTCGCGATATATCGGACCGTTCGTCCGTTGCCATCGCCCCGATTACTGCCTTCGACGCTCTTCTCGACGCGACCGTCTGCCCGAAGTTCCCTGATCGTCGATTGGACCCTCCCTCGGGTGACGTTCGATTCCGCTGTGAGTTCGCTGGTCGTTTTGGCTTCAGTCCGGATGGATTCAAGCAGTTTGGCTTTCCGACGAGTCACCTGATACTCCGAGAGGGTGTCCAGCCCGCGATAGAACTTCTCGTCGACTGTGACCGGTACGATATCGAAGAATCGTTCGAGATCTCGCCGGCCACGAACGTGGAGTTTGTGCTGGTCGGGTGCGACTTCGGCGTCTATCCCCCAGTCCGCGAGGATCGCCCGGAGTTCTTCGAGGAGGTCGTGGTCCGTATTCGAGATGAACGCTTTGCCATCGCGGGAGACATGCCCCTCGTCGTCAAGCAGCGATCCGACGAATGCGGGTCGCACAGTTTCAGGCATATCTGATAGCCCGTCTTCACGGACTCTTTCGAGTACTTTCAGGAGTATGCGGCCAGTCGCCGACGAGAGGTTCACCTGATACTGTTGCTTGTGGTGGGATTCTCGGCCGGGGCGTTCCATGACGGTCGGATCCGAATCGAAGAGTACGTTGATATCAGAGACGAACTGTTCGATCAGGGCGAGATCAGTATTGTGATATCTGACGTCGACGACGTTTCCCTCCCGATCGACAGAGATCGAGCCATCCCCGAGCAGCGATCCGAGGACCCGAGCGACTCGTGGTGACCAGTGAAGGGGAAACGGATTCGAGATTTCGGTGTCGTAGTTCAAACCGTGAAGGCGGTCCGGTCGGATCCCGAGGTCGCCGAGGAGCCATACCGGCACATCCTTGTCGTCGTTTTCGTAGCGAGTGATCGCGGGACGATGTGATCCGAATCGCTCTGCGAACGCCTGTTGGGTTTCACCAGTTTTACGATGGCATTCCGCGAGACGATCGTTGCAGTCGACTCCGTACAGCTTCGAATCCTTGTCGCAGCCAGCCGCCAACTCTTCCCAGGAGAGGAGTACGTCGTCCGTGGGCACATCGCTCCCGGAGTTCGGCCGTCCCGTCGTGACGAGATCAGTCGTCTCGTCCACTTCGGAAGCCGGCACGACCTCGATCTCATCGTCGTGCCAGACGTACAGCGGGTGGTCGTCGGTCACGGAGAACGACCCGCGTTCGGTCTCGATCCGGTAGACGGTTTCATCGGGATCCAGCTGGCGTTCGCTTGCGAGGGCCTGTCGGCGTTCCGTGACACGCTCTGAGCTCTCGTTCAGCGAGAGGGTCGTCCGAGAGTGGTCGCTCACAGCGACGTCGGTGTCACCGTCTGCTACAGCCACCTGTCCCTCTTCGAAGAGGGACGAGACCGGGAACCGTTTCACGTCGCCGCGTTCGTCGCGAACGAGAACCTCCGAGTCCGCAGTCAGGCACTTCGTTCCGAGTCCGTTCTTTTCCATCTCCTTGATCAGCCGCGACTGGCCGTACCTGCGGGGCGGCTGGGTCTGTTTCGCCTCGAGGCGGACGTCGGTCACGTCGAGCTCGTCGCCCTCGGCCAGGTCGGGCAGGAACGACTCGCTGGCCGACGAGTAGGGGTAGACGTCGTGATAGCCCGCCTCCAGGAGGCGCTTGCCGGTCGCCTTGAGCCGGCAGCCGCTGGCCTCGACGACGACGCGGAGGTGTTCCCACGTCGCGGCCTCCGCGACGGTCGCGAAAAAGCGCCGCACGACGAGTTCGTATATCTCCCACTCGTCCTCGGTGAGGTCGCCCCGGTCGGGGACCTCGCCGGTCGGGTGGATCGGCGGGTGGTCGGTCGTCTCGTCGTCGCCCTCGGTGGGTGAGAGGTCGTCGAGCGCGAGCAGCGACTCGGCGTCCCCGCCGAACTCGCGGGTGGGGACGAACTCGCCGAGGAGCGCGGCCGGTTCCGGGTCCTCCGGGTAGACCGTGTTGTCCGTGCGGGGATAGGTGATGTAGCCCGTGGTGTAGAGTTCCTCGGCGATGGACATGGCGCGCTGGGCCGAATACCCGAGCGACCCGGCCGCGGAGATGAACGCGGTGGTGTTGAACGGGGCGGGCGGGTTGTCCGTGCGTGTGCGTCGGCGCACGGTGGTGACCTCGGCGGTGCTCGCATCCTGGAGGCGCTCGTGTGCGTCCTCGGCGGCGGCCTCGTCCCAGACTCGCTCGGCTTCGCTGCCGTCGTCGTCGTAGAAGTACTGCGCCTCGAAGCTCCTGCCGTCGGCGGCGAGGTCCGCGAACAGTTCCCAGTAGTCGTCGGGCTCGAACGCGCGGATCTCGCGCTCGCGGTCGACGATGAGTTTGAGCGTCGGGGACTGGACCCGCCCCACGGAGATGAAATCGTCGCCCAGCTGGCGCGCCGACAGCGAGAGAAACCGGGTGAGTGCGGCCCCCCAGACGAGGTCGATAGTCTGGCGCGCCTCGCCCGCCGCGGCCAGGTCGAGGTCCAGGTCGTCGGGGTTCGCGAACGCATCGCGCACCTCGCGGTCGGTGATCGACGAAAAGCGGACGCGACTGACCGGCGCGTCGGTCTCCTCGCGGACGAGTTCGTAGGCCTCCTTGCCGATGAGTTCGCCCTCGCGGTCGTAGTCGGTCGCGACCACCGCCTCGTCGGCGTCGCGTGCGAGGCCCCGCAGCGTGCGGACGATGTTCTCCCGGGTCGGCGACTTGATGATGTCAGCGTCGATCAGTTCGACCGGTTCGACGTCGCGCCAGTCCGAGTACTCCTCGGGGAAGTCGACGCCGACGACGTGGCCCGACAGGCCGACACAGCGCGTCGAGCCCCAGCGGTAGACGTTGACGCCGTTGCGGCGGTCGACGGTCGCGGCGCCGTCGCTGAGGATCTCGGCGATCCGGCGGGCGGCGTTTTCCTTCTCGGTAATTATCAGTTTCATCCCGGCGCACCTCCGGGACGAGCGCGGGCAGTCATCGCCCCCTCCTAGGCGAGTACCCGTCCTAAAGGTTTCGGGAAACCGACAGACAGCGCGGGTGTGCGGACGCACACGTCGCGGGTGCGGACGCACACGTCACGGGTGCGGACGTAGCGACGCGGCCGTGCTCCCGCGCGTGTGTCCGCAAAACGACTATTGATCGCATCGAGAGGTCCATTGACGCTTCTCGGGAGAGTCGCCATCGACTGATACCTGTCGAGACGGCCGCCGTCGAGCGCGCCGGCCACCCGACCCGTCGAGACGTCTCGACGCCCGGCCGTAATCTTGAAACGGACACGGACTAACGGACGAGTCAGTGTCTGACGAGAGCCGGGTCGACATGACCACGGGGGCGGTGACGCCCAGGTTGTTCGCGCTGGCGTGGCCGCTGGTCGCGGGCAACCTCCTCCAGACCGTCTACAACCTCGCCGATATGTTCTGGGTCGGTCGGGTCGGCGCCGAGGCGGTCGCAGCCGTCTCGCTGATGTTCCCGACGACGTACCTGTTCATCTCGGTCGCGATGGGGCTGACCGCGGGCGCCAACGCCGTCATTTCCCAGCACGTCGGCGCCGGGAACGAGCGCGACGCGCAGAACGTCGTCGCCCAGTCCGTCCTGCTGGCGCTGACCGTCGCGGGGTTGCTCGCCGTGTTCGGGCTCGCGGTACGGGAACCGCTCGTCGCGCTCATCGGCGCCGAGGGGGGGGTCTTCGACGCAGCAGTCGCCTACATCGAGGTGATCTTCCTCGCGATCCCGTTCACGTTCCTCTTTTTCGTCTTCCGTGCCTCCCTGCGCGCCGCGGGGGATACGCGGACGGCGATGTGGCTCGTCGCCATCAGCGCCGGACTGAACATCGTCATCGACCCCGTGTTCATCCTCGACTGGGGGCCGTTCCTCGGGTTGGGCGCGCAGGGGGCGGCCGTCGCGACGTTCATCTCGCGGGGGTTCGCGGCCGCCGCGGGCCTGTACATCCTCGTCGACGGGGGGTGGGGCATCCGGCTACGCGTCGCGGACCTGCGCCCGGACTGGCCGGTGTTGCGGCGACTGGTCGACGTGGGATATCCCGCCACCTTCGACGGGCTGACCCGCTCGTTGGCCGCCGTGACGTTCGCCGCGCTCGTCGCCCGCTTTGGCGCCGTCGCGACCGCCGCGTACGGCATCGGCATCCGCCTGATGTCCGTCTCCTGGACCGTCTCCGGGGCGGTCGGCCAGGCTGCCGCGACCGGCGTGGGCCAGAACGTCGGCGCGAACCAGCCCGACCGCGCCGCGGAAGTCACCTGGAAGGGGACCGGCGGCGCGATGGCCGTCCTCTTCGCGGCCGGCGGACTCGCCTTCCTCTTTCCGGCGGCGATGATGCGGGTCTTCATCGCCGACCCCGCCGTCATCGACGCCGGCGTCGTCTTCCTCCGTATCATCGCGCCCTTCTGGGCGTTCATGGGCGGACTGATGGTCGTCCAGGGCGGGTTCCGGGGTGCCGGCCAGACGAAGGTCGCCTTCCTCCTCTCGCTGCTCTCGCGGTGGGTCTTCCGCGTGCCCGCCGCCGTCTTGCTCGCCTACGACCTCGCGTTGAACCCCGTGAACGTCACCGGACTCTGGTGGTCGCTCCCCCTTTCGAGCGTCCTCGCGTTCGTCGTCGGCGTCGCGTGGTTCTACCGGGGCGGCTGGCAGGAGTCCATCGTCACGGACGGGACGAACAGCGGCCCCCCGGACGGCCCTGATACTGTCGGACACAAGTGAGGCCACCGTCGGTGGTTCGTTCGACCGGGAACGGGCCTTTCGATAGCGTGTTCCCGGCGAGTGTGTTCACGTACTTGTGTCCGACAGTATGACTCGTCGGGCGGGACCGAAGACAGCGCCGACCCGACCGACGACCCCGCCACGGACTGACCGACTCCCGTCGGGCGACCCCGAGACGTTCGCCGGGAAACTCGACGTCCTGACGGTACCGGTCGGCCGTGAGCCGCACGACGTGGCCATCGTCGTCGAACTCGAAGACGACCGAGGCAGTCACGTCGCCGTCGGTGAGAGTCGCCCGGGCGCGACGGTCGTCGATACCGGTCCAGGTGATACTGTCGGACACAAGTGGGGCCACCGTCGGTGGCTCGTTCGACCCGGAACGGGCGTTTCGATAGCGTGTTCCCGACGAGCGTGTTCACGTACTTGTGTCCGACAGTATGACGCCGGCGGCCGGGAGCAGAGCGGTCGGGAACCACGGCGTCTCCGAGAGGTA
>JAZKRZ010000093.1:0-12279 GCA_036626395.1 Haloarculaceae archaeon
GCTCGGCCTGATCGCCATCGGCGTCGGCATCGGCACGCTCGCCGAGGTGGCGAGTTTCATGTACCTCGTCACCTACGCGCTGGTCCACGTCGCCGTCGTCGTCCTGCGGCGCGCGAACCCCGAATCCTACCAGCCCGATTTCCGGATCCCGTCGGTCCTCTACCCGGTCGTGCCGGTCCTCGGCCTGGTGGCCTGTCTCGCCGTGCTCGTCCAGATGTCCATCAACGGCGCTCCGTTCGTCCTCCCGATTCCCGGTGTGAGCGTTACCCTTCCCGTCACGCCGACGCCGGTCGGCGTCATCGGGACCGTGCTGGTCGTCTTCGGGATCGCCTGGTTCTATCTCTACGCCCGGGAGCGCGCACCCAGTCAGAGCCTCGTCGGTGAGGCTATCGCGCCGGAACCGACCGCGATGGCCGACGGTGAAGGCCGGTATCGCGTGGTCGTCCCGGTCGCCAACCCCGAGACCGAACGGGACCTGCTCCGCATGGCGGCGGCGAGCGCGCACGCCCACGAGGACGAGAACGCCGAGGTCGTCGCCGTCAACGTCATCGAGGTGCCCCAGCAGACGTCGCTCTCCCAGGACCTGACCTTCGAGGAGGAACGCGTCCAGCGCCAGCAGGAACTGCTCGACTCCGCCCGCGACATCGCCGAGGACCTGGACATCGGGTTGCGGACGCGGGCCATCGTCGGGCGCGACGCGGGGTCGGTCATCCTGGACGTCATCGAGGAGGAAGCGGCCGACCACGTCCTGCTGGGCTGGCAGGGCACCCGCAGTCGCCGGGAGCACGTCCTCGGGTCGACCATCGACCCCGTGATCGGGCGGGCGCCCTGCGACGCGACGCTGGTGAAACTCGGCTCCGAGGGTGAACGCGGACAGGGAGACATCATGGTCCTCGCCGGGGAGGGGCCGCACGCGCCCGTCGCCGCTCGTCGGGCCGCCGAGTTCGTCGCGGCCGCCGGGACGGACGCGACGCTCACCCTGTTCAACGTGCAGCCCCCCGACGGGGACGACGAGGAACAGTCCCCCCGGGAACGCGGCGAGGCCGTCATCGACGACCTCATCGAACGGGCGGGCATCGAGTACATGACCTGCGAACGCCGCGTGGCGGTCGCCGACGACGTCGAACGGGCGGTGCTCGATGCGGCGCCCGAGTACGACACGGTCTGTGTCGGCGCGACGCGGTCGGGCGCGGTGTCACAGGCCGTGTTCGGGTCGCTCCCGGAGACGGTCGGCGAGCAAACTGACCGGACCGTCGTGATGGCACGCGGACCCGAAGAGTCCGCCATGTCGATCCGCGAGGCCGTCGCCCGGCGACTCGAAACGTAAGAGAGGTCTGGTCGCGCCGCCGGGGACGAATCGGCGGTTCGCGGGTCGGAACGAACCTATAAGCGCCTCGGCGACGATCCGACGGATTACCAGTGAGCACAGCGACGGACGTCATCGTCCCCGTCGTGACCATCGTGGGGCTCGGTGTCGTCGCCCAGGTCCTCGCGGACAGGCTCTCCGTCCCCAGCGTCCTGTTTCTCATCCTCGCTGGGGTCGCCGTCGGCCCGGAGGGACTCGGGATCATCGACCAGGGGACGTTCGGCGAGTCCCTCCCGGGGATCGTCGGTCTCAGCGTCGCGATAATCGTCTTCGAGGGGGCCTTCCACCTGCACGTCGACCGCCTCCGGGAGGCCCCCTCGGGGACGCTCCGCCTGGTCACCGTCGGCGCGGCGATGTCGCTGGTCGGGACCGCCGTCGCCGTCCGGTACGCGCTCGGGACGACCTGGGGGCTGGCCTTTCTCGTCGGTTCCCTGCTGGTCGCGACCGGGCCGACCGTGATCACGCCGATCGTGAACGTGGTCCCCGTCCGCGAGCGCGTCGCGACTGCGCTGGAGACGGAGGGCGTGGGCAACGACGTCACCGCGGCGATCCTCGCGATCGTCACGTTCGAGTACGTCGTCTTGGCGGAGCACGGCCTCGGCACGCTCGTCGTCGAGTTCGCGCTCCGGTTCGGAACGGGCCTGGGCGTCGGTGTGCTCGTCGCGGGCGTGGTCTGGTACGTGCTGGACCACGTCGACCTCTCGGCGGAGAACGCTCCCCAGAACGCCCGGCTGATCGTCCTCGTGACGGCGCTCGTCTCCTACGGCGGCGCCGAACTCGTCGCGAGTCAGTTCGGCGCCTCGGAGGCCGGTATCGCCGCGGCCGCGACCGCCGGATTCGTCCTGGGGAACTCCGACATCCCCTATCGCGAGGAGATAGAACGGTTCAAGGGCGACATCACGCTGCTCGTGCTGGCGTTCGTCTTCATCACGCTGGCGGCCCTGCTGACGATTCGGGACCTGCTCGCGCTCGGCGTGGGCGGACTGGTCGTCGTCGCCGTGGTCGCGGGCGTGGTCAGGCCCGCGCTCGTGATGGTCTGTACGACCGGCGACCGGTTCACACTGCGGGAACGCCTGTTCATCAGCGCGATCGGGCCCCGGGGTATCATCCCCGCGAGCGTCGCGACGCTGTTCGCGCTCGAACTCCAGGCCACCAACTCCCAGGCGGCCTCGACGCTGGTCGGCACCGTCTTCCTCGTTATTCTCGTGACCGTCGTCTTCCAGGGCGGATTCGCACGACATATTGCACAGGCGTTAGACGTGATCCCCATGCGCGTCCTCGTCATCGGCGGTGGCCGGGTCGGGATGGCACTGGCCGAACGGCTCGAAGACCGGGGAGAGGAGGTCGTCATCCTCGAGAACAACAGCCAGGCCGTCGAGGCGGCCCGACGGGCCGGGTTCACCGTCAAGCACGGCGACGGGACCGACTACGATACTCTCAGGGCCGCCGGCGCGGACAACGCGAAAGTCATCGCCCCGGCGACCGGCGACGACGACGTGAACCTCCTCGTGGCGCAACTCGCCAGGAGCCGGTTCGACGTCGAGACAGTCATCGCCCGCGTGAACGACCCCGCCAACGTCGACGCGTTCGAGGACCTCGACATCGAGGCGGTTCCGACCGGCATGTCGGTCGCGTGGTCGATGGACAACTTCATCGAGCGTCCGGGGATCGCCCACTGGATGACCGAGCGGGACCGGCTCGGCGACGTCCAGGAGATCGAGTTGACAGCCGACGACGTCGCGGGAAAGACCGTCGCTGAACTTGGACAGGAACTGGCCGAGGGGTGTTACGTCGCCCTCATCAGTCGCGACGGGGAGAACCTGGTCCCCCACGCCGACGACGTTCTGGAGGCCGGCGACCACGTCACGTTCATCGGGCGCCGGGACGCAGTCAGGGACGCTATCGCGCGCTGTCACCCCGAGTGATCGACCGGCCGGTCACGCCGACAGCGCGACCAGTTGCCGGTTCCCGTCCCGGAAGTAGACGTAGCCGTCGACGACCATCGGATGGGACGACCCCTGACTCGAGTTGGAGTCGCCGGTGTAGCTCCACAGCTGGCTGCCGTCGTCCGTGCTCCGGGCGTCGACCGTCGAGACGAACGACGTGTAGATGACACCGTCGACGACCGACGCCGTCGAGAAGTGGGCGTCGAACGTCTCCTCGATCGACCACCGGACGCTGGCGTCCGAGCGCGAGAGCGCCTGGAGGTGCTCGGCGCCGACGTAGACGTGGCCGTTCCGTACCGCCGGCGTCCAGGCGAACATGAGCCCCTCCGACACCTCGGGGGTGTGGGACCACAGCTGACTCCCGTCGCCGGTCGCGAACGCGTACACGGTCCCGAGGTCGCTGGTGTAGAGGGTGTCGCCGGCCACGACCGGCGCCGCCGTACCGGAATCGTGGTCGACGGACCACTCCGTCTCGCCGGTCGCCGCGTCCAGCGAGAAGAACGTCCGCCCCGCAATGAGGTAGACCGACCCGCCGGCGACCGCTAATTGACTGTGCCGACCGGTGCCCTCCGGCAGGTCGCGCTGCCAGCGCACCTCGCCGCTTTTCGCGTCGAGCGCGACGACTCGCGCCACCCGGTCGTCCTCGCCGACGATGCGGGTGGCGAACACCGTCGACCCGGCCGCCGCAAACTCCCAGACCAGCGGCGATTCGCCGGGGTCTGCGGGCCAGGCCCACGCGGCGCTCGGTTCGCCGTCCGGGCCCGCCGTGTCGCCCGTCGCCGTGTTCGCGGCGTCGTACTGGAACTGCGGGTAGGCGTCGACGACCGCACCCGACCCGCCGCTGACCGCCGCGTCCACGTCGCCGGTCGGCGTCGATTCGCTCCCCGAACCGACGGTCGGCCGACAGTCGCATACGGACTGCTGTCAGTCACTTCCACGTCGACCGCCTGCAGTCGGGCGGTCTTCGTGGTACACAGTTACAGCAATCCGTGTCAGTCGTCGAGTCGCTGCGCGCGAGCGTGTGCCAGCGGTTCGCTCCCCCAGTAGGCGTGGTCGCCGTCCGTCCGGAAACAGGCCACACGGCGGGGGCCGTCCTCGGCGACGGACTGGGGGTCCTCCTGCCGACAGACCTCCCGCGCGTACGGACACCGGGTGTGGAACCGACAGCCCGGAGGCGGGTCACGCGGTGAGGGGACGTCCCCCGGGAGCGCGTCGACGCGGCGGCCGTGCTCGCTCGCGTCCGCTCGCGGGACGCTCTCCAGGAGCGCTTCCGTGTAGGGGTGACGTGGGTCCTCGAAGATCTCCTCGGTCGGGCCGGTCTCGACGATCTCGCCGAGGTACATCACCGCGACCCGGTCGGTGATGTGCCGGACGACGCTCAGGTCGTGGGCGATGAACAGGTAGGTCAGGTCGAACTCGTCCTGGAGGTCCTCGAAGAGGTTGAGGATCTGGGCCTGGACGGAGACGTCGAGCGCCGAGACGGGTTCGTCACAGACCACGAACTCCGGTTCGAGCGCGAGCGCGCGGGCGATGCCGATGCGCTGGCGCTGCCCGCCCGAGAACTCGTGGGGGTACCGGTCGAGTTGCGCCGCCGAGAGGCCCACGCGTTCCATCAGTTCCTCCGCGCGGGCACGGCGCTCGGCGGCGGTGCCGACGTCGTGGACCGCGAGCGGTTCGGCGATGATCTCCCGGGCGGTCATCCGCGGGTCCAGACTCGAAAAGGGGTCCTGGAAGACGATGCCCGCGCGCTGGCGGAAGGCGGCCAGGTCCGTGCCCCCCATCTCGAAGACGTCCTCGCCGTCGAAGGAGACGGACCCCCCGGTGGCCTTCCGCAAGCGCAGTACCGTCTCGCCGGTCGTCGACTTCCCACAGCCCGACTCGCCGACGAGCCCGAGCGTCTCACCGCGCCGGACGGTAAACGAGACCCCGTCGACCGCCTTCACGCTCGTCGGCTCGGCGCCCGTGAGCCTGTCCAGTAGCGAGTCGTTCTCGTAGTAGTACTTCTCCAGGCCCTCGACCTCGACCAGCGGGTCAGTCATCCGTCTCCTCCCCAGCGTGGGTGTCTGACTCGGCCGACCGGTCGACCGTCACCCCGAAGTAATCATCCGGGAGCGCATCGCTCTCGGCGTAGTCGTGGTCGGCCAGGACGCACTTGGCGGCGTGCTCCGTGGACCCGTCGACCGCGAACTCCGGGGGCTTGTCGAGACACTCGCGCATCGCCTTCGGACAGCGGTCGGCGAAGTAACACCGGTCGTCCATCTCGGCGTCGACCAGGCCCGGCACCGACCCCTCGATGGGCTGGAGGCGCGGCGCCGGGTCCTCCAGGTCCGGGATCGAACCCAACAACCCCTGCGTGTAGGGGTGGACGGTCTCCTCGAAGACCGACTGGAGGGACCCGCGTTCGACGACCTCGCCCGCGTACATCACGCCGACGCGGTCGCACATCCGGGCGATCACGCCGAGGTTGTGCGTGATCAGGACGATGCTCATCCCGGTCTCGGCCTGCAGGTCGTCCAGCAGGTTGAGGATCTGGGCCTGGATGGTCACGTCCAGCGCCGTCGTCGGTTCGTCGGCGATGAGGACGTCCGGCTCGCCTGCCAGCGCCTGTGCGACCATCGCCCGCTGGAGCATCCCCCCCGAGAACTGGTGGGGATACTCGTCCGCTCGCTCGTCCGGGTCGGGAATGCCCACCTGCTCGAGCAACTCGACCGCGCGGTCCCGGCTCTCTGCCGAGACGTACGACCGCGTGGGCACGACCGTGTCGAGAAGTAACCGCCCCAGTCCGTACCCCTGGGTGCGCGAGCGCGTCGAGCGCGGGTTCGCGGTGGCGCGGCGCTGGACCTCGACGGCCTCGGCGATCTGTTCGCCGACGGTCACCGAGGGGTTGAAACTGCTCATCGGGTCCTGGAATATCATCGAAAACGAGGGGCCCCGGAGCGAGCGCCGGACGCGGTCGGGCACCCGTCGCAGGTCGACGAGGTCGCCGTCGACCGCGTCGGGGTGGTCCCCGCGGACCGACGCGGCCAGGTCGGGGTCCCGGAACCATATCTCGCCGGCGGTAACCCGACCCGGCGACTCCACGAGGTCGACGAGCGAGAGCGCGGTGACGCTCTTGCCCGACCCCGACTCGCCGACGATCCCGAACACCTCGCCGTCACGGACGGTAAACGAGACCGATTCGACGGCGTTGATCTGGCCGTTCTCGGTGAAAAATCGGGTCGAGAGGTCCTCGACGCGCAACAGGACTCGACCGCGGTCGCTGGCGGAGTCGGCCATCAGGCCCCGCCACCTCCCTCACCCTCGATACCCGGGTCCAGGGCGTCGCGCAACCAGTCGCCCAGCAGGTTGATGCCGATGACCGACAGCATGATCGCCAGCCCGGGGATCGTCGCGATCCACCACTGTCCCGACGAAATGTAGTCACGGCCCTGGGAGATGTCGAACCCCCAGGAGAGAGTCGTCCCGGAAAAGCCCAGGAACGAGAGGGAACTCTCGAGCAGGATGATGGCCGCTATCTGGACGGTCCCGAGCACGATCAGCGGTGTGATCGCGTTCGGCAACACGTGCGTCCGGATGATCCGGGTATCACCCGCGCCCAGCGCGCGCGCGGCCTTGACGTACTCCTGGTCGCGCAGCGAGAGTGCCTCGCCGCGTGCGACCCGCGCGAACCACACCCAGTTCACCAGTGCGACCACGACGATGACCGTCACCGGCAGTGCCGAGGTCCGTGGCATCCCGGGCGCCAGGCCGGCAGCCACGAAGGGGTCGGGGAGCGCGAACGTGGCCCGCCCCCACAGACCGATGAGCGCGATCGCGAGCACGAGCGACGGGAACGCGAGACTGACGTCGGCGACCCGCATCAGCCCGTCGTCGACGACACCGCGGTGATAGCCGGCCAGCAGCCCGACCGGGACGCCGATGAGCGCCGCCAGTATCGTCCCGAGAATACCGACCAGCAGGGACGTCCGGGCCCCGTAGATGACCCGCGAGAGCATGTCACGGCCGAGCCCGTCGGTCCCCAGCGGATACCTGGGGTCTGCCTGGATCCGCTCGAGTTCGGTGACGGTCTGTATCTCCCCGTCGACCATCTCCGAGGTGGTCGTCTCGGTGGTCTTGGTGAAACCGACCGGCGGGAGTTCCGACTGATTGAGCCGCTGTTCGGTCGGGTCGTGAGGGGCGAGAAACGGCGCGAACACCGCGACCAGCAGGATCCCCACCACGAGCACCAGCCCGACCTTCGCGAGCGCGCTGTCGCGGAACTCGGATCTGAGGTTCCGGATCACGCGGGGCGAGACCATCAGTCGTACACCACCCGGGGGTCGAGGTACGCGTACAGCAGGTCGACGAGGATGTTCACGACCACGAACGACGTCCCGATGACGATGAGGCTGCCCTGGAGCACCGGCCAGTCACGGAGGTTGATGCTCCGGATGACCAGCGTCCCCAGCCCCGGCCAGGAGAACACCGCCTCGGTGATGACCGCCCCCCCGATGAGCGTCCCGAGCTGGAGTCCCAGCACCGTGATCACGGGGATGAGCGTGTTGCGCAGCGCGTGTTTGTACCGTACGAGCGCCTCGGGGAGCCCCTTCGCCCGGGTCGCGGTGACGTAGGCCTTGCCCAGTTCGTCGAGCATGCCAGACCGGGTGAGACGGGTGACCAGCGCCATGAAGTACGTCCCCAGGGCGACCGCGGGCAGGGTGATGTACGACAGCCACCCCAGCAGCGTCCCGACGAACGGTTCGGGCCCGACCAGCGACAGCGCCACGTCGCCGACGGCCACCCCGCGGCCGCTCGTGTTGAAGATACTGAACTCGACGGCGAGCACCAGAATGAGCATGATCCCGAGCCAGAAGTTCGGCGTGCTGATACCCGCCAGTGAGAACAGCGTCGCGCCGTAGTCGACGGGCTCGTTGCGCCGGGTGGCGCTTATCACGCCCAGTGGGATCGAGAACACGACCGCCACCACCGTGGCGGCGACAGCCAGTTCCACCGTCGCCGGGACCTTCGAGAGCACCAGCGACGTCACCTCCTGTCCCCGGATGTACGAAAAGCCCATGTCTCCCCGGAGCAACTCCAGGAGATACTGTCCGTACTGGACGTACAGCGGCTGGTCGAGCCCGAGTTCGGCCGCGATGGCCTGCCTGGTCTCCTGTGACGCGTCGAGCGGTGCGACCGCGTTGATCGCACTCCCGGGAGTCACGAAGCGCAGGGCGAACACCACCGTAATGACACCCCAGACGACGACGACAGCCTGGAGCGACCGTTTGATCGCGAATCTGGCGAGTGACATCGAGGTACGGACGACCTCAGTTCACTGGCGGGTGGCCGTGTCGGGGTCGATGAACTCGTCGGTACGCGGCTGCCACTCGATGTCGTTCGAGACGCCGTAGACGCTGAACTGCTGGTGCATGAACACCCACGGCGCGAGGTCGTGGAGTAACTGGTTGGCCTCCTGGAGGATCTCTTCGCGAGCCTCGGGGTCCGGTTCGTTCTGTGCGTCCTCCATGAACTGGTCGACCTCGTCGTTTTTGAGGATCGTGAGCGCCCCGTTCGAGGCCAAAAGCGGGATGATCGTCTGTGAGGCGTCGAACTCGCCGTTGCCCCACCCCAGGAGGTTGAACGCGGGCTTGTCCTCGATGTTTCCGGTGGTCAGGTCCTGGACGAGCGACGAGAACTCCCGCTGCTGGAGTTCACAGGAGACGTTCGACAGCGAATCGATCTGGTTGGCGGCCGCCTGGGCGATCTCGACGTCTTTCAGGTAGCGACCGATGGGGGTCTGGAGCGTGATCTCGGCGCCGGCGAAGCCGGACTCGTCGACCAGCCGCTCGGCCTCGGCGGGGTCGTGGGGGTACGGGTCGATGTCCGGGTTGTAGCCCGTGAACAGGTCCAGTGTCGGTTGGCCGGTGATCGAGCCGAACCCGTTGAGCACGTTCTCGATGATCCCCTCGACGTCGACGGCGTAGTTCATCGCCTGCCTGAACTGCTGGCTGGTGAACGGCTCGACGTCGTAGCGCATCTGCAGGAAGATGATCCGCGCGCTCGGCACCGCGTTGATCGACGCGACGTCGGAGTTCTCCACGCGAGAGACCTCCTGGGGCGGAACGTTGGTCACGATGTGAGACTCCTCGGCGAGCAGCCGGTTGACCCTCGTGCTGGACTCGCTCGAGGCGTTCAGCGTCACCTGGTCGACGGGAGACTCCTCGCCCCAGTAGTCCTCGTATTTCCCGAAGACGACCTCGTTGCCGGAATCGTAGCTCGAGAGCCGGAACGGGCCGGTCCCGTTCGTGTTCTGGTTGATGAAGTCGCTCCCGTGCTCCTCGACCCAGGACTGTTGCATGACCGGTCCGTTGGTGGCGAACAGCTGGAAGACGATCGGATTGAGCCCGTCGAAGTTGACCGTCACCTCGCCGTCACCGGGGACGACCTCTTCGACCGCCCCGAGGTCGTTGACCTGGGGGCTGGCGATACCGACGTCTTCGAAGACGATCCGGCGGATGCTGAAGGCGACGTCCTCGGCGGTGACCGGGTCGCCGTTGTGGAAGGTCACGCCGTCCCTGAGTGTGAACCGTGCCGTCCCCGGTTCGACGCGCTCCCACTCCGTCGCGAGCCCCTCGATGACACCGCCCTCCTTGTCCCTGTCCAGGAGCCCCTCGTAGGCCTGGCCGACGACGATTTCCGTGTTCGTCTCGGCGTGGTCCTGGGGGTCCAGCCCCGAGTCCATCTGTCCCATCGTAACCGTCACCTCGAGCGGCTCGTCCGTCGACTGGTCGTCGGTCGCCGTCGCGGTCGGGGTGTCGTCGTCGGCCGCCGTCGCGGTCGGGGTGTCACCGCCGTCGCCGCCACCGTCTCCGCCGTCGCCGCCACCGTCTCCGCCGTCGCCGCCATCGCTGTCGTCCGACGTACACCCTGCGAGCGAGACGCTCGCTGCCGCACCGCCGGCAAGCTTTACGAAGCTCCGTCTGTCGAGAAAGGAATCATCCTCTGACATATGCCCATGACGCGGGCGGAATACATATAAAAGATCGGTTGCGATCCGGCCGTTTCACACGCGCACGGAGCGAAACGAGAGAGACGTGACCGGGGTAGCGACCATCGGTGGTCGAGCGCGGCGGGTGGTTCCAGCGGTGACGGGGCGTCTCATGCGAACGTTTTTGGGCGGGAGTCCCGCTCGTATTCGTATGACGGAGCGAGAGCGGTCGGACTCGTCGGGTCCCCCGACCGACCAGTCGACCGCGGGAGACGAACCGGACGACCCGACGGCCGACGGGACGGCCGTCCGGCCGATGGGCTGGTGGGAGCGACTCGAAGACGACGCCCGTGCGACCGCCGACGAGTACGAGCAGCGAGGGTGGGACACGCTGCTGTTACACACCGCCGACGTCACGCCGCTTTGCGGCGACCGCGTGGGCCTGAGCGTGCTCGTCCCGGACGACGAGTTCGAGACGCTCCGGGCGCGCCTCTCGCCCGGCGACGTCGAGAGCGAGGTCTACCGGACCACCGCACTCGGCTACGTCGCCCTGCTGGTGGTCCTCGAAGACGCCGACGAGGAGTTCGCGGTCGTGTTCCCCGCCTACTACGCGACGGACGACGACAGCGCCGAGCGACTGTTCGAACTGGCGCTGGACGAGGGGGAGATAGACGTCTTCTTGCGCACCCTCGCGACGGACCGAGTGACCGTGAACATCTCGGAACCCGACCTGCTGGCCCCGACCGGAAGGGCGTAGGTCGCGTCCGTTCCCCGAACCGACCGTCGCCGGGCGGACGAAAACAGTGGCGTTACTGGAAGCCGATGCGCCCGCCCGAGCGCCGTTCCTGTGGGTCCGGCCCGCCGGTGCGGAACTCGTCTTTCATCCGCTCGTAGTAGTCGCGGATGTCGTCGGTGATCGTGGGGCGGACGTTGTCGATAGCCTGCCGGAAGTGGCGCATCTCGACGATGTCGGCGTCGGCGTCCTCGCGCAGCGCCTCGATGGCCGCCTCGCGAGCGATCGATTCGAGGTCCGACCCGACGTAGCCGTCCGTGACTTCGGCGATCTCCCGGAGGCTCACGTCGGCGCCCAGCGGCGCGTCCTGCGTGTGGATCCGGAGGATCTGCTCGCGTCCCTCGACGTCCGGTTCGCCGACCATGACCAGCCGGTCGAACCGCCCCGAGCGGATGAGCGCGGGGTCGATCATGTCCGGGCGGTTGGTCGCACCGATGACCATGACGTCCTGCATCTCTTCGAGCCCGTCCAGCTCGGTCAGGAGCTGGTTGACGACGCGCTCGGAGACGTTCGAGCCGGTCTCGCCGCCGCGGCCCGGCGCCAGCGAGTCGAGTTCGTCGAAGAATACCACTGTGGGCGCCACCTGCTTTGCCTTCCTGAAGGTCTGCCTGATCGCCTTCTCGCTCTCGCCGACCCACTTGCTGAGCAACTGGGGCCCGCGCACCGAGATGAAGTTCGCCTCGGTCTCGTTGGCGACGGCCTTGGCCATGAGCGTCTTCCCGGTGCCGGGCGGGCCGTACAACAGGACGCCAGAGGGCGGGTTGATCCCCATCCGGGTGAACTTCTCGGGCTGGTTCAGGGGCCACTCGACGGACTCCTGGACGTTGCTCTTGGCGTCTTCGAGGCCGCCCACGTCGTCCCAGGAGATCTTCGGCAACTCGACCAGCACCTCCCGCATGGCGCTCGGACTCACCTCGTTGAGGGCGCCGCGGAAGTCCTCGCGCTTGATTATCATGCGGTCGATGAGACTCGGCGGGATGTCCTCCTCGTCCAAGTCGATCTCGGGGAGGTACCGCCGCAGGGCCTTCATCGCCGCCTCCTTGGTGAGGGATTCGATGTCGGCGCCGACGAACCCGTGGGTCTCGCTGGCGAGGCGACCGAGGTCGACGTCGTCCGAGAGGGGCATCCCGCGGGTGTGGATCTGGAGGATCTCCTCGCGACCCACCTCGTCGGGGACGCCGATCTCGATCTCGCGGTCGAACCGGCC
>JAZKRZ010000094.1:0-12207 GCA_036626395.1 Haloarculaceae archaeon
CTCGCCCATCCGTCGACGGCATCGCCGAAAATGGGTACAACGGTCCGTATCACAGGTCCGCGTCGACGTGGTCCGCGGCTTTCAGTGCGAGCGCCGCGATACTGAGTGTGGGGTTCATCGCACCGCTCGTCGGGAAGACGCTGCTCGACGCGACAGTGAGATTGGTCACGTCGTGGGTCCGGAGCCGGGCGTCGACGACGCTCTCGTCGGGGTCGGTCCCCATCCGGGTCGTCCCCATGTGGTGATAGGCCGGCCCGGTGTCGTCGGGCCCGACCGTCCACTCGATGTCGGCGTCGAGTGCGCCGAACACGCGCGCCTGCAGTTCGTTGGCCTTCGCGAGGGTCCGGCGCGTCCGGTCGTCTATCGACCACCGGACCTCCGGAACGGGGTTGCCGTGGTCGTCCGTGGTCGACGGGTCGAGCGTGATGCGGTTTTCGGCCTGCGGGAGTTGCCCGACGAGGCCCCCCATCGCGAGGCGGCGGCCGTAGGACTCCCGGAGCGTCGCCAGCAGGTCGTCGCCCCACTCGTCGGCGGTCAGCGCCTGTTCGACCGGGGAGGGGCCGGCGTAGTTGAGGAACTCCAGTTTGATCGGCCCGACGCCGTCGAAGTCGTTGTCGTAGAACTGGTGGGACTCGCTCGTGATGAACCCGACGTGGTTCTGGCGCGTTGGGCGGTCGAGGCGCCCGCCGGTCCCGGCGAACAGGTGTTCCATGAAGTACCGGCCCACGGCACCCGAGGAGTTCGCGAGTCCGTCGGGGTGGTCCTCGGACCTCGAGAGCAGGAGGAGTCGGGGGGTCTCGACGCCGCCCGCGGCGAGGACGAACTGCCGGGCCTCCTGTCGGTACGTTTCGCCCCCGAGTGTGGCGTACACCGCGGCGCCGACGCGGTCGCCGCCGTCGGCGGTCGCCAGGCGCTGGACGGGGACGCGGTCGACGACACGGACGCCTTTCGATTCGGCCGCCTCGACGGTGTAGTCGGCGCTGTACTTCGCGCCGGACGGACAGACCGGCTTGCAGGTGCCGTAGCCGACGCACTCGCTTCGCCCGTCTCGGGGTTCGCTGTTGCGGGCGTTCGGGACGGAGTGCGTGGCGATCCCTGCGGCCTCGCAGGCCTCGGCGAAGACGGAGTCACTGTACGAGGGCGGAAAGGCGGGCATCGGGAATGGCTCCTCCCGGGGCGGGGCGAAGGGGTTGTCCGAGGCGCCCGCGACGCCCAGCGCTCGCTCGGCATCGGCGTAGTAGGGCCGCACGTCGGCGTAGTCGATAGGCCAGTCGGCGCCGACGCCGTCGCGCCTGCGCCGCTCGAAGTCCGACTCGTGTAACCGGGGCACCATCCCCTGCCAGTGGAGGGTGGACCCGCCGACGCCCTTGACGCGGGCGACGTTCAGTGGGTAGAACCACTCGCCGCTGGACGTGAAGGCGTCGCGCTCGCCGCCCATGTCCCACACGGAGTGGGCGCCGTGTGCCGGGCGGATCGCACGTTCCATCCGCTCGCGCCTGTCGCGTCGGTCGAATCGTGGACCCGCCTCGAGGACGACCACCTCGTGGCCGCGGTCGGCCAGGCGGTTCGCGACGAGCGCGCCCGCCGGCCCCGCGCCGATCACGCAGACGTCGACGCGGGAGGACGGTGTGCGGTCGCCGCCGTCGGCGGCGTCGGCGTTCATCTGTCCGGCCCCCGCCGGTAGCTGTCGGTCCCGCCGGGGTGGCCCTGTGGGTTCTCGACCCCGACGAGTTCGCCCCCGGTCGGCGACGTGTACAGCGCGTACACTACCTCGTTGACGAAGTAGTACCGCACCCGCTCGGCGGCCGTCCCGTCGGGGTCGGGTTCGGCCGTCGCCGCACCTGTCCGCCGCAGGACCGTCTCTGTCTCCACCGGGTCGAGGTCGCCGAATGCCGACTCGAAGGTGATCCGTGCCTCCGCGTCGAGGTCGGCCAGCGTCTCGGTCACGCCCTCTCGGAACTCGGGGCGGCGCTCCAGTTTCGTCGCCGCGTACGTCTCGACGAACGCCCCCACGTTGCCGACCTCGCTCGGGTAGACCGCTCGGGCCGTCCCGACCAGCGCTCCGACGAGCGCGTCGACGTCTCCCTCACCACGCTCTTCCCCGCCCCCGCTACCCCCACCGGCGTCGTCACGGAACCCGTCGCGGGCGAGCGCGGCCGCCCCACCCCCCGCGACGATACCCGCGCCTGCCAGCACCGCGAGCGCGTCCCGGCGGGTCAGCTGCATGCGCTCGGATTAGGCGAACCTAAACTTAGGGGTTGTCATTGCGGCCTTCGCCCGGCTATATAGGTCCGGCGGCGCAAAATCGCCCATGACCCGGATAGCAGTCACCGGTGCGGCGGGCAGTGTCGGACGCGAGGCGCTGCGCGGACTCGCCGACTACGACGTGACGCCGCTGACACACCGCGAGCACGACGACATCGACGGCGAAGTCGTCGAAGTGACCGACCCCGACTCTATCGGGCCGGCGCTGGCCGGCCACGACGTGGTCGTCCACCTCGCGGGCGACCCCTCACCCGAGGCCGAGTGGGAGAGCGTCCTGCACGCCAACATCGACGGCACGCACAACGTCTACGAGGCCGCCAGGGAACACGACGGCGACCGGGGCGTCTTCGCGAGCACGACCCACGTCTCCCAGATGCACGGTATCGGCGACCCGACCAGACCGGAGACGATGGCCGAGGACGCCTCCACGGTTCGGCCCGAGGACCCCACGCGACCGGATTCGTACTACGCGGTCAGCAAGGTCAGCGGTGAGGCGCTCGGGAGTTACTACGCCGACCGCCACGGCCTGGCGGTCGTCGACCTGCGGATCGGGTGGCTCCTGACCGAGGCGGAACTCCGGGAACGCCAGGACGAGGACGACCCTGCCTTCGCCCGGTACGCCCGTGCGATGTGGCTCTCGCCCCGGGACTGTCGGGACGTCATCGAGAAGGCGGTGACAGCCGACCTCCCGGAGAACCCCCTCACGGTCAACGCCGTCTCGCGCAACAGCGAGCGCTACCTCTCTCTCACCGAGACGATGCGCGGCCTGGGGTACGAGCCTCGCGACGACAGCGCGGCGGTCGTCGCGGCGGAGTAGTTACCGGCGGTCGGGGAACGCCACGGAGTGGCGCAGCGTGCCGACGTCCTCGACCTCGACTTCGACGGTGTCCCCCTGGTCGAGCGGACCGACGCCCTCGGGCGTGCCCGTCGCGACGACGTCGCCCGGTTCGAGCGTCATGTAGGTCGTGATCTCCGCGACCAGTTCCGGGACCGAGAAGATCATCTGGTCGATCGTGGCAGACTGTTTCCGTTCGCCGTTGACGCGCGTCTCGATGGTCGCGTCCCCGGAGAGGTGTTCGGGCGTGGCGATCACCGGTCCGATTGGTGCGGCGTTGTCGAAGGCCTTGCCGCGGACCCAGTTCTGCTCGATTTCCTGGTCGTCGCGGTTCGAGAGGTCACACAGCGGCGTGTAGCCGGCGATGACGTCCTCGGCCTCGCCCTCGTCGACGTGACGACACTGCTCGCCGATGACGACGCCGAGTTCGCCCTCGTAGTCGACGCGTTCCTTGCCGGCGGGCAGTGTGACCGTGCTGCCGTGGCTGGCGACGGTGTTGGGCGGCTTCAGAAAGAGGAGCGGGCGCTCCGGCACGTCGTTGCCGAGTTCGTCGGCGTGGTCGGCGTAGTTGCGGCCGACGCAGACGATCTTCGTGGGTTCACACGGCGGGAGGATGTCGACCTCGTCGGGGTCGTAGGTCTCGTCGCCGAAGGCGATGCGTCCGTACGGGCCGGCCGCGGCGGTGACCACGTCGTCCCCGTCGACGGTGGTCCAGCGGCCGCCGCGGACGGTCCCGGCAGTGTCGCGAAAGCGGACGCGTCTCATGCCCGCTGTGACTCGCCCCCGACTCATAAGCGTTTAGAAGCGGGCGGGGGTGGGCCACGGGAGCGCGACCGTCTGTCGCCACCCCGACCGAACGGCTTTTGAAACGGCGTCCAGTACCCCCGGCCGATGAAACTGCTCGTCGTCGGCGCCGGCGAGATGGGCACCTGGTTCGCCCGGACCTGCTCGCGGGAACTCGACGAACCGGTCGAGCTGGCCGTCGCCGATACCGACGAGTCCGTCGCCAGGGCCGCCGCCGCCGACCTCGACGCCAGCGTCGCCACCGCCGACGGCGACGAGCGCTTCGACGTCGTCTGTCTGGCCGTCCCGATCCCCGCGGTCGGGGCCGCCGCGGAGACGTGGGGCAGTCGCGCCGCCCGCGCGCTCGTCGACGTCACGGGCGTCATGGAACCGGCCGTCGCGGCGATGGCCGCCGCCGCGCCCGACGTCGAGCGGGTGAGTTTCCACCCGCTGTTCGCCGCCGACAGCGCCCCGGGCAACGTCGCCGTCGTCGCCGACTCGCCGGGCCCGGTCACCGACCGCGTTCGGGCGGCGCTCGCCGCTGCCGACAACGACTGCTTCGAGACGACCGCCCGCGAACACGACGACGCGATGGAGACTGTTCAGGCGCGGGTCCACGCGGCCGTCCTCGCGTTCGGCCTCGCCGCCGAGGACGTCCCCGACCCGTTCCAGACGCCCGTCTCCGCGGCGATGTTCGAGTTGCTCGACCGGGTGACCGGTAACGACCCCCGCGTCTACGGCGACATCCAGACGGCCTTCGATGGGGCCGAGGACGTCGCCGTGGCCGCACGCGACGTCGCGGACGCGGACCCCGACAAGTTCGCCGAAATCTACGAGCGGGCCGGTCGACACCGACACGAGGGGGCGACCGGGTCGGACCGATGAACGCCGAACAGCGCGAGGCGGTCCGCTCGAACGCGAAGTACCTCCGGAACGTCCGCCCGCTCGACCCCGAGGAGATATCCGAATACGTCGAGGGGCGGCCCCATCCGGCCGCTGTCCGGCGAGTCCTTCGCGAATCCGCCGTCGAACTGAACGTCGTCGAGCGCGAGGACGGCCGTTTCGTCCCCGTCGGGGACGAACCGGTCGCGGTTCCGTTCTCGGGCGTCGAGTCGTTTCCCGGGGAGTACGCGCGCGTTCTGGCGGACCTGCTGGTCGAGCGCTACGGCGCCGGCTGGCCGGAGGGCGAGAGCGGCGACGCGCTTCGCGAGCGTATCCGCGCGGTCAAGGAATCGTATCTCCGGGGCGGACCCGTCGAGTACGACGCCGAGACCGCACTGGCCTACGCGCTCTATCACCTGCCCGGGTACTACGCCGCGACGCAGTACGTCCTCGCAGAACTGGTCGCTGACCGTCTGGTCGGGCGTCGACTCCGGGTCCTGGACGTCGGCGCCGGCGTCGGCGGCCCCGCCCTGGGGCTCTGTGACCTGCTGCCCGGGGACGCACTGGTCGACTACCACGCGGTCGAACCCGGCGCCGGCGCCGACGTGCTCGAGGCGATGCTCGAGGAGACCGGCCGGAACGTCCACGCCACGATTCACCGCACGACCGCCGAAGCGTTCGACCCGACGGACCTCGCGACCGGGGGCGACGGCCCGTTCGACCTGGTCCTCTTTGCGAACGTCCTGAGCGAGCTCGCCGACCCCGAGGCGGTCGTTCGGGAGTACGCCGACGCGCTGGCGACCGACGGGACGCTCGTCGGGATGGCGCCTGCGGACCGCAACACTGCTATCGGCCTGCGGGAGGTCGAGCGCGCCGTCGCGGACCGTGGACCCTGTACCGTGTACGCGCCGACGGTCAGGCTCTGGCCGGGCGCCTCTCCGGGCGACGAGTGCTGGTCGTTCGACGTGAAACCCGACCTGGACGTACCGGGATTCCAGCGGCGACTCGACGACGCCGCGGACGGCGACTCCGGGGACGCCCCGAGCGGGGACGCTCCGAACGGCGACAACCGACCCGCAGACGGCGAGTTCGTCAACGTCGACGTCCAGTACGCCTACACGCTCTTGCGCCGCGACGGGCGTCGCCGGTACGACTTCGACCTCGACGCCTCGCGGGTGGCCCGCTTCGCCCACGCCGAGACCCACGTCACCAGCCGCGTCGACTGTTACGCGGCGAAACTCAGCCACGACCTCTCGGAGGGGGGCAATCCCCTCTTCTTGCTCGGCGACGGCAGCCAGCAGGTGTCACACTTCGCCGTCCTCACGAAGGAGACGGCGCTGAACCGCGACCTGCGGACGGCCGGCTACGGCGAGGTCGTCGGCTTCGAGAACGTCCTCGTCCTCTGGAACGACGACGAGCGCGCGTACAACCTGGTGGTCGACGACGAAACCGTGGTCGACCGCGTGCCGCCCTGATACGGACTGCTGTCGGTCATCAACGGATCGACCGCACGATTGCGTGCGGTCGTCCCGGTACACGGTGACAGCAATCCGTATGAGCCATGTCCGGGGGATGGCGGGGCGAATCCGTGGCGTGGTCGCCGGCGGTGCGTTTTTCCCCGGTGGGTTCCCCAGAGACGCTATGGACGAGCCGTCGATCCTCCTGACGAACGACGACGGTATCGAAAGCCACGGGCTCGGGGCCGTCTACGACGCGCTCGGTGACGTGGGCGACGTGACCGTCGTTGCACCCGCCGACGACAAGAGCGCAGTCGGCCGGTCGCTCTCTCACGAGGTCGCGGTCCACGACCACGTTCTGGGCTACAGCATCGAGGGGACGCCCGCCGACTGCGTCGTCGCCGGACTGGAGTCGCTGGTCCCGGAGACGGACCTCGTCGTCGCGGGGTGTAACCGCGGGGCGAACCTCGGGGCGTACGTCCTCGGCCGCTCGGGGACGGTGTCGGCCGCCGTGGAAGCGGCCTTTTTCGACGTGCCCGCCATCGCCGTCTCGATGTACGTTCCCGTCGGCGAGGACACCGCGTACGCCGACACCGAGGTGGACCGCGGGAGTTACGCCGAGGCCGCGCGCGCGACGCGCTATCTCGCCGAACACGCCGACGGCGCGGGGGTCTTCGACCACGCCGACTACCTCAATCTCAACGCGCCCGTGGCCCAGTGGGGACCCGCGGAGATGGCCGTCACGCACCCGTCCGAGGTCTACATGATGACGGCCGACCGCAACGGAGGGGACGTCGTCCTCCGCGACCGCATCTGGGAGCGGATGGAGACCGGCGATATCCCCGACCCCGAGGGGACCGACAGGCGGGCGGTCGTGGACGGAAAGGTGAGCGTGTCGCCGCTGACCGCGCCACACACGACGCGCCACCACGACGCGCTGGACGAGCTGGCGGCCGGCTACGGCGAGTGACCGTCGGGTCGGAGAGCGGGCCGCGACGCGAGCGGTACGCGAAGCAAAACCGTATTTTACCGGGCACCCGTTGTGGCGTTCGTGAACCGGACAGTCCTCGACCTGCTGGCCGGGAACGCCGACCACGCAGTCGAGTTCGACTCGCGCTTCGACGGGTTGCTCCACGCACAGCACCCCGACGCGGTGACTGTCTGCTGTTCGGACTCGCGGGTCCTGCAGGACCACGTGTGGGGCAACGACCGCCCGGGGCGGCTGTTCACCTGTGGCAACATCGGTAACCGCGTCGTCGAGCGCACACCCGACGGTGCGGTGGTCTCCGGGGACGTCCTCTACCCCATCGCACACACCGGTACCGGAACGGCAGTCGTCGTCGGTCACACCGGCTGTGGGGCCGTCACCGCGACGTTCGACTCGCTCACCGGCGACGTCTCGGAACCGCCGGGCATCGAACGCTGTATCGACCTGCTGGCACCCCACGTCGCCCCCGGCGTCGAGCGGCTTCCGGCGGAACTCGACCGCGCAGGGGCGGTCAACCGTCTCGTCGAGTTCAACGTCGACGAGCAGGTCAGGTTTCTCGTCGAGAGCGACGCGGTCCCGGATCCGGTCCAGGTGGTCGGCGCCGTCTACGACTTCCAGGACGCCTACGACGGCCGCCGGGGCGAGGTGCACGTCGTCAACGTCGACGGCGAACGGGACGTCGAGACGCTGCGAACCGCCCATTCCGAAGCAGCCGACCGCATCGACCGGCTCTGGGAGTACTGACGCATCGCACGGTCGCCGGGTGGCCGACCGGCTCAGCGCGACTCGCGCTGTTCGACCTTGTTCAACTCGATGAGCAACCGGAAGATGGCCTTGACGAGGTTGGAGTCGACGTCGAAGCGCTCGGCGTTGGCGCCGGCGCGGTCCATGACGGCCTGTTCCTGGTCCTCGTCGGTCGTCGGGAGGCCCTGTTCGACCTTGACCTCCGCGATGGTTTCGGCGACGTAGGTCCGCCTCGCGATGAGTTCGACGATCTCGCGGTCGATACTCTCTATCTCCTCGCGGAGTTCCTCCAGGCTCATGTCCTCCGGTGTCTGGCTCATAGTGGGTCCTCCGTGTTCAGTCGGTCCGCGTCCCCGCCGTCTGCGTCGTCGTCAGCCACGTGCGCCCCTCTCGCTCGCTCCAGACCGCCCGGACCGTTTCGAGGCCGGCTCGCTCGCCGACAGCGACGAAACTCGGGCCCGTTCCGGACAGGGAGACGCCGTGGACGTGGGGCATTGCCTCGACCATCGGGTCGGCCGGAAAGCCGAGCGCGCCCGCGAACGCCAGCCCGTTGACGGTCATCGCGCGTCCGAACGCCCCGTCCAGCGCGAGGTCGGCGACGAGGTCGGCCATCGGCGCCACCTGCCGGCAGCGCGCGACGTCCGCGTCGGCGCTGTAGGCCCGCTCGGGCGGCGTCCAGACCAGCACGTCCCAGTCGCGTTCCTCGCGGGCGAGCAACTCGTCGGTGTCGTTGTCCGTCACCGTGACGCCCCCCAGCATGCTCGCGCTGGCGTCGTCGAAGGCTCCTGTCACCGTGACGCCCACCTCGCGCGCGACGTCGACGCCCAGGCGACAGGCGTCCGCCCTGTCGACCGCGTCTTCGGCGTCCAGCGCCGACAGGGTCGCCAGCACCGTCGCGTTGGCCGCGGCGCTCGAACTCTTCAGGCCCGAGGCCATCGGCACCTCGCTCTCGGTCCGGACCGTGCCCCCTTCGCCGTCGCCGAACCGCCCCGTGACGGCGGCGACGCACTGCTCTATCAGTTCCGTATCGGCGTCGGGGTCGCCCTCGACCGTGCCGCGGACGTCGGCCGCGTCGGGGTCGAGGGCGACCGTCGCGGTGGTGTACTCGTCGATCGCGAACGCGGCGCCGGTCTCGGTCGCCAGCGCGTTCAACACCGTCCCCGCGGCGGGGGCACGGGCCCGTCCTTCCATCGTGCGCCCATGGCCGCCCGGGGTACTTACCTCTGTGGAAATCCGCCGTCGGCGACGCCCGAACCGGTCTCCACTCCAGCCGCCCGTCGGGGTCCGCGACGCTTTAGGGCGTGCCCTCGAATTCCCCGTTATGAGCGCCCGCAACGACGTGCCGCCGGACACCCTGAGTGTGGACCTGCGCGAGGACGGCGTGGCCGTCGAGTACCTCGACGGCCGGGAAGCGTTCTACCGGGGCGTCCCCGAGGCCGTCGAGGGGAGCGTCCGCACGGCCCCCGGCAAGGACGTCCACGTCCTCGTCACGGACGAGTCCGGGACCCGGGGCGTGTTGATGTACATCAACGACCTGAACACCCACGACGATATCCTCGAGGGGACCGGCGTGGGCCGGCTCTTCGTCGACGAGGGCGAGGAGGCGGTGGTGTTCCCCGGCGTACGGGCCAGAGACGAGGCCCACAGGGTCGCGGTGTCTGTCGACTTCGCCGTGACCGACGGGCGCGTGTTCGTCTTCGAGGAGGACGAACTCGGCGAGCGGAGCTACGAGATCGTCCCCGGAGCGGAGGAGAACTAACACGGCTGGAGACCGACGGGGAAGGCGACGACTCGTGGCGACGAGCGACGACGGTCGCGACGTCGACTACTGGATGTAGGAGGGGTCTTCGGCGTCGCAGTTCTGTTCGTGCTGGCGCGCGTCCTCCCGGTCGTCGAACATGAGGCCACAGGCCTCGCACTTGTACCACGTCATGTCGTCGCGCTCGGTAGTTACGACCATGTGTGTGAGTGCGCGTGCTGAGGGTAAAGGCGTTTCTCCGCCCGGCACCGGCCGCGGTACCCGGGCGCCCGAGGAGAAGCGTTTAGAGCGTCCGACCGATAGCGGAGAGCATGGGAGACGAGGTCATCGAGGTGACGGTGGAAGGGGCGAAAAAGCGCGACGCCGGGCGCGGCATCGCGCGCGTCCCCGAGTCGGTCCGGGAGCGCCTGGGGGTGCTCAGCGGCGACCCGCTGGTCATCGAAGGCGAGCAGCCGACCGTCGCGAAGGCCTGGCCGGACAGCGAACCCGGTGAGTACGTCCGTATCGACGCCGACACCCGGGCCAACGCCGGCGTCAACATCGGCGACACCGTCACGGTCCAGCGGACCGACCTCCGGGAGGCCGACGAGGTCGCTGTCCGACTCGCGGCGCCGGTCGGCCTCGACGAACGCCAGCGCGAGGCCGCGGTCAGGCGGGCGCTGGTCGACCGTCCGCTCCGGGAGGGCGAACAGGTCCACATCGACGGCGTCGGCGCGTTCGTCGTCTCCGGGACCGACCCCGCGGGCGCGGTGACCGTCACCGACCGTACCGACGTGGTGGTCCTCCCGCCGGTCGACGGACTGGACGGCCCGGACGGCGTGAACGACGACGGGTCGGCCGGAGCCACGAGCGGCGGAACCGACGGCACGACCGGTGGTACCAGCGGCACGAGCGGCGTCTCGGGTGGCGGGAGCACGACAGGCGGGACGGGTGGGTCCGGGACGCCCCCGGAGTCGGCGTCGGCGACAGGGGTCTCCTACGAGGACATCGGCGGCCTGGACGGCGAACTCGAACAGGTCCGCGAGATGATCGAGTTGCCCCTCTCGGAACCCGAACTGTTCACGCGACTGGGTATCTCCCCGCCGCGGGGCGTCCTGCTCTACGGCCCGCCGGGGACGGGCAAGACGCTGATCGCCCGTGCGGTCGCCAACGAGGTCGACGCCTACTTCGACGTCATCTCGGGACCGGAAGTCGTCTCGAAGTACAAGGGCGAGAGCGAGGAACGGCTCCGGGAGGCCTTCGACCGCGCGGAAGAGAACGCGCCCGCAATCGTCTTCATCGACGAGATCGACGCCATCGCGGGCGAGCGCGACGAGGACGCCGACATGGAGAACCGCGTCGTCGCCCAGCTGTTGACGTTGCTCGACGGACTCGAAGACCGCGGGCAGGTCATCGTCATCGGCGCGACCAACCGCGTGGACACGGTCGACTCCGCCCTGCGCCGGGGCGGGCGCTTCGACCGCGAGATCGAGATCGGCGTCCCCGACGAAGGCGGTCGCCGGGAGATACTCGACGTCCACACGCGGGGGATGCCCCTCGGCGACGACGTCGACCTGGACCGGATAGCCGCGCGCACCCACGGGTTCGTCGGCGCCGACATCGCGACCCTGACGACGGAGGCGGCGATGCACGCGCTCCGGCGCACCCGCGAGGAACCGTCGGTCATCCGCGAGGACTTCGAGGCCGCGCTGCGGCTCGTCGACCCCTCGGCGATGCGCGAGTACGTCGCCGAGTCCCCGACGGTCACTTTCGAGGACGTCGGGGGCCTCGCGGCGGCGAAATCCTCGCTCGAACAGGCCGTCGAGTGGCCGCTCGAGTACGGCCCGCTGTTCGAGGCGACCGAGACCGACCCGCCAGCGGGCGTCCTGCTCCACGGCCCGCCGGGGACGGGCAAGACGCTGCTCGCGCGTGCGGTCGCCGGCGAGAGCGGCGTCAACTTCATCCGGGTCGCCGGCCCGGAACTGATGGACCGGTACGTCGGCGAGAGCGAGAAGGCGGTCCGCGAGGTGTTCGACCGGGCCCGCCAGACCGCGCCCACGATAATCTTCTTCGACGAGATCGACGGCATCGCGAGCGGCCGGAGCGACAGCCACGAGGTGACCCAGCGCGTCGTCTCGCAGCTGCTGACGGAACTCGACGGCGCGGCCGAGAACCCGAACCTGGTGGTGCTGGCGGCGACGAACAGGAAGGAGGTCATCGACCCCGCGCTGTTGCGTCCGGGCCGACTGGAACGCCACGTCGAGGTACCCGAACCCGACGAGGAGGCCCGCCGCGAGATCCTCGCCGTCCACGCGGCGGGCAAACCCTTCGCGGAGGACGTCGACCTCGACGAACTGGCGACACAGACGGCCGGGTTCTCCGGTGCACAGGTCGAGGCGCTCGTCCGGGAGGCCTCGATGCGAGCCATCAGCGAGGTGGCGGCAGGTATCCCGCCCGAGCAAGCAAAGGGGAGAGCCGAGGAGGTCCGCATCGAGCGCGAACACGTCGAGGCGGC
>JAZKRZ010000095.1:0-12055 GCA_036626395.1 Haloarculaceae archaeon
GTTCGCGCTCGGCACCGACCATCTCGGGGGTCATCACGCCCGGCTCGAACGTGTCCGAGTTCTCGATGACGCCCGCGGCGTGGATACCGCTCTCGTGGGAGAAGGCGTTGGCGCCGACGACCGGCTTGTTCGCCGGCACGTCGATGCCGCTTTTCTGCTCGATCAGCCGAGAGACCTCGGTGACGTGGGAGGTGTCGATGCCGGTCCCGACGTCGTACAGCGACTCCAGCGCCATGACGACCTCCTCGTAGGCGGCGTTGCCGGCGCGCTCACCGATGCCGTTGACCGAAACCTGGGACTGGGTGGCGCCGGCCTCGTAACCCGACAGGGCGTTGGCCGCGGCCAGTCCGAAGTCGTCGTGCGTGTGGACGTCTACCCGCGCGTCCGTGCGGTCGACGACTTTCGCGATCAGCTTCTGGAAGCGACCCGGCGTCGCCACCCCGCAGGTGTCGGGGATGTTGATCCAGTCGACGTCCGCCCCGGTGACGGCGTCGACGACCTCCATCAGGAACGCCTCGTCGGTCCGCGTGGCGTCCATCGGGGAGAACATGCACTCGACGCCCGCGTCCTTGACGCGCTCGACCGACCGGACGGCGCGTTCCTTGGCCTCCTGGCGCGTGGCGTGCATGGAATCCTCCAGTTGCACGTCGCTCGTCGAGACGAACACGTGGACCAGTTCCACGCCCGAATCGACCGCCGCCTCGACGTCTCTCTCGACGACCCGGGCCAGCCCGCAGGTCGTCGTGTGTGTCGCGTCCGCGATGTCGCGGACGGCCTCGAACTCCGCGTCGGAGTTGACCGGGAACCCCGCCTCGATGACGTGGGTGCCCATGTCGTCCAGTAGCGCCGCTATCTCGCGTTTGTCTTCGTACGAGAACGACGTGCGTGGTGACTGTTCTCCGTCGCGTAGCGTGGTGTCGAAAATCCTCGCCTCGTCGATTTCAGAGGTACTATTCAGTGTACCCTGGAAGCACTCGATCCGCCGGGGAGTCCGACGTGCCCTCTGTGTTGGACATGAGTACCTGTACGGTGTTCGTCACACCATATAAACGCTCCGCTCGCCGGTTCGTGCGTGACGCCGTGTCACGGGCGAGAAGCCCGCGGGAGCAGACCGAACACGCCGGGGACGGCCCGTCTCACCCGTGGCGTTCGCCGGCGGGTACCGTCGTCTCCAGCCAGTTTTCTTCGGGCGGGTACGGGCAGGAAAACGTCTCGCTGAACGCGCAAAACGGCGAGTACGCGAGGTTGAAGTCGACCGTGACCTCGTCGCCGTCGCGCAACCGTTCGTCCGGCTCCAGTTCCATGTAGCGGCCGCCCTCGTAGGTCTCCTGGCCCGTCGTCTTGTCGCGAAACGGGACGAAGACCGTCTCGTCGTCCGGGCCCTGCCTGTAGCCGTGGAGTCGTCGGGACTCCCCGTCGAGTTCGAACTCGAAGCTGACGGCCCGCTCGTAGCGGACGGTCCGGCCGTCGCTGGTCTCCATCTCGACGGGGTCGGGCCGGTCGTGGACCGTGACCGTCGCCTCGACGCGGTAGCCGGGGTCGGGCTCGAAGTAGTCCAGCCCGTCGAAATCGTCGCGCGCCTCGGGCGGGACCGGCGACTGGGGGTGCTCGGCGAAGAAGTCGTCTTTCTCCCGGCGGTTTGAGTTCGGCGGTCCGCGCCCGTCCTGGTGGGTCGTCGGCGCGGGCTCTCGGAATGCCCCGACGCCCGTCAGACACACCTTTTTGCCGGTCGGCGCAGAGGTGGAGGTATGAGCGGGATCGACCTGGACCTCCAGACGGCCGAGGAGGAACTCGAGGACGACGAGGACGACGGCGAGGACGGGGGGAGTCGCGTCGTCCTGGGCGTACTGGACGGCACGACCCCGGACGAGGAGTGGCTAGCGGTCGTCGGCGACGGGAACACGCTCGTCCTCGACGTCGAGGGCGACCTGAACGAACTCGCGGCCGGTTTCGCCCGCGACGTCTCCGAGGCGGGCGGGGACCTCATGCACTTCCGTGGCTTTCTCGTCGTGACGCCCCCGAACGCGGACATCGACGCGAGCCGCGTGGGGTGAGCGACGAACGAACCGGCCCCGCGACGGCGAACGACCAGCGCCCGGCATCGGAGCCCCGCCGTGTGACCGGGACACACACTTCTCGCCGCTTAAGCCGCTCGCGCCACAACCACAGGTATGCCCACGAAAGGCTCGGGTTCGGCGACCGCCTGGCAGGAGATAGACGAGTGGGAGGGCGGCACCGGCTGGATCGCCTATCCCGACGAGGACATGCAGCGCGCGAGTCACGCCCTGGAAGGGGAGGACGGCCTCTATCTGGTCGACCCCGTCTCCTTCGAGGGGATCGAGGAGTTCCTCGCCGACCGCGGCGAGGTCGCGGGCGTCGTCCTCCTGCTGGACCGGCACAAGCGAGACGCGGCCGACCTGGCCAACCGGTTTCGCGTTCCGGTCTCGGTCCCGGCGTTCATGGACGACGTCGAGCGTGCACTGGACGCCCCGGTCGAGACGATCGGCGACGAACTCCCGGGGACCGGGTACGCCGTCCACACGGTCATGAACAACTCGTTCTGGAAGGAGGCGGCCCTCTGGGACGAGGAGACCGGGACGCTGCTCGTCCCAGAAGCCGTCGGGACGGCGTCGTTTTTCGTCGCGGGGGGCGAACGACTCGGTGTGAGCCCCGCGCTCCGGATGACCCCGCCCAAGCGACTCCGGCAGTTCGACCCCGACCGGATACTGGTCGGGCACGGCCCCGGGGTCTTCGAGGACGCGTCGGCGGCGCTCGAGGAGGCCATCTCGGGGGCTCGACGGCGGTCTCCCCGGGCGTTCGCGAACGTCGTCAGAGGGTTCCTGGGGTAGCGCCCGCCGGTGTCGAGGGGTCTCTCCGGTAGCGCCCGGCGGCGAGCCGCTGTCGACGGCGTTTTGAGTCCGGAGCCCCGGCTTCCGGTGTGGTCTACGCGACGCGCGGTCTGGTCGAGTCACTCCTCCAGTCGGCCGAGGAGGCCGCCCCCGACGAGGTCAGCGTCTCGATCTCGGTGACGCCCGCCGGGGACCTCCCCGACGCCGACCTCCCGCCGGAAGCACCCGTGTTCACCCACTTCTACATGCCCGAGGCCGGCAGCTCCGTGAACTTCGTCTTCGGTGTCGACCTGGGGACCCCCGCCGGCCAGACCCAGGGGCGGTTCGTCTCCCACCCCAACGGCGAACTGCGGGTGCGCCAGACGGACGACTTCAAAGAACTCGTCTTCGTCGCCGTCCCGCCGTGGGACACCGACGCCGTCGCCGTCTTCAACCGCCGCGGCGAGGAACAGCGCCTCGAACTGCTGGACGTCGAACCGCCCGAGGAGTTCCCGGAGTAACGCGGCAGTCTCGGGGCCGCGAGGGGCGTTCAGTCCAGATACCCCAGGTCTTCGAGCTGGTCCGCGATCTCGGAGAACTCCGCCTCGGTGAGTTCGCCCTGCCGTTCGTGCTGGATGACGATGCTCCGTAGCAGGAACCGGACCAGGTCGCTGGTACTCGAGAAACTGGTCCCCTCGATGGTATCCTCGACGCGGTCGGCCAGGTCTTTCGGGATCGAGACGGTCGTGTAGTCGGTCATACCCGTCGGGAGGCGGGGCGGGCGGTTAGGCGTTGTGGCACGGTGTCATACGGACCGTTGTACTTCGTTACCACCGTCGCGAACCACGGTGAACGCATCGGACCGTAACTCGCCCATACGTCGGCGACATCGCCGAAAATGGGTACAACGGTCCGTATCACGCCCGGTGACCCTCGCGCTGGCAGGCTCGTTATTGGTACTGATACCTATGGCGCAAACGGTTTGTGAGGGCCAACTGAGTTCCGCCCATGGCAGGGTCCGCCCCGGACGTGCTGGGCCAGCGACTCGGCGCGAACAGCGCGATAGAGGAGATCGCCGCCAACGCTGGCGAGGTATCGAACGAGGCGAACACGGCGGCGGCGACCGCCGAGACCGGGACCGAGCGCGCGAGCGAGGCCATCGAAGCCATGGAAGCCATCGAAGCGAGCGTCGCGGAGCTGGGCGACCTCGTCGAGTCGCTGGACAGCCGCACCGACGACGTCGCCGAGAGCACCGACCTCATCGAGGAGGTCGCTCGACAGACGAACATGCTCGCGCTCAACGCGAACATCGAGGCCGCCCACGCCCGGACCGGCAGCGACGGGTTCGGCGTCGTCGCCGAGGAGGTCAAGACCCTCGCCGAGGAGACCCGTGACGTCGAGGAGGTCCAGGCCGAGATGGCCGAGACCAGAACGCGCATCGAGACCGGGAAAGCCACGATGACAGAGGCCGGCGAGACCTTCACCGACCTGGCAGCGACCGTCGAGGGCGTCGACGACTCGATAACCGAGGTGGCCGGCGCGACGGACGACGGCGCCCGGACGACCCAGGAGGTCGTCGACGCCATCGAACTGGTCGCCGACCGCTCGCGGACCGTCGCCGACCGGAGCGAGTCACTCGCCGACCGTGCCGAAGAGAGCGCGAGCACCGTCTCGGACATCCACTCGCAACTGGACGACCTCGCGACCCAGACCGAGGACCTGCAGGAGCGACTCGATACGTTCGACTGTGGCGAGCCCGGCGTGGAATGAGACCGATTGCTGTCACCGTGTCCCGGGGCGACCACACGACCCCGTACGGTCCGGTAATGACTGCCAGCAGTCCGTCGGAATCGTCGTCGACCCCAGTCCGATCGACCGAACCGGGTCCGGGAGTTCCCGCCGCGAGGTCGGACCTACAGAGGCTCGCGGATCTACATCCCGAGACCCGACCGGATCCGGTCGAAGAGCGACTCCTCCCCGTCTCCCCCCACGTCGTCGTCGCTTCGCGTGCCGCCCCGAGCATCGTTGCCGGCTGAATCGTCGCTGGCAGACTGGTCGCCGGTAGTACTGTCGCCAATTGAATCGTCGTCTCCACCGCCCGATACCGAATTCTCGGTGTGCGTCTCCCCTTCCGGAGACGCATCAGCTTCGGAACTGTCGGTGTCCGACCGGTCGCTCCCGGAGGGGTCCCTGCCGCTGCGATAGAGCGATTCGCTCCCGGTAACGGCAGCTTCGGCCGCTTCCGGGCCCTGACCGGCGGTTGCGGACGGCTCTCCACGGTCGGTCGCCCGACTCGGGTCACCGTCGGGGTTCGCGACCGCCATTTGCTGTCGGTCGTCGGTGGCGTCGTCCGTTTTGTCTGTGACGACGTCGGTTTCCGGCTCCCGGTCCGTCCGAGTTTCTACTGACTCGACCAGCTGGGCGGCGATCTTCCGGTAGGCGATCGCCGCTCCGCTGCGAGGGGCGTGTGCGACGACCGGTTTCCCGCGGTCCTGTGAGAACGGGATAGCGTCGTCCTCGGGGACGTGCCCGAGGAGGTCGAGGTCGAGGAACTCCGCGACGCGTTCGGCGCCCGGCGAGGCGCCCGTTCCCGATTTCGTCAGCACGAGACCGCAGAGGTCCGTCCCGGCCGCCTGGACGATCGCTTTCGTGTTACGGGTGTTGTGAACCGACGAGACCCGTGGCGTCGAGACCAGGAGCGCCTCGTCGGCGAGCCCCACCGGCGTCGAGACTTCCTCGCCCGCACCCGCGGGCGTGTCGAACACGATGATGTCGTAGTACCACGAGAGTTGTTCGAGCGCGCGTTCGAGGCGGGAGACGTCGACGTCTCCGTAGCGGTCGAGGTCCGGGGAACTGGGGACGACCGAGAGCCGGTCGCCGACGTCGTACACCGCGTCCAGGACCGGGACCCCGTCGGCGAGCACGTCGTCGAGGGTCGCCTCTTCGGCCGGGTCCATCTCGAGCGTGACGAAGTCTACGAGGTTCGCCATCGCGAGGTCCACTTCGACGACGACCGTCTCGTACCCCGAGTCCGCGAAAAAGGCTGCGAGATTGATACTCGTGGTGGTCTTCCCGACCCCTCCCTTCGAGCCCGCGACCGTCAGCACGTAGTTCCCGTCCATCTCTCCGTACTGTTTCCGTTCCAGATATAATAACTGCACCACTCAAATATCAATAACAATATTTAGCTGTACGACGACCTGCCCCCGGAGACCGAACCCGGGAACCGACCGCGGGGCTGGACCGGGGACGGACGCGTGTCGACAGCGACCCCGTCGCGGGTATCGCGGTGACCGAAGGATCAATAGGCCTCGGCGTCGTATCCGTACATACACGCCAATGCCCTCCCACTCGATCGACCTTCACGAAAGACAGCGGCATCTGCTGCGGACGGTGCTGAACGAGTACGAACAGCGGGAGGGACCGGTCAAGGCACGGGACCTGGCCGACGTGCTGGACCGGACGCCGGGCACGGTCAGGAACAGGATGCAGGAACTGCTCGCCCTGCAACTGGTCGAGAGTACCGCGGGGCGCTGTGGCGGGTACGCGCCGACTGACAGGGGGTATCGCTCGCTCGGTCGTGACCCCGAAACCGACAGCCGGGAGGTCACTCGAATGGACGGTCCGGTGACCGACCACCGGTGACTGCTCGTCAGACGACCAGTTCGACCGGGTAGTCGGTGAGGTTCTCGTAGCCGTCCCCGGTGACGACGACGATGTCCTCGATGCGCACGCCGCCGACCTCTGGGTCGTAGAGCCCGGGTTCGATGGTGATGACGTGCCCCGGTTCGAGTTCCTCGCCGCCGGGGCTGACGTGGGGCAGTTCGTGGACGTCCAGTCCGACGCCGTGACCGGTCGAGTGGATGAACCCCGTCTCGGCACTCTCGTCGGTCCGCAGCGTGGGGAGCCCGGCCGCCTCGTAGACGTCACAGGCCGCGTCGTGGACCGCCTCGCCCGTGACGCCGGGTTCGACCGCCTCGAGGGCGGCGTCTTTGGCCTCCTCGGTGACGTCGAACCACTCCCGCACCGTCTCTGCGGGGTCGCCCCGGCAGAACGTCCGGGTCATGTCCGCGTGGTACTTCGTCTCCTTGTCCCGGGGGAAAATGTCGACGATGATCGGTTCGCCCGCCGAGAGCGGGCCACTCCCGCGCTCGTGAGGGTCGGCGGCGTCACCCCCGCAGGCGACGATCGTCTCGTCCAGCGCACAGCCCTGCCGGAGGAGCGTCACCTCGATTTCGGTCTTGACGGCCTCGCTCGTGAGCGGGTCGCCTTCGTGATAGAGAGTCCCGTCGCGCACGTCGGCGCCGGCGACCAGTTCCTCGGCGGCTGCCATCGCAGCCTCGTTGGCCCGCTGGGCCGTCCGGACGTGGTCGATTTCGGTGTCGGTCTTCGTCGCGCGGATCTCGGTGACTTTCCCCTCGCGGTCGGGCGCGACTTCGAGGCCCCGGTCCCGGAGGCCGTCGGCGACCGCGAGTGGGAACCGCGGCGGGACGGCCACGGAGTCGACCCCGTAGCTCTCGAGGAAGTCCCGGAGGACGTACGAGGAGGCGGCTTCCCGGCCGTGTTCCTCGACGTAGTCCACGTGGTCGAAGTCGACGTATCGCTCGACGGTCGCGGCGCGACTCTCGCGTTTGGCCCGGGCGAACTCCAGGCTCCGCGAAAAGAGGAGGTGTACCTCCCCGTCGTAGAGGGTGACGAACGGGTCCGGCGCGTCGAACCCCGAGAGGTAGTACTGGTCCGAGTCCGCCGAGTCGGCCTCGATCAGGTACCCGTCGTGGCCGGTTTCGTCCAGGTAGCCGTCCAGCGCGGAGAGGTCGAGATCCATGGCCCCTCCTTGCGTGGGGACCGACCTAAAACTCCCGGCGGGCAGGTGACCGGGTCGGAACCCCCTGCCAGCAGGACGGGTCGGCAGGTCGTGGCAGCCGGTCGACGGGAGAGGTCCGCCAGTCCGGTACGCTATTGACGGGGGCAGCCGACTCCGGGCGTATGGACGTGACACTCACGCCGTCGTCGGTGGGCGGCCGGGTGCGGGCGCCGCCGTCGAAGAGCTACACGCACCGCGCCATACTCGCCGCGGGCTACGGCGAGGGCGCGACGGTCCGTAACCCGCTGGTCAGCGCCGACACGCGCGCGACGATGCGCGCCGTCGAGGCGTACGGAGGCGAGACCGACCTCTCGGAGGACGGGTCGAAGCTCACTGTCGAGGGGTTCGCCGGCGACCCGGAGGTACCCGCGGACGTTGTCGACTGCGGGAACAGCGGGACGACGATGCGCCTGGTGACGGGGACGGCTGGACTGGTCGCGGGGATCACCGTCCTGACTGGCGACGCGTCCCTCCGGTCGCGGCCCCAGGGACCGCTGCTCGACGCGCTCGACCAGCTCGGCGCCAGCGCGCGGAGCACCCGCGGGAACGGCCAGGCGCCCCTGGTCGTCGAGGGACCGGTCGAGGGCGGAACGGCGTCGATCCCCGGCGACGTCTCCTCGCAGTTCGTCACCGCCCTGCTCATGGCCGGAGCCGTCACGACGGAGGGGGTCACCGTCGACCTCGAGACGGAGCTCAAGTCCGCCCCCTACGTCGACATCACGGTCGAGTTGCTCTCGGACTTCGGCGTCGGGGCCGGCGAAGTCGGTGGCGGCGATGGGTACCACGTCGACGGCGGCCAGTCCTACGAGCCCGCGGACGGTACTTACGACGTACCGGGCGACTTCTCCTCGATGTCGTACCTGCTGGCGGCGGGCGCGCTCGCCGGCGAGGACCCCGTCGTCGTCGAGGGCGCACAGGAAAGCGCACAGGGCGACTCGGCTATCGTCGACATCCTGGAGCGGATGGGCGCCGACGTCCACTGGGACCGCGAGGCCGGCGAGATCACCGTCTCGAAGTCCGAGCTCTCGGGTGTGGAGGTGAGCGTCGCGGACACGCCGGACCTGTTGCCGACCGTCGCCGTCCTCGGCGCCGCCGCCGACGGGACGACGACCATCGTCGACTGTGAACACGTCCGCTACAAGGAGACCGACCGGGTGACGGCGATGGCCGAGTCCCTGGAGGCGATGGGCGCCACGGTCCTCGAGGAGCGCGACAGACTGACCGTCCGCGGCGAGGGGACCGACCTCCGCGGCGCGACCATGCCGGGACGGGAAGACCACCGGATAATCATGGCCCTGGCCGTGGCCGGCCTCGTCGCCGAGGGCGAAACCACGGTCACCGGCGCGGAGGATGTCGACGTCTCGTTCCCCGGCTTTTTCGACGTGCTCGCCGGGATGGGCGCCGACCTCCGTCGTTGACGGGGCGTCGCGGTCGCCGACACGGTGTGTGCCCGTCGACGAGGACGGAACAGCGTTTTGCCCGTGGGGCGGGAAACCGCGACCGATGCTCCAGCGAGACGTCGAGGGCGCGATACTCGACCGACACCGGGACGGCGACTACGTCTTCCCCGCGTACGAGGACTACTCGTTCGCGAACGTCAACCCGACGCTGCTGTCGCTCCTCGTCGACGGAGCGGACGAGGTCGCACCCCGACGACGACTCCCCGAGGAGGCCTTCCGGAGCGTCGAGACGGCGGTCGACCGGGTCGTTCTTGTCTTCCTCGATGGCTACGGCTGGGAGCACTGGAAGCGCGACTACGCCGAGGTCCCGCTGCTCTCGGCGCTGACCGAGCGCGGGAGCGTGACGCCGCTGACATCCATTTACCCTTCGGAGACGGCGGCCGCGACGACGACCTTCCACACCGGACGAACGCCCGTCGAACACGGTTTGCTGGGCTGGTGGCAGTACGTCGAGGAGGTAGACGGCACCGTCCAGTCGCTCCCCTTCGCGACGCTGGACGGCGAACCCGCCGACGCGGCGTTCCCCGGCCTGGACCCGGGGATGCTCTTCGAGGGCGGGTCGCTCTACGAGCGCGCGGCGGCCCGCGGCGTCGAGTCCAGCCTGCACCGCCCGTTCGACGGGGACGACGCGCGAACGACCGGCGCAGCGACCACCGCTCACCAGAGCGTCCCGGACCTGGAGCGGGCGCTCCGTCGCGACGTCGAATCGACCGACGGTCCCGACTTCGTCTACGGGTACGTCCCGAACGTCGACGCGGCGGCCCACGACGTGGGGACGACCGGCGACGCCTACCACGAGGAACTCGCGTCGGTCGCCGCCGTGCTCCGGGAGCAACTCGTCAGCCGCGCGGACCCCGCGGACCCGGAGCGGACGCTCCTGGCGCTCGTCGCCGACCACGGCATCGTCGACACGCCGCCCGCCGAGAACGTCGACCTCCGGGGGGTCGACCCCCTCTGGGAGAACCTCCGGCAGGACGGCGACGGCGACCCGATTCCGCCGGTCGGGAGTCCGCGGAACTGCCACCTCTTCCTGCGGGACGGGACCACGGAGCGGGTCCGCGCGGCCGTCGAATCGCGGTGGCCCTGCCGGACCTACGCCAGAGCGGAGGCCGTCGAACGGGGACTGTTCGGCGACGGACGAGCGAGTGACACGTTCCGCCGGCGGTGTGGCGACCTCGTCGTCGTCCACCGGGACCGCGGGCTCTGGTGGGACGAGGCGGAACTCGAACTCGCCGGGATGCACGGCGGACTCACCCGCGAGGAGATGCTCGTGCCGTTCGCGACGGCGACGCTCGCCGACCTGACGGACTGAGAGGCGGCGGAAACGGAAGCCGAGGGGTCACCGCTCCGAGAAAGGCGGTCCCGCGTTGGCCGGTTCGTCGCCGGGACGGGCGACGAGGTTCCCCCGGCCGATGTCGACGCGGGAGACCTCGCCGGCCTCCTCCATCCGGGTGAGAACGCGACTGACCGTCGCTTTCGACCAGTCGGCGGCCTCGACCATGTCGCTCCGGAGCACGCGCCCCCCGTTCAGGTCCAGCAGTCGCGCGACGCGCTCCTCGTTGGTGATACTGTCGGACACAAGTACGTGAACACGCTCGTCGAGAACACGCCAGCGAAACGCCCGTTCCCGGTCGAACGAGCCACCGACGGTGGCCTCACTTGTGTCCGACAGTATGAGGACTGCGTCGTCCGGCAGGTCGTTCACCGCCCCCGTCTCCGGGGATTCCGAGACCGGATCCCCCGCGTCGGCGCGCAGGCCCGCCTCGAAGGTGCGCACATCCGACTGCCAGATCGCGGTCGCGCCGTCCGGAGTAGCGACGACCGTCTCGGCGCCGTACGTCAGCGACTCGACGGTCAGCGCTCCTGCGCCGACGCCCGACGCCGTCGCGACGGCGACGACGAGCAAACTCTTTCGGGTTACCGGGACCGCCCCCCGTCGGCGTTCAGCGACCGCTTGAGTCCCGGCTCACTGCCCGACGGCGGTGTCCGCGAACTCCTCGCGGACCTTCCGCACCTTGGGTTCGGCGTGGAACTGACAGTAGCTGTCGTTGGGATTGTTCGCGTAGTAGTCCTGATGGTAGGCCTCGGCCTCCCAGAACCGCTCCAGAGGTTCGATCTCGGTGACGATATCGTCGTTCTCGTAACTCTCGAAACTCCCCGCGTCGAGGTCGTCGACGAACCGCTGGACCGTCCCGCGCTGGTCCTCGTCGTGGTAGTAGACCGCCGAGCGGTACTGCGAGCCGACGTCGGGGCCCTGTCGGTCCTTCGTCGTCGGGTCGTGGATCCTGAAAAAGACCGCGAGCAGGTCCTCGTAGGCGAGGACGTCTGGGTCGTAGCCGACCTGGACGGCCTCGGCGTGGCCCGTCGTGCCGCGACAGACCGCCTCGTAACTCGGGTCGTCCACGTGCCCGCCAGCGTAGCCGGAGGTCACGTCGATGACGCCGTCGAGTTCCTCGAACGCCGCTTCGATACACCAGAAACAGCCGCCGGCGAGCGTCGCCGTCTCGGAGTCGTCCGTCATACCGACCGGTAGGGACCGAACGCGTTTGAACCCAGCGACCGCGCGAGCGCGTGTCACCTACAAGGTTCAAATGTCCGCGTCTCTCAGAGGAAGGTAATGAACGGCAACCAGTTCGGTCGGCTCTTCAGGTTCACGACTTACGGTGAGAGTCACGGGGAGGCGATGGGCTGTACGGTGTCGGGTTGTCCGGCCGGCGTCGAACTCAGCGAGGAAGAGATCCAGGACGAACTCGACCGACGCAAGCCCGGCCAGTCGATGATCACCACCTCGCGGGGCGAACCCGACGAGGTGTCCATCAAGTCCGGGACCCTGGAGGGGTACACGACTGGGACGCCCATCGGGATGGTCATCCAGAACAAGGACGCCCGCTCGGGCAAGTACG
>JAZKRZ010000096.1:0-11765 GCA_036626395.1 Haloarculaceae archaeon
CGATGGGTTCGCCGGTCGTCACGGGGATGCCCTGGTTGCGCTCGATGCGCTGGGTCTGGACTTCCAGGTGGAGCTCTCCCTGGCCGGAGACGAGGTGCTCGCCGGTGTCCTCGTTGATCTCGACGGTGATCGTTGGGTCCTCCTTGGAAACCTGCCTGAGCGTCTCGATGAGTTTGGGCAGGTCGTCCATGTTCTGTGCCTCGATGGACTTCGTGATCACCGGCTCGGAGATGTGCTCGATGGATTCGAAGGGGGTCATCTCCACGCTGGAGACGGTCGAACCGGCGATGGCGTCCTTGAGGCCAGTGACGGCAGCGATGTTCCCGGCAGGGACGCGCTCGACCTCCTCGCGTTCACCACCCATGTAGATGCCGACACTCTGGACGCGGTTGGTCCCGGCGGTGCCGGAGACGTACAACTCCTGGCCCTTCTCGAGCGTGCCCGAGAAGACACGCCCCGCTGCGATCTCGCCGGCGTGGGGGTCGATCCCGATGTCGGTAACCATCAGGACCACTTCGCCGTCCTCGTCGACCAGCTGCATCGATTCGGCGACCTCGGAGTCGGCGTCACCGCGCCAGATACGGGGGATACGGCGGGGCTGGGCGTTGACTGGGTTCGGGAAGTGTTCACACACCATGTCGAGGACGACGTCCGACAGCGGCGTCCGCTCGTGGAGTTCCTGGCGCTCGTCAGCGCGCTCGAGGTCCATGATCTCGCCGAAATCCATGCCAGTGCGCTGCATCGAGGGCATCGAGACGCCCCACTTGTACAGCGCCGACCCGAAGCCGACGGTACCCCCCTCGACGCTCACCGTCCAGTCCTCGTCGATGTCGTCCATCTCCTCGGTCATCCCGCGGATCAGTTCGTTGACCTCGCGGATGACGCCCAGGAGCCGTTCCTGCATCTCCTGGGGGCCCTCCTGCAGTTCGGAGATGAGGCGGTCGACCTTGTTGATGAAGAGGGTGGGCTTTACGCCCTCGCGCAGCGCCTGCCGGAGGACCGTCTCGGTCTGGGGCATGGCGCCCTCGACGGCGTCGACCACGACGAGCGCGCCGTCGACGGCGCGCATCGCGCGGGTGACGTCGCCGCCGAAGTCGACGTGGCCGGGCGTGTCGATGAGGTTGATGAGGTGGTTCGTGTCCTCGTACTCGTGGGTCATCGAGACGTTGGCCGCGTCGATGGTGATACCGCGTTCCTGCTCGTCTTCCTCGGTGTCCATCGCCAGCTGTTCCCCGGCGGTCTCGTCGGAGATCATGCCCGCGCCGGCCAGCAGGTTGTCCGTCAGCGTGGTCTTCCCGTGGTCGACGTGGGCGGCGATGGCGATGTTCCGGATGTTCTCCGGCCTGTCCATCAGTGTCTCGCATTCCTGTACGATCTTCTTGCGTCGGCCCATTATACGGCGTTCTATCAATCGGTGCGTCAAAAGGGTGCTGTTTCGCTGTGAGTGCGCTATTGCGGCGCACGAACAGCGAAGCTCGTCGGTCCGCTCGCGTCGCTCGCTGGAGCCGAGCGCGGGAGGAGGCTGGCGGTGTCGAGCGTCGCGGCACCCGCAAGAGTAATGATTCGACAGACCCTGACACGGTGGCATGGGGATACGCGTGCGCGGTCCGGGGCCGGTGGAACCGTTTCTCGGGGCCCGGGACCTCTTCGAGACAGAACACGAACTCGACCGGCCGGTGACCGTCCAGATCCGCGAGGACCCCGACGAGCGCACACGGGTCAGTCACGACGCCGAGGGCCACCTGCTGGTCATCTCCCGGCAGGCGGCCACCAGCGCGATGGCCCGCGAACTCGTACTCCACGAACTGGCTCACATGCACCACTTCGAGCGCGACCACCCCTCACACACGCAGTCGACGGACGAGGCGATCTTCCTCGCGCTCGCCGGGCGCTCCGTCGAGCGACGCAAACTCGCCCACTGCTACCAGATCGCCAACCACATGAAAGACATCTACGCCGACGACCTCTGGCTGGAGGTCGCGCCGGCGGACAAACTCGTCTCTTTCCTGGAGTCGAGCGTCGCGGCGGCCGTCGCGGACAGGCCGCGCGACCCCGCCCGCGATTCCGGCAGCGGGACGACGACGCTCGACCGCCCGGGGACGCCGACCGCGTGGAGGCGCCTGACTCCCGCGGCGGACCCCGATATCACGGCCGTCAACGCGGCCTTCGCCCTGGCGCTCGTCGAGCGCCACGACCTCGTCGGCGAGGGCCACCGGCTCTACGACCTCGCGCACGCGGCCGCCGCGGACGCCCCCGGGGTGAGCCTGGACGCGTTCAAGCGCCGCTTCCGGGGTCTCTCGGAGAACCCCGACGAGAGCGAGTACCGCAAGGCACTCGTCGAGGTGACGCGGGCTTACGCCGGCGGCGGCGAGCAGGCGGCCGACTGACCGCCTCGACTCGGCGTTCCAGCCCCTGTCCCTGCCCCTGGCAGTCGCGAGCCGGCGGGTAGTGGTTTCTTGTAAACGGCGCCGCAGTCACGAGTATGGAGACGGTCGCCGTCCGCGACGCCGAGATCCCCGCCATCGGCCTGGGAACGTGGCAACTCACCGGCGAGCAGTGCTACGAGACGGTCTCGACCGCGCTCGAACTCGGATACCGTCACATCGATACCGCCCAGCTCTACGGGAACGAACGCGAGGTCGGCCGGGCGCTCGCGGACAGCGACGTCGACCTCCTCTTGCTCCACTGGCCCAACCCGCTGGTCGACTTCCGCGACACGGCCCGCGCGATGGCCGAGTTGCGCGACGACGGGCTGGTCCGGCACGTCGGCGTCTCGAACTTCCGGCGGTGGCGCCTCCGCAAGGCCCGCGAGAAGTCGCCCGTCCCGATTCTGGCCACAGTCCGCTCGCGCACGGCGGCGTCGTCGGCGATTCCCGACTCGCGGCCGTGGGCGACCCCTACGACAGGTCGGCCGCGCAGGTCGCCCTGCGGTGGCTCACACAGCGAGACAACGTGGTCGCCATCCCGAAGACGACGAGTCGCGACCACCTCGCGGCCAACCTCGCGGCCCTGGCGTTCGACCTCGAAGACGAGGAGATGGCCCGGGTCGCGAACCCGTCGCTCGTGCGGACCACGTCGCTGTTCCTCAGAAACGAAATGACGCCGTGAGCGCGGCGGCCGGGTCGTGAGCCGTTCAGGCGGGGCGGATCCGGACGAGGACGTCGTCGATCTCGCGGGGGAACCCCTCTTTGGCGCGCCCGTCGCGGTTGGAGGTACAGACGTAGATGTCACCCTCCGGGCCCTGCTCGACGTGGCGGACCCGGCCGAGTTCGTTTTCGAACATCGTGTGGACCGTCGCGGTGTAGGCCCCGTCGGCCCAGTCGTCGGTGACCTGCGCGTAGGCGTCCTCGCTCGGGGGGAGTTGCCCGCCGCTCGGCGTCAGCGTCGTCACGACCAGTTGCTGGCTGATGAGACCGCCGGTGACCATCCGGTTTTCCAGCGCGGGCACCGTCTCGCCGGTGTAAAACAGCGAACCGGTCGGCGCGAAGCTCGTGTTCCCGGTGGTAAACAGGGGCGGGTGGACGTCGCTCTCTCTGTACTCCCCGGGCTCGCGGACCGCCGGGTCCTCGGTGTCCCAGCCGTAGTCGTGGCCGGCGACGAGCCGGTTTATCTCGTCGAAGCCGGTCGGGCCGTGCTCGGAGGCGACCGCCGTGCCGTCGGGAAGCCAGACGACCCCCTGGGGATTGCGGTGACCGTACGAGAACACCCGCCGGTCGGCGTCAGGGTCGTCGTACTCGGGATTGCCCGGCGCGGGGTCGCCGTCGGGCGTCACGCGGAGGATCTTCCCGGCGTAACTCGTCAGGTCCTGGACCTTCCCGCGCTCGCCGCCGTCGCCGCAGGTGACCCAGAGGTGGTTGCGGGGGCCGAAGGTGACCCGGCCGCCGTTGTGGTAGTTGTTCGCCGGGATCCCGTCGACGACCGTCCGCACGGGGGTCCCGGGGTCGTCGCTTTTCACGTCGAAGACGTCGACCTTGTTGTACTTGGTGTCCTCCTCGTTCCGGTAGGTGTAGTAGACGAAGACGTGGGGCGGGTCCGGGTACCGCGGGTGGACGGCGATCCCCAGGGTGCCGCCCTCGCCGCCCTTGACCCACCAGGGGCGTTCGTCCGAGCCGGGTTCGAGCGACCCGGCGTCGATTGCGCCGGCGGGTTCGGCGACGGTCCTGACCTCGTCGCCGTCGAACTGGAGGACGCGGCCGACGCGCTCGGTGATAAAGAGCGTCCCGTCGGGGGCGAAAGCCAGGTCCCAGGGGATCTCCAGGTTCTCGACGAGCACCTCGGCTTTCAGGTCCGCCTCCAGGGGCGAGGTGGTCGGCGCCCCCCAGTCGGGGTCGTGACCGGGCCACTCCTCCAGGGGTCGGTCGACGTCGTGGGGCGGTCTCGTCGGCGTCGCCGTCTCGCCCGCGGGTCCGGTCGTGGCTCCGCCGTCGGCGTCCCCGTCGCCACCGCCGTCGCCAGCGGTCGGCGTCGAAGTCGTCGTCGTACAGCCCGCGACGCTCCCCGCGCCAGCGACGCCCGCGGCAGCCAGGGCGAGGAACCGCCGACGCGTTCGGTCGGTGGCGCCAGAGCCCGCGGGAGAGCGGGCGCCGGACGGGCCTCGGCCGGTCGACTCGTTGGACATGTCGGAACCGTACTACCCTACCGGAATGAATCTTCCGACAGTCGAGACCGGCGCCGGGAACCGCCAGAGGGCTGCGACCAGCGGCGCGGCCGCGAGCGCGAGGCCGACCGCGGTCACGAGGTAGTCCCGTCGGCGGTAGCGAAGCCCCGGCAGCGTCGGGTTCCAGGCGAAACAGCGAGCGCGCAGTGCGAGCGTCAGGCGCTCGGACCGCGCGAGCGTGCGGTCGAGTCCCCGCACGGCGAGGAGCCGTGCCCGGGCCCACGGCGGCCGTCGCTGTCCGGCGCGGGCCCACAGCGCCCCCCGCACCGTCAGGAGGTCCTCGACGACCAGCGGGAAAAAGCGAAAGACCAGTCCGACGCCGACACCCAGCAACCGGCCGGCGCGTCCCGGGAGCGACCGTTGCAGGGCCGCCCGGGTCTCCCTCACGGGGGTGGTCCGGACGTAGGCCGCACTGACCGCCAGGACGGGGGGAACGCGCGCGACGGCGAGAGCCGACCGCAGGGCCGGGTCGACTCTGAACCACGGCGGGCCGGGCGCCACGCCCGCGAGCAGCGGCGCGAGTCCGAGCACCGCGAGGACGACCCGGTAGTCGCGAGCGACCGAACGCGGGGAGAGCCTGGCGGCGAGCAACGCTACCCCTCCGACAGCGTAGACGGCCCCGAGCCAGGCCAGCGAGTCGGCGGCCAGCGCCGCGACGGCAAAGCCCGCCTGGAAGCCGAGTTTCGCCCGCGGGTCCAGCCCGTGAGCGACCGTCCCGCCCGGCGCGTAACTCAACATCGCGGGTCGCGGACGTCGACGTCCGCGAGTCGGTCGAGCGCCGCCCCGGGCGGGCAGTCGAACGCCACTCGCCCGCCCGCGAGGGCAACGACCCGGTCGGCCAGGTCGACGACGTCCCGGAGGTCGTGAGTGACGACGACGAGGCTCGTTCCCGCCGTAGCGAGGGTCTCGAGGTGGTCGAGGACCGACCTGCGGGCGGGGAAATCGAGGCCCGCCAGGGGTTCGTCCAGCACGAGGTGGTCGGCCCCCATCGCGAGCGCGCCGGCGACCGCCACGCGCGCCTGCTCACCGCCCGAAAGCGTGGCGATCCGGTCGTCGCGACGCCCGTCGAGTCCGACAGCCGCGAGCGCCTCGTCGACCCGTCGGTCTATCTCTGCGCGGTCGAGACCGAGGTTCTCGGGACCGAAGGCGACGTCGGCGCCGACGGTCGCGGCGACGAACTGGTCGCGGGGGTGCTGGAACACCATCCCGACGTTCGTTCGCGCCACTACCGGGGAGTCGCTCGCGTCGACGCCGTCGACGCGTACCGCGCCGTCGTCCGGTTTTTCCAGGGCGTTGAACGTGCGAACGAGCGTCGTCTTGCCCGACCCGTTGGGCCCGACCAGCAGGAGGAATTCGCCGTCGTCGACCGACAGCGAGACGCCGTCGAGCGCGCGGGTGCCGTCGTAGGTGACGACCACCTCGCGCGCCTCGATCATCGAGTCGCCCGGGAGGTGAGAGCGCCGCCCCGGACGATCCCGACCGCGACGAGGAGTTTCACCGCATCGAGGGGCACGTAGGGCGCCATGACCGCCGCCGCTCGCGAGATGGGGAGGCCGGTGACTGCGGACAGCCACGGCACGCCGACGGCGTAGACGACGACCAGCGTCGCGAACAGGCCGCCGACCTGGTAGACCGGGCTCACCTCGTCGAGCGGCCGGGGCTCGACTCGCCGGTGGACGATGGCACCCCCGACGACTGCGCCGACGAGGAAACCGACGATGAACCCGCCCGTTCCCTGACCGACGAGGACGTACCCCAGCCCGGCGTTCCCGTTCGAGAAGACCGGCGCGCCCGCGATACCCGCGAGGACGTACAGCGCCAGCGCCAGTCCGCCCCACAGCGGCCCGAGCAACAGGCCCGCGAAGAAGGCCCCGAACGGTTGCAGCGAAAAGGGCGGGAGACTCCCCGGCAACGGGACCGAAACCTGGGCGAGCGCCGCGGTCAGCGCCGCGACGAGTACTGCCAGCGCGAAGTGGCGAACGACGTCGTCGCCGACGAGTTCGACCGATCCGTACTCCTGTGACATGCGCGTCGGTGCGTCGTCAACCGTCAAATAACCCGTGGTTGACGAAGTCGGGGTGCGGTCCGGGAGTGACCGCGCCAGATCGGTCGCTGTCGAGTGGAACCGACGAGAGCGAGGGAACCGGCGGAAACGAGAGAACCGGCGGGAACGGGGATTACCGCGCGGCGGCCGCGACGCGCTCTTTCTCTTCTTTCTGGTTGACGGCGTAGGTGGAGACGTCGTTGTCGGCGGCGCCCATGAGCTGGTTGGCCAGGGCCTCCTCGGCGTCGATGGGCGACTTGAACGAGTCGTTGTAGACGCCCTGGGCGAGGAACATCAGCGCCAGGTCCACGCGGCGCTGGGGCGCGATGTCGACGGCTTTGGGGACCGAGATACCGCCGTACTTGAGGCGGACGGTCTCCTCGCGGGGGGCGCTGTTCTCGACGGCACGCACCAGCACCTGGACGGGGTTCTCGCCCGTGCGCTCGTGGACGACGTCGAAGGCCTCGCGGGTGATGCGCATCGTCTTCTGTTTGTCGCCGGTGTTCTCGTCGGTCTGCATCAGCCGGTTTATGAGGCGCTCGACGATGCTGATCTCCGACTTCTGGAACTGTTTGGAGGCGTGGCGCCCCATCGTGTGGGCGATGGGTGTGACCGTGATGTAGCGCTCCGTGGAGGGGTCGTCGTACTCGATGTCGTCGATCGGCCACTCGCCAAAGAGCAACGCGCCGGTCGTCTCGGACTCGTCGGGGGATTCTGCTTCGGACATGTTATCGGACGGGTTTCTCCGCGTTGCCGCGGACGAGTTCCTTCAGCGAGACGCCGTTTACTTTCTCGACCTTGTATCGGACGCCGCCGAGGTCGCCCATGGCGCCCCCCTTGGCGCCGCCGATACCGGCGATAGTGACCTCGTCGTGCTCGTCGATGAAGGAGATCGCGCCGTCGCCGGGACAGAACGCCGAGACCTGCTTGCCGTTCTTGATGAGCTGGACGCCGACGCACTTGCGGATCGCGGAGTTGGGCTGTTTCGCTTCGATGCCGAGCTTCTCGAGGACGATGCCCCGGCCTCGCGGGGCCCCTTCGAGCGGGTCGGACTTCTCGTTGAGTCCCCGCTCGCGGCGCGCGTAATCCGAGTCGGACCACCGGTGTTTCTGGCGGTCCTTCTTCAGCTTGCGCGCGGCGTACTTGCCGTTTGCCATAGTACCCGTCCGTATCCGACGGAGTCACTTAAGCCCACCCTTTCCGCCCGGCCCGCTCGCCGTGACCCCGCCGAAAACGACCGCTTGCGATGCTGTGTGGGGTTGGCACGGCGCGTCATTCTGACGGGCGGGTCGGCGCCCGGACGCGCCCGACCGCCCGCCGGTTTCGACGCCGGCCCGGTCAGTCGGCCGACCGGCCCGGGGGCGGACCTATGCCAACTCGACGTCGTCGACGTCGAAGTGGCGCGCCGCGAGCGTCCGCGCGGCCGCGATGTTGCGCCCGTCCGTGCCGATGGCCACGCCGCGGTCCTCTTCGGCGACCTCGGCGTAGGCGATAGTCGCCTCGTCTTCCCCCTCGCCCTCGCTCATCGTGACGTTGTAGACGGCGGCAGGCGCGAGCGCGCTGGCGACGAAGTCCTCGGCGGTCCGGGCGTCCTCGACGAGTTTGATCTCGCGGTCGAGTCGCTCCTCGACGCGCTGGACGCTCCGGCCGCCGGGGCCGATGGCCTGCCCCATCTCGCCGGCCTTCACGAGCACCAGCAGGCGGTCGAACTCGTCGTCGACGACGCAGTCGCGGACCGTGGCGCCGGTCTCCGCCTCGAACAGCGCGATGACGCGGCGGGCCTCGTCGGTGAGCGTGACCGTCATCGGCGACTCCCGTCGACGAGTCCGGTCATCTAGTCGGCGTCGCGGGCGCTCATCCGGAGGTCGACGTCGCCGGTACCCAGCTTGATGGGCTTGCCGACGATGACGTTCTCCGTGACCCCGTTGAGTTCGTCGACCTCGCCGTGGATGGCGGCGTCGAGCAGGTGGTTGACCGTCACCTCGAAGGCGGCGCGAGCGAGCACCGACTCCTTGTTGCCGGAGATGCCGTGGCGGCCGATGGACTCGATGGTCCCGCGGTTGGTCATGATGTCCGCGACGAGCATCAGGTGGCGGATGTTCACCTCGTCGAGGCCCTGCTCTTCGAGGGTGTGCATCGTCTCGTTGATGATGGCCTCGCGGGCGGCCTCGACACCCAGGTTGCGGTAGATCTCGTGAATGTTGTTACAGTCGGTGCGGGTGGCGTCGACACCCTCCAGGTCGAGCACCGCACCCAGGTCCGACCCCTCGGTGTAGAGGACGAACTCCTCGCCCTCGTCGGTCTCCTCTTTCCGGATGACGACGCGGCTTATCTCCTCGATGCCCTTGAAGACGATCTCGCGGAGCTCCTCGACGAGCTGGAGGAGGTCGCGATAGCTGGGCTCCTCGGGCCCGAACTGGATGACCGTCCGCGCCGGGATGTCCACCTCGACGCCGAGGCTGGACTCGACGGTGGCGGCGATCTCCTCGACGACCTCGTCGAGCGAGTCGGCCGTCGGCCACCGCTCTTCGAGAGTGTCCTCGTTCAGGTCCACCTGGACGAGCATGTCCGCGACGTTCGTCGAGACGTCGCCCAGCTGGAGGATCTTCGTCGACTCGATGCTCCAGACCACCTCGTGGGCCCGCTCGCGGTCGACCGCGTACTCGTCTTCGAGGTGGACCTCCATCGTCGGCGTGTCCGGTTCCTTGCGTGCGTCCACCAGTTCGATCAGGCGGGGCAGTCCCTGCGTGACGTCGATCTCCGCGACGCCCGCGTAGTGGAACGTGTTCATCGTGTTGTGCGTCACGACGCCCTGTGCCGTGGTGAACGTCTCCAGTCCCGACACCGAGACGTCGTAGACGTACTCGTGGTCGGGTTCGACCGTCTCGATGGATTCGATGCGCTCCCAGACCACGTCACCGTCGACAGCCTGTTCGAGAGCATCGAGCTCAGTCGTCCTTTCGTCGAGCCCAGCGTCTATCTCGGACACGAGATCCGACAGTCTGTTGCGACCGACGCGCTGTCGTTTGTGTGCTGCGTTGACCTGGCGGCTCGGGACCCCTGCGTCGGATGCAGCGGTCCTGAGCGAGTCGCCGAAGTTCGGAATCTGGTCTGTGGCATCGGGGCCGGTAGGGTCGATATCCGCGGCTGACGCATCGAGTTCGTCCCCACGGTCGCCAACGAGACCGATCCGGTCAGCGAAAGCGGGGACGTACTTCGATGGGACACGTAGCGTCGTCGATTCGTCCTGCTCACCGAGGGTCGCGTACATGTCGAAGCGGCCGAGGAGTAAGGCCACTCCCTCGACGAGCCGCCGGGACGTCGAACTCGCTCGAACGGCGCTCCCGGAGACGTTGCCGTCACCGCTGAAGTAACCCGAGAGCACGCCACGGACGAATGAACGCGGTGCCCCGAACGCGAAGTCCGGGACGACCTTGTCAGCGTCTTCGTAACACGCCGCCCTGACGAAGTCCGCGAGGACTTTGCCGTTGACGCGGATGTCGTGACCCGTCTCGAACCCGCCCTCGTTGTCGTACTCGTTGATCGAGAGGTCGAACCGGCCAGCGAACGATCGTACGCGCTCTTGGAAGGTCGCATCGACGTTCGAGACCGAGACGTAGTAGTCGGTGACGTTCCCCTCTGCGAGGACCGCCCCGACGAAGAACCCGGTCTCCTCGTCGAGCGGGAACTGTTCGGGGAGTCCGGTGGTTCCCTGTACCGGATAGACAGCGTGGTCGTCCAGTTCACCGGCTTCGAGAGCGACCCGCTTGTTTCGGATCTGGTCTTCGCCAGCCGGATACTCTGCGGTCGCTCCTCCATCAGTCAGGGTCGACGTGAACCAGTAGTCATCGGTCGGCAGATACTCGCGAAGGTCGACACTGGCGGGTCCATCGCCGTCGAACGACCGGACGACCGGAAGCCAGTCACCCTCGTTGAGGTCGTCGCCGGCAACCGGGACGACCTCGTCATCGCGTCGTGTGACGAACGAATGCGACTTCGTCGCGCGGACGTCCCGACCGGATTCCAGTTCGAAGTGCAGGAGTTCGTCGGGTGCCTCGTGTCGACTGACCTCCTCGAGCGGTTTCCACTCGACGCACTCGTCTGCGCGGAGCGACAGCACTTCCATCTCCTCGGGTGCGGTCGCGACTTCGTGGCCGTCGGCGTGGCGGCTTTCGCGAACCGCGGCGAGTCCGTCGACCAGCGATCCGATCTCAGTGACGTCCGTTTCGCCGCCGCGTCGAACGACTACTCGTTCGTCGTAGGGAACGCTCATCTGCGTGCCGGGCTCTCCGATCGACTGGGCGCTGACGGTCCCGACGGGGTCCAGCGGGTCGACGCGCGTGTCGACGTAGCGGGTCTCGACGGCCTGTGCGATCTCGTCGACCTGCGCCAGCGTGAGGCCCTCGCGGGCCTCGACGGTGTCGTAGATGTTGTCTTTCAGGCGGCGCGGGAGGTCGGTGTCCTCGACCAGGGCCTCGACGTTCTCGTCGACGTCCACGGTCAGTCACCCCCCGCTCCCGCCGCCTCCATCCACCAGTCGTCGGCGTGTTCCGAGAGGTTGAGCGGTTCGGCCTCGCCGCCGAGGAACGCCCGTTTCTCGCTCGCGTCGTCGAACTCGGCACCGACCACGCGGTCGGCGATAGCCTCGACGTCGACGGTCTGGCCCTCCTCGCTGGAGGAGACGTCGACCGGCGACGTGCCGTCCTCGCCGAACTCGAACTGGACGATGTTGTCCGTCGTGTCTCGCACTGTTCCGTCGTACTGGGTCTCCAGTTCCGAGAGGGCGTTGATGAGCCGGCGCTGCAGGTAGCCGGACTTGGACGTCCGGACGGCGGTGTCGACCAGCCCCTCGCGGCCGCCCATCGCGTGGAAGAAAAACTCCTTGGGCGTGAGCCCGCTCCGGTAGGAGTGCTCGACGAAGCCGTGGGCCTCGGCCGAGAGGTCGTCTTCCTTGAAGTGACTAAGGGTACGGTCCTCGTAGCCGCGGTTGATGCGCTCGCCCCGGACCGCCTGCTGGCCGACGCAGCCGGCCATCTGCGTGAGGTTGAGCATCGACCCGCGGGC
>JAZKRZ010000097.1:0-11728 GCA_036626395.1 Haloarculaceae archaeon
ATGACCACGGCGAAGACCACGGCCGGGAGGAGATACGTGGCGGTGTAAACCAGATGTTCCAGGACCGTCCCCATCACCGGTTCGTCCCAGACGGTCAGGAACCAGCCCACCCAGGCGACGTACTGGTCGACGAGCGGGTCCGACGGTGAAGTCGCCACCAGGTCGCTCTCGAGTGCCCCCGCCGTCAGCGGCGTGAACGCGACGTAGAGAAACGCGAGCGTGAACACCGTCCACACCGTCACGACGAGACTCGCGACCCGCCGGAGCAGAAAACGGAGCCGGCTCATCTCCGGCGAGTGACCGGGTTCGGACCGAACGCCAGCCGGCGCGGCTCTCGTCGCGACGACGTGGTTCGGACAGCCCTGTGACTGGACTCGTCTGGTGCGGTTTGGCCGACACTGTAGCCGGACTCGTCTGGCGCGGACCGGTCGCCCCCACGGCAGGTGGTCGCGGAAGGCGAGAGCGAGTGCGGGAGTCGGAGGGAAAGCGGAGAGGCGGGCATGGCTACCCGCCAGTTCGTGACTGCAACCACTTAGTGGTTCCAGTCGCATAGGGGCCGTCGGGATCCGTTCGTATGAGCCCTCCACCCTCCGACGGTTCCGGCACCGCTACCCCTTCACGTCGCTTCGAGGACGTCGACTGGGACGGGGTCGCCGAGTCACCGACCGCCCCCGCGTGGAACCTCCGGGGATTCCTCCTCGGTCTCGCGGCCCTCGTCGCCGGGTTCTGGTACGAACACGTCGAGGGGAACGCCGTCCCGTTCGCGTCGAATCTGGAGCCACTGGACTGGCTGTTCGCGGCCTCGCTGCTCGCCATCGGGGCGTTCGTCCTCGTGCCGCTCGCGACCAACCCCAGGGAGACCGCCCGGTACTGGCGGCGGTTGCGCGAGCGCCCGGCGGGGCTCCTGAGCCTGGGATTCGTCCTCGCGCTGTTCGTCGTCGGTCTCCTGTCGCCGCTTTTCGTCTCCGAACCGACCGGGATCGCGTTCCAGCGGGCCTACCAGCCGCCGTTCGGCCTCGGTATCGACGCCGTCCATCTCTTCACCTCGGACGCCTGCGTCGGCCGGATCGCCGACGCGACGTGTTACGGGACGCTGACTCATCCCCTCGGGACCACCGAGACGGGCAAGGACCTGCTGCCGTTCGTCCTGCTCGGTGCCCGAACGAGCCTGGCGGTCGCCGTCGTCTCCGCGACGCTCATCGTCCCGACTGGACTCGCCGTGGGGCTGCTCGCGGCGCACGCCGGCGGACGGACCGACGGGATCCTCATGCAGGTCGCCGAGGTCTCACAGACCGTCCCCGCGGTCATCGTCTACATGCTGTTCTGGGGCTGGAACGCCGAGTACCGGCTGCTGGTGCTGGTCGCCGTCTTCGGCATGACCTCCTGGGGCGGGCTCGCGCGACTCGTCCGCAACGAAGCACTCCAGTTGCGCGAGCGCCCGTACGTCCAGGCGGCGCGCGACGCCGGCGCCAGCCGATACGACGTCATGCGCCACCACCTGCTCCCGAACATCTCGCGGTCGGTGCTGACGAACGTCACCCTCCAGGTCCCGCTGATCGTCGTCACCGAGGCCGCGCTGTCGTTCATCATCGTCGCCTCCCCCTTCGACGGGGAACCGGTCACGCTCGGCGACCCCACCGTCGTCTCCTGGGGACAGGTCATCAACATGGGCACCGGCGAAGCGGGACTGCTCCCTGGCTGGTGGATCACCGTCATCCCCGGGTCGTTGCTCGTGGCGACGATGCTCGCGTTCACGCTCCTCGGTCGTACCCTCGGGGACGTGCTCGACCCGCGACCGAAGTGACCGAGAACCGACGGGCGGCGTCACACGGACTGGTGTCAGTCCTCGCCGTCGCGCCAGGTCTCGGGGACCTGGATGCTGTAGCGGCCGTCCTCCTGGAGCGCGATGATGTACTCCTCGCGGTCGTACAGCTCCATGAGGTTGAGTTCGTACTGCCCGGGTTCGACGACGCGGATGCTCTCGAACTGCTCGTTGAGTTCCTCGCGCAACTGTGAGATGTCCGGGCGGTCGGCCGTCTCGACGTCGGGTTCGGAGACTTCGGTTCGGTCGTCGGTCGTCCCGTCAGACGCCAAGTCGCCGTCGCTCGACGACCCCGGCGGGGCGTCGCCGACCTCGTCGCTGGCCGGGTCGCCGGGCAGCTCGTCGGCCGTCGCGAGGCCGCTCCGGGCGTCGGCCTGGGCCGCGTCCTCGATACCGGGGTCGGGTTCGGCGACGATGATGTCGTCGCCAGCGTCGTCGGTCGTGCCGTCCCCCTCGGGCGGGCGAGCGGCCGTCGCGTCCGGGCCCGCCGACCCGCCGACGAGGTCCCGGACGGTCGCCGCGGCCGAACCGACCGTGCGACTCACCGCCTCGCTCCGGGTCCCGGAGTCGACCGGGTCCGCGCCGCTGTCGGTCGTCGCTGTGCCCGGGCGGTCGACGGCATCCTCGCCGGCCCGCCCGGAGCTGTCGTCGGGGCTCCCCCGGTCGTCCGCGAACCCCTCCGGGCGGAACTGGAACTTCGTTCCCGAGCAGTCCGGACAGCCCGACAGCATCTCCTTGGAGCCGTCGGCGAACGTCCGGCCGCAGTTCGTACACTCGTGTGGCATTTACTTGCGCGAGACCAGCGCGCTGATCAGGGTCTCGTCTTTGTGGAGCGTCTCGATCTGGTCGGCCGGGCCGATCACGGTGAGTTTCTTCGTCTCCTCGCGACCCATCAACCGGCCCAGCAGGCTCGAGTCGTCGGCCTGGGACTGCGGGTAGGTCTCGATCTCGATGCCGTTGAACTCGTCCGGGCTGATCTCGGTCATCGTCACCTCGATCAGACGGGACTCCTCGTCCGGAGTCAGTCCCGACTCGAGGATGACGATGTTGCCCTCGCGGACGCCGTCGAGGATCGTGCGGATCTTCTCCATCGTCGTCTGCCCGTCCATGCGCTGGGCGCTTATCAGGTCGATCTGGACGCCGTCGTCGTCTTCGGGGTGTTTTGCTTCCGGCACGGTGATCACCCGAAGTACTCCGCGATCTGGTCGTAGACCTCGTCCATGTTGTCACCTTCCAGCGCCGACAGCGGCGTCGTCTCGTGCTGGGGGAAGGCGTTGCGGATCCGCTGGACGCTCGCTTCCTCCAGGTCGATCTTGTTCGCGAGGATGAGCACGGGGAGGTCCTGGCTCTCGATGATCCCGATGAGCATGGTGTTGACCTGCGTGAAGGGGTCCTCGGCGGCGTCGAGGACGTAGATCACGCCGTCGACGTCCTCGCGCAGCCAGTGCATGGCCTCGGCGACGCCCTCGGTCGCCTCGCGCGACCGGCGGACCGCGTCGTCTTTCTCCATGTCGTGTTCCAGGAACTCGGTGTAGTCCACCTTCGTCGTGACGCCCGGCGTGTCGACGATGTCGATGGTCACCGTCTTCCCGTCGCGTTCGATCTCGACGTTCTCCTTGCGCCGTGCGCGGCGCGTCTCGTGAGGTATATGACTCTCCGGCCCGACCGCGTCGCCGGTCCAGTCCCGTGCGATGCGGTTGGCGAGGGTCGTCTTCCCGGCGTTCGGCGGCCCGTAGATGCCGATGCGTTTGGGGTCCTCTTCGGAGAACAGCGTCGATGCCGCCCGTGAAATGCTGTCTTTCAGGTTCGTGAGCAGTCCCATCCTATCCTCCGCGCCGTGTGGCGCTTGTGCCCGAACTACCCGCCCCGACTCACTTAAGCCTATGTCAGACATATATAAAAAATCCGATTCGTATGCGGGAAATCCGACCGTTTCAGGGTGGTGACGACACCCGTCTGCGGGAGTATGGAGAATAATTATCCCGATAGTGATAAAAATGAGAGGCGGGGAACGAGTTGGCGGAGTTATCCCACCCCCACCCCTTCGTTTCAACTGGAACGGAGAACGGAACGGGTGACCGCTCGAGCCGGAGCCGTTCATCCGGCGGGAACCCCACCGTGCTCGGTCCGGTGGGATTCGCTGGAGGTATTTCGATCGGGACTATCATAACTGGTGGTTCTATTCACCTTCTCTAGAGCAGTTACTACTCCAATACTAGAAACAAAACGTCGTGAAAAATAGTTTTCTCTCTGATACGGGTCTGGTTTAAGTCTATACGTATTAAATCTTTCTCTATATGAACCGTAACAAACTGTCGGCCGACCCCCACCCACTCTCTTCTCCCGTTCCACCCGAAACGAAGGGGTGGGGGGGTTCGCGGATATCGTCTTCGGTTGACACTCTTCCGGTCCGTCCTGTCGATGATCCCCGCCTCTTCTGTCCCGTTTCCTCTGTCCCGTCACTCGGACTCCTCGCAGCGTCCTGCGGGGAGGGGTGTCGCCTGACCCGACATCTCCCGGCTCAGTCCGGGATCTCTCGAGGGAGCAAGCTGGATACCCCGCGAATTTGCTGGGTTCACCTCGCCGACAATGTCACCGATGACCGAAATATTTAATATCTCTACAACCACGGGTTCTCGTGGTTCAACTGGACGTCCGGGATTCACGAAAACAGGTGGACGACGGCGAATTCCGGCGTACGAGTCGCGTTCGCGGTCCGCGCGGCTTCGTTTCCACTCGAAACGGAGGGGTTCGACTCGGAGTATGACTGACGGGAACGACGCGGATCAGGACACGACGCTGGACGCCGAACGGTTCACCGACGGCGAGGACGACTCGGTCGATCCGTCCCCACCGGCGGGTACGAACGCCGGGGACGGTCCCGAGCCCACACCGGAAGTCTCGACCGACCTCGCGGACGGGGAGATAGACCCGTCCCTGCTGGACGACGTCGTCCTCGAGGAGATCGGCGACGGGGACGACTCCGACGAGGCCTCGCGCGGACTCTTCGACGACCTCCTCGAGGGTGAACCGATCTTCGAGAACAAGGAGGTGCTTCGCCCCTCCTATACACCGCGCGAGCTGCCCCACCGGGAGGAGCAGATCAACAATATGGCGACGATCCTCGTCACCGCACTCCGCGGGGACACCCCGTCCAACATCCTGATCTACGGGAAGACCGGTACGGGAAAGACCGCCAGCGCGAAGTTCGTCAGCGAGGAACTCGAATCGACCTCCGAAAAATACGAGGTCCCCTGCGAGGTCGAGTACATAAACTGCGAGGTGACGGACACACAGTACCGCGTGCTGGCCCAACTCGCCAACAAGTTCGTCGACAAAAACGAGGCGGTCATCGACGAACAGGTCGCCGACCTCACCGACCTCCGCGAGCGCGCTCGCGACGACCCCATGGCGCTCGCCGATACCGAGTTCGGCACCGTCGAGGCGGTCACCGAGCGCATCGAGACGCTCGAGGCCGACCGGGAGGAGTTCGTGCAGGTTCCGATGACAGGCTGGCCGACCGACAGGGTCTACAGCACGTTCTTCGACGCCGTCGATTACCACGAGCGCGTGGTCGTCATCATGCTCGACGAGATCGACAAACTCGTCGAGAAGAGCGGCGACGACACCCTCTACAACCTCTCGCGGATGAACTCCGAGCTCGAATCCTCGCGGGTCTCGATCATGGGTATCTCCAACGACCTGAAGTTCACTGACTTCCTGGACCCGCGTGTCAAATCCAGCCTCGGGGAAGAGGAGATCGTCTTCCCGCCCTACGACGCAAACCAGTTGCGCGACATCCTCAACCATCGCGCGGACGTCGCATTCGAGGACGACGTGCTCACGGACGACGTCATCCCGCTCTGTGCCGCCTTCGCCGCACAGGAACACGGCGACGCCCGCCGCGCGCTGGACCTGTTGCGCACCGCGGGCGAACTCGCAGAACGCGACCAGACGGACGTCGTCGACGAGGCCCACGTCCGCAAGGCCCAGGAGAAGATCGAGCTCGACCGCGTCGTCGAAGTCGTCCGGACGCTCCCCACGCAGTCGAAACTGGTCCTCTTTTCCATCGTCACGCTCGAAAAAAACGGCGTCAACAACATCAACACGGGCGAGGTCTACAACGTCTATCAACGGCTCTGCGAGGAGATCGACGTCGACACGCTGACCCAGCGACGCGTTACCGACCTCATCTCGGAACTGGACATGCTCGGCATCGTCAACGCCGTCGTCGTCAGCAAGGGCCGCTACGGCCGCACCAAGGAGATCTCACTGTCGGTCCCGATCGAGGAGACCGAGGCCGTCCTGATGTCCGATTCCCGGCTGTCGGACATCGAGGACACCCAGCCGTTCGTCCAGATGCGCTTCGACAGCGACGGCTGAACGGCCCCACCTACTGCTTCCTCCCGCGATGTCACCGGGCAGTCGGGTTCGTCGCCGATCCAGTCGCGTTCCCGACGGGAGCGGTCCCGCCCACGAGCGTGGCGGTGCCGACCGAGCACCGGTCCGAGCGGAGCCGAATACAGCCCAAAAGCGGGATCCGGGCCTCCGCGGTCCCGACGACCCAGGCGGGTTTGACCGGGCCGCTGAGTCCGTCGACCTGGTCGTAGCGGCTGTTGGCGTCGCCTTTCGTGACGAATCCCGCGTGGGGCGCCGGGCAGTTGGGCATCGCTTTCTCCGTCGACTCCCCACAGCGGTCGTAGCGACCGACGGACTGCCGGTCGGCCTTGTCGTACCAGTTCTCGCCGTCCTCGACCCAGAACATCGCGCGGTGGATGATCGGCGTGGCGTCGCCGTTCCCGTCGGGCGTGTAGACGATGACGTCGCCCTGGCGCCCGAACTTCCGGTAGTCGACGTCGGTGGTCCGGCCCGTCCTGGTGGTGACGACGCCCTCCCGGTCGCCCTCGCCGGGGAAGCGCGTCTCCTCCATCACGAACACGAGGTCGCCGGTCTCCATGTGGGGAGTCATGCTCGGACTCTCGACGGCGACCATCGGGGGCCACACGCCGCTGACCGCAAACAGCAACGCGCCGACGAGCAACACTGCCACCGCGCTGTTGACGACGTCGTAGACGAACACTTTCCAGTCCATCCCGTCGTCCCCCTCGTCGACAGGTTCGCCGTCGAGTCCGGCCGGACGCTCCCGCGGTCGCGCCGCTCGCTCGGCCCCGTCGCCGACAGGCACCGGGTCGGACCCCCTATCGACGCGGTCAGAGCAGTGAGGGGCGCTCCCGGAATCCGGGGGAGGGGAATCAGCCCGGGGATCGGGAGAGCGGGGGCCGGTCGCGTCGTCGGCACCGGCCCCGCATCCGGTGTCGGCGTCGCCGGACCGCGTGGAGGACGGACCGTCCCCGGGCCGCGTGGAGGGCGAGTCGGGCGGGGCGGCGTCGGACGGGTCCCGGTCGCCGTCGTCGGGCGGACTCATTGCACCGTGTTTGGCGGACTCGCGGTTTGAATGTTCTGACAGCGGCCCCGCACCCGGTCCCGTCGAACGGTTCCCGCAACCGTTTTGCTCGCCGCCCCCGATGTCCGACCGTGTCCCTGGAGACGCCGGTCCGCGTCGCGAACGAACTCGCCCGGCGCGGCTACAACGCCGACCCCGAAGCGGTCACGCTGATCGCTGGCGCGACCGACCCGGCGTCCGCCCTCGAACGCACACTGGAAACGGTCCCCGACGACGCCGTCAAACTCACCGCCGACCACGTCCAGTCCACGCTCGATTCCCGCGCTACGTCCCGCACAGCGACCGAAATCACCCGCGACCCGACCGCCGAACCGGCTTCTCGACCGGCCGGTCCGTCCCCCGGTAACGACCCCTCGACTTCGACTGGAAATCCGGGGACGAAACCGACCGATAGCGGTGACAGTTTTCCAGTTGAAACGAAGGGGGTCGAGCGAGGGGAGACCGGGAGCCGACCGGAACGCGGTTCCGGGAGTGACGGGGGAACCGCCGGGACGAACAGGGGGGAGGGGGGCGCGAGAGACGAACGGTCGCTGGAGCTCCCGCCGGAGTTCGCGAGCACGGGCGTGGGGGAGTACGAGGACTTCGTGGCGGTGTTTCGCGACCGCTACGAGAAACTCTCGAAGCCGTTGCGCGGGCGGGTCAACCACCGGCCGACGAACGCGCTGGAGGCGATGGGCGGCAACAGCGAGGCGGCGGTGGTGGGGATGGTCGCGGACATCCGGTCGACCGCGAGCGGCCACTGGCTGGTCGAACTCGAAGACACCACCGGGACCTTCCCCTGTCTGGTGATGAAAGACCGGGAGTTCGCGGACCTGGTCGACGAACTCCTCCTCGACGAGGTAATCGCGGTCGAGGGCACGCTCGCCGACGACGGCGGGATACTCTTCGTCGACTCGATGTACTTTCCGGACGTCCCCCGCACCAACTCCCCGTCGACGGCCGACCGCGAGGTGGCGGCGGCGCTGGTCAGCGACGTCCACGTCGGCAGCCAGGAGTTCACCGCCGACGCCTGGGAGCGCTTTGCCGACTGGCTCCACACGCCAGAAGCCGACCGCGTGGAGTACCTCCTCGTCGCCGGCGACATGGTCGAGGGCGTCGGCGTCTACCCCGACCAGGACGAGGAACTCGACATTGTCGACATCTACGAGCAGTACGAGCAGTTCAGCGAGCACCTCAAGTCGGTCCCCGGGGACATGGAGGTCGTCATGATCCCGGGCAACCACGACGCCGTCCGACTGGCCGAACCCCAGCCGGCTTTCGACGAGGAACTCCGGGATATCATGAGCGCCCACGACGCCCGGGTCGTCGCCAATCCGTCGACGGTCACGGTCGAGGGCGTCGACGTCCTCATGTATCACGGCGTCTCGCTCGACGAGGTGATCGCCGAACTCCCCGACGAGAAGGCCACCTACGACGAGCCCCACAGACCGATGTACCACCTCCTCAAGAAGCGTCACGTCGCCCCGCAGTTCGGCGGGAAGACGCGCCTGGCCCCCGAGGCGGAGGACCACCTCGTCATCGAGGACGTCCCGGACATCTTCCACGCCGGGCACGTCCACAAACTCGGCTGGGGGAAGTACCACGGCGTCCTCACGATCAACTCGGGCTGCTGGCAGGAACAGACCGCCTTCCAGGCCAGCATGAACATCCAGCCCGACTACGCCCACGCGCCCGTCGTCCGCCTCGACACGCTCGACCTGACGGTCCGGGATTTCAGCTGACCCTCCGGGAGCGTCGCCGCCCCGGCTCGCGTCGCCCCCTCAGGTCAGGGGCGCTCTGTCCCCGAGGACGAGCAACGCCAGCCCGACCGCCCCGACGACGAGGTACATCGGGTGCGCGAGGAGAAAGCCCAGCAGTGTCGGGACCGGGCCCGCCTCGCCGGCGATGGCTGTCGCCGTCGCCATCGCCTCGGGGGGGACGGCGAGTCCGACGTCCGTCGTGAGGCTCGCCGCGGAGACGCCGGTCGACCCCGCCAGCAGGCTGGCACCGATGATCCGGACGCTCTGGTCGGTCAGGGCCGCGACGAAGCGGCCGCCGGTCCCGTTTGCCATCGTCCGCTCGTCGCACCACCGGAGCATAAAGGCCCGTCAGACGCCCGCTCGTGGCGACGAGTCCCGGGTTCGACGTCGAACCGGCTCGGCGATGTCGCAAACCCTGCCGCAGTCGCCGAGCAACCGTCGGGTCTGCCGGTGCTGTGGGGGTTTATAGCCGTGCCCCGCATCGATGGTGACGCCCATGAGCGACGACTGGGACCCCGAGACGGCAGCGTTGCACGCAGGACAGGAAGAGCCCGACCCCGCGACGGGCGCGCGGGCACCGCCCATCTACCAGACCACTTCCTACGTCTTCGATGACGCCGCGGACGCGGCCGCGCAGTTCGCCCTCGAAAAGCCGGGGCACATCTACTCGCGGCTGATGAACCCCACGAGCAACGTCCTCCAGGAGCGCATCGCCGCCCTCGAGGGCGGGGTCGGCGCCGTCGCTACCGCGTCGGGGATGGCCGCGCTGAATCTCGCGACCTTCCTGCTCGCCGACGCCGGCGACAATATCGTCACGGCTTCCTCGCTGTACGGCGGGACCTACACCTACTACACGCACACCGCGCCCCGCCAGGGCGTCGAGGCGCGGTTCGTCGACACGCTGGACTACGACGCCTACGCCGAGGCCATCGACGACGACACCGCCTACGTCCACCTGGAGACCATCGGCAACCCCGCGCTGGTCACGCCCGATATCGAACGCGTTGCGGACATCGCGGGGGACCACGGCGTTCCCCTCTTCGTCGACAACACGTTCGCGACCCCCGTGCTCTGTCGCCCGCTCGAACACGGCGCCGACCTGGTCTGGGAATCGACGACGAAGTGGATCCACGGCCACGGGACGACGGTCGGCGGCGTCCTCGTCGACGGCGGCTCGTTCCCCTGGGACGAGCACGCCGAGCAGTTCCCCGAGATCGCACAGGACAACCCCGCCTACCACGGCGTCAACTTCGCCGAGCGCTTCGGCGAGGCGGCCCTCACCTACGCCGCAATCGCCCGCGGCCTGCGAGACCTCGGGAACCAGCAAGCCCCGTTCGACGCCTGGCAGACCATCCAGGGCCTCGAATCGCTCCCCCGGCGGATGCCACGCCATTGCGAGAACGCGATGGCCGTCGCCGAACACCTGGCGGACCACCCCGAGGTGTCGTGGGTCTCGTATCCCGGCCTCGAATCGCACGAGACCCACGAGCAGGCCAGCGAGTATCTGGAGGGCGGCTACGGCGGGATGATCACCTTCGGGCTGGCGGCGGGCTACGACGCCGCCCGCGAAACCGTCGAGTCGACGGAGATCGCGAGCCTGCTCGCCAACGTCGGCGACGCGAAGACGCTCCTCATCCACCCCGCCTCGACCACCCACCAGCAGCTCTCCGACGAGGAGAAATCCGCTGCCGGGGTCACCGACGACATGGTCCGGCTCTCGGTGGGGCTGGAATCCGTCGACGACCTCACCGCCGATCTCGACCAGGCGATCGAGACCGCGACCGAGTAGACCCCCGTCAGTCCGTTCGGTCTGCCGACGTTCAGAGGACGTCCTCGGTCGCGAGTACCTCGGACAGGTCGGCCATCGTGTCGACGATCGTGTCACAGGAGGGGGCCACCGCCGGCTTCGGGTCGAACCCGACCGCGAGCCCGGCGACTTCGAGCATCGGCAGGTCGTTCGCACCGTCGCCAACAGCGACCGTATCGGCGAGGTCCTCCCCGACCGCGGCGGCGAGGACTTCGAGCGCGTCGTCTTTGGTCCCCTCGATGAGGGGGCCCTCGACTTCGCCGGTCAGCGCGCCGTCGCCGACGGGGAGGCGGTTGGCGACGAGGGCGTCCACCTCGACGCCCTCGCGTTCGAGGGCGCTGGCGACGCCGCGCTCGAACCCGCCAGTGAGGATGGCGACGTAGACGCCGGCCTCGCGCAACTCCCGGACGACGTCGGCAGCCCCCTCGCGGAGTCGCACCTGGTCGAAGGCCGCCCGTGCCTCTTCCTCGGGCAGGTCTTCCAACAGCGCACAGCGCTGGCGGAGACTCTCGGCGTACTCGATCTCGTCGTTCATCGCTTGTTCCGTGATCGAGACCATGTCCTCGGCGGTCCCGTTTCGCTCGCCCAGCAGGACGGTCATCTCCGAATCGGACAGGGTCCCGTCGAAGTCGAACGCGACGATCATGGTCCCCGGTTGGTGGATGGGGGTGACAAAGTTCCCGGTTCCAGTGCGGTCACGGCCCGTGACGTATCAGCACGCCTTCAGAGCAGGCGTCGGTCCCCGGGCACGGCTCCCGCCGGGACGAGCTGTCACCGCTTTCCCGATAACCTACCGGATCCAGCCGCGAACTGCTGTGAAAATTATCAGAAATCTATATTTGGAGCGGAAGGTCCCCTGGTGAGCGATGCGAGACGGCGGTGCGTTCGGCGGTCCG
>JAZKRZ010000098.1:0-11663 GCA_036626395.1 Haloarculaceae archaeon
TGTGAACGGCTGCGAACGTCCGGGTCATACTGTCGGACAAAGTACGTGAACACGCTCGCCGGGAACACGCCAGCGAAACTCCCGTTCCCGGTCGAACGAGCCACCGACGGTGGCCTCACGTGTGTCCGACGGTATCAGTACTCTCGGACGCCGGCGTCGGTGACGACGCGGTCGACCAGGCGCATCGGGGTGGCGTCGTACGCGGGGTTCTCGACGGCGAACCCGTCGGCGGGCTCGCGAATGACTTCGCTGACCGAGCGCTCCTCGTTCTCGAAGGCGAAGCCGCCGCCGACGATCTTCGACTCGGCGCCGACGACGACCACCGGTACGCCGACGTCCGCGGCCGTCGCCGCCACCGGGTAGGTGCCCACGCGGTTGTACAGCGTGTCGTCGACGATACAGTCCATCCCGACCATCACGCAGTCACACTCTGACAGGAATATCCCGGCCGCAGCGTCGACGACGAGGTGGACGTCGAACTCGTCGATTTCGGCGAGGGTGCGCGCCATCTTCCGCCCGAGGTGACGGGGTCGGGCCTCCGCGCAGTATATCGTCAGCGAGACGCCCCCGACGGCCGCCCGCTCCAGCGCCTCGAGGACCGTCGAGGAGTAGTCGTAGGTGAAGACCGTGTCGCCGTCCGAGAGCGACTCCGCCGCGCGTTCGCCGGCGCGTGCCTTCGCGGATTCGACGCGCTCGACGACGTCGCTGATAGCCCCTTCCGTGCGAGCCTTTGCGTCCGCGACGGTGTCGGCACCGCTCTGGGCGACCCTGTCGACGATCTCGCGCTGGGTGGTCTGCAGCGTCGCGTGCGACGGGTTGGCTCGTCTGAGCGCGTCGCTGTTTCGCTCGAGCGCGCGCTGGTACTCCTCGACGGCCGGGAACTCCCTGTCGGACAGCGCCCGCAGCGCCTGCGCGGCCTTGATCGCCACCACCGAGGAGCTGTGTGTCTGCATCTCGGCGATCTCTTCGACCGTCTCGTCTATCATACGAAAACCGTCTGTGCTCGCCGACAAAGGCTTTCCCCCATTCCCCGGCCCCCGGCCGAAACCACGTTGCCCACCGTCGCTGGCGCTCCGCCGTCCGCCTCCGCGGCGGTTCGCTATCGCGTCTGATACTCCCGGCGACAGGCGTTTAAGACGGTCGAGGAAACGACGGCATACATGAGCGCGACTGCGGGGGACGACCGGGGCGTCTCCGAGTTCACCGCCAGCAACCCCACGGTCCGCTCGAGTGACCGCGAGACGCGCTGGCACGAACTCGCGGGGACGACCCCCAACGCGACCGTCGGCCCCGGCGACACAGTCCAGCTCTCCAGCGGTAACGCGTACGGCAGCAACGTCAACCGCGGGGACAGGATACGCGTCGTCTACGCGCCTCCGTCCGGCAACGAGACCGTCCTCGATAGCTGGGACGGCGGCGGGTAGCCCGCTCGACCGGTGGGTCCCGCCCGGTCACCCCTTGATGTTACAGACCGGGAAGGTGCGCGCGACGCGGTCGCCGATACCCAGCGCGTCGGAGACGCGCACCACCTCGTCGACGTCCTTGTAGACGCCCGGCGCCTCCTCGGCGACCGTCGCCCCGCTCTCGGCTTTGACGTAGACGTGCTCCTGGTCGCGCAGGTCGTCCTGAACGTCCCCGCCCCAGAACTCCTGTTTGGCCTGCGTGCGACTCATCAACCGCCCCGCGCCGTGGGCGGTGGACCCGAACGTCTCCGAGAGCGAGCGTTCGCCCCCGCGCAGGACGTAACTCCCGGCGCCCATGCTTCCCGGGATGATGACCGGCTGACCGACGTCGCGGTAGGCCGGTGGCAGTTCCGGTCGCCCCGCGGGGAACGCGCGCGTCGCACCCTTCCGGTGGACGTACAGTTCCCGCTCCTCGCTGTCGACGGCGTCGCCGTCTCCCGCCGGTCGTCCCTCCGGGCCGACCCCGACTTCGTGGACTTCTTTCTTGCCGATGTTGTGTGCGACGTCGTAGAGCAGTTCCATCTCCTCGGTCTCGAGGCCGAAGAGTTTCCCGAGTACCTCGCGAGTCTGGTGCATGACGAGCTGGCGGTTGACCCACGCGAAGTTGATCGCCGCACACATCGCCCCGTAGTAGTCCTCGGCCAGTTGTGACCCCGCTGGCGCCGCCGCGAGTTCCCGGTCGGGCAACCGGTCGAGCAGTCCGGCGTGGGCCTGTTCGATCTCCCGGAGGTAGTCGGTACAGACCTGGTGGCCCAGCCCGCGCGACCCGCAGTGAATGAGGACGACCATCTGGTCCTCTTCGAGGCCGAACTCGTCGGCGACGTCCCGACGGTAGACGTCCGTGACCCGCTGGACTTCGAGGAAGTGGTTCCCGCTCCCGAGGCTCCCGACCTGGTTTTTGCCCCGGTCTTTGGCCTTCTGGGAGATACGCGACGGGTCTGCGTCCAGTCGCCGCCCCTCGTCCTCGCAGTGGTCGAGGTCGCTCTGGACTGCGAACCCCTCCTCGAGCGCCCAGTCGACGCCCCGGTCCAGGATGGCCTCGATGTCCGCTTTCGACCCCTCGTAGACGCCGCCTCCGCCCAGCCCCGTCGGCACGTTCGCGAACAGCGCGTCGACGAGTTCCGCCTCGCGGCCCCGGACGTCGTCGTAGGTGAGGGGTGTTTTCATCATCCTCACGCCGCAGTTCGAGACGACGAATCCGTTTCCGATGAATGTGTGGGCGACGTGGGACACGCCGACGTCGAAGACCGGTTTCTCGCCGACCTCTCGGACCGAGACGACTTCCGTCGGGAGCGTCCCGTCCGGGTTGACGGACGTCGCCGCACAGAACTCCTCGTAGTCGGGAAAGCCGTCTCCCGGTCGCGGCCGACCGGAGCGTCCGCTCCAGATGCTCCGCTCTGCGAATCGGTCGTTGATGTCGGACCGCGACCGGATCTCGTCCGTTTCGGTCCCGCCGTCGGAGAGTGCTTTCGCCTCCTCGGCGATCCGCTCTCTGCGCCGTATCTCTCGTTCTTTCGCACGGAGATACCGGACTGATTTCATCGCCTTTCGCTGTTTCTCGCGGTGGTACCGGTATCCGACGCGGGTGAAAAGTCGGACGAGGTTCTCGGAGTCGTTTTTGATCCCGAGTCGGAGACGGACTGTCTCGTGCGTGCCGTTGGAATCGGTCTCGAACTTCTCGATGGCGTTCGTCTCGATCCCGAGGCTGTCGAGGAACTCGCGCAGGTCTTCGAGGAACGCTCTCCCGGCCGCCACCGTCCCTTTCGTTCTGGTCTGGCTCACCTTCGGACAGTGGAGATTCTTGTCGTGCTGTGCCGAGGGTGCGTTCATCTGGGCCCCGAAGTACGACGAGTAGAAGAGCGCTTTCTGCCAGTCTGCGAGCCGATCGAAGTACTCCGGCGTCGTGAACCCGGACTCGACTTTCGGGCCCTGGGGGACGCCCAGTTCGACGAACACGCGACGGAGCGACCGCGCCGTCGCCTTGCAACTGTACTCTGTCGTCTCGAACGTCTCTCCGTCGATATCGTGGCTGTGGTCGCGTTCGTAGACCTTCGACGGTTTGAACCCCAGCGCCCGGATGTCGTCCCTGATCCGGTCCAGGTCTTCGGGGTCGCCGTAGAACCACGTCTGACCGTTCCCGCCGTAGGCCCCGTCTCCGAGGAGATAGCCGATGATCTTGAGGAGGTAATTGAACCTCTCGTCGGTCGATTCGAGCGGCAACAGCCCGCGCTCTTCGAGCGCACGGATCCCCTGGGCATTCATATCGGACACGTCATCGCGCGAGAGCACGGTGAACTTGTCGGGGTCCTCGTGTTCGATCCCTTCGAACGGATGCACTGTGACGGTGTCACCCGCCTGGAGGTCCGCCAGTTCCACCATTCCGTCGGGCGTCTGGAACGGGTGGTCTGCAGTGGCTTCGACAGTGGACCCAGTCGCCGTTTCGACCTCGTAGACCGTCTCAGTACCCGATTCCGTGAACAACCGGATCTCGGAGTCCACGAGTTCTGTGCCCGTCGCGACGACCGCTTGCTCGTCCTCGAACCGGTCGCGCAACTCCGCTATGGGCAACTTCCTTCCGTGTGACAGCCGGACGTCGGTATCGCCCGGCATGCAATTGATGTCGTAACCGATCGCTCCCGGCGAAATACAGCCGTTTTCGGTGTCGATCGCCGCGACGCCCCCGACGGGGAAGCCATAGCCCTGGTGGCCGTCGGGCATGCAAAGCCCGTACTTCTGGATACCGGGCAGGTGAGTCGCGTTCTTGAGCTGCTGGAGTGTCCTGTCGTCGCTGATCTCGTCGAGCAGCGTCTCGCTGGCGAGGACGCGCGCGGGGACGCGCATGTCCCCCTCCCGGGGGATCTCCCAGACGTGCTCACGGACCCGTTCGAGTGTGACGCCGTCGGCCTCGTAAGTGGTCATATTCGAGTGTGCGCCCGGAGCGCCGGAATAGGTTTCGCTGTGTCTGTCGCGGCCGACCGGGGTACCGCGACGGGTGGTCTCATACTGTCGGACACACGTGAGGCCACCGTGGATGGCTCGTTCGACCGGGAACGGGATTTTCGCTGGCGTGTTCCCGGCGAGCGTGTTCACGTACTTGTGTCCGACAGTATCAGTCGTCGGCCGGTCTCACGCCTACTGCCCCGCGGTCGGCCCGCGGACTCTTTCTCGCGAGCAAGGCGTCGAGCGAGTACGGACCGGCGCCGAGCGTGAAGACGGCGGAGAGCATCCCGAAGAGGGTGACGTGGGCGAGGACGGGGTCGTCCGGGAGGCCGAACAGCGTCGTGACGAGCGTCAGGAAGGCGACGGCGGCCGCCCCGCGGGTGTACAGGCCCGCGACGAGCAGGGCGCCCACGCCGACCTCCGTCAGTCCCGCGCCGACGACCCACAGTCCCGGGTCGACGGGAACGACCGCGGTGAGGTCGTAGCGCTCGACGACCTGCAGCGCGCGGGCGGGGTTCGCGAGTTTCTCGACGAGACCGAGGTAGGCGAACGCGACCCCGAGACCCACGCGCAGGACCGTCGGGGCGTACCGTTCGAAGGAATCGAGGGAGCCGCCGAAGTGTTCGGCGACGCGGTGGACGGGGTCGACGCGACCGTAGTAGGTCCCGTCGGTGCGGGCGACACGCCAGAGCATGTGGTCTGCACTCGGCCGGCCACCGCCCAGCAGCGCGATGGCGAGAAAACCGGGAACGTATTCGACGGCGAGTACCAGCGCCGGTTCGAGCGCGAGCGCCAGGAGGTACGCGCCGAGACCGACCCCTGCGACGGCGCGCGTCGCCAGTCCGAACAGGATGAAAAAGCCGACCCCGACCTGGAGGAAGCGGGCGTCGGCCGGCACCGCCGGGCTGAACAGGTACCCCGCGAAGCCCGCTCCCACCAGCGGCAGGCCGAGGCTCAGTCTGAGCATCCACGGGACGTACTCGTCGTACTCGCGGAGGGCCTCGCGGAGCGCCGCGACGTCGGGGACCGCGGGGCGCACGCGGAGGTCGAGGGCGACGAGCGCCGTTACGGTCAGTCCGCCGCCGGCGACGAGCGCGGCGTTGACCGGTGACGAGAGCGCCTCGACGAGGAACGCGAGCGCGTCGACGGTCGCTGCTGGCGGGTCGGTGACGTAGTCGACGTGTGCGCGACCGCGACCTGGGACGAGCGCCGTCGCCGCCAGACCGACGGCGAACGCCGCGAGCGCCGACCGATAACGGCTGTCCATACCCCTGCTCGGGCCGGCGACGGCAAAACCTCCCCGACTGCCGGTCGCCGGTCGACGAACGGACCCGTTCACACGTCGAAGACGACGTAGGCGTGCCAGCCCTCGTCGGTCTCCGAGAGGTCCATCTCGGAGTAGGTGACCGCCTTGAGGTCGCGAGCCTCGACCCGTGAGAGTGGAACGCCGCGGGCCGTCGCGTCGACGCGCCACTCGCCCGTTCCGGCGCTCTCCTCGTCCACGGACGCGGGCCAGGTCACCGACGCGTCGTTGTTCACCGGCAGGACGCCCCGGACGTCGCGTTCGTAGATGAGTTCGTCGAGGTAATCGAAAAGCAACTGTTCGCGGCCTTCGGCGGTGACGGCGAGCGAGAACCGCTCGCCGCCGTCGGGAATCGACTCACACATCGCCGCGGCCATCCCGTCGGCGACGGCGCCGAACACTTCGTCGATGGTCTCGCCGGTGGCCTCGACCGCGACGTCGGCTGTGTGGTCCCTGAGCGTGTACGGCATAGCGCTCACACCTCCCCCTCGCCGTCGTCGGCCCCCGACCCCCCCGTTCCGTCCGGTTCGCTGGTATCGGGCGTGTCCTGTTCGTCCCTGTAGTGGGTCGGCGAGTCGGCTCCCTCTTCGCCGACCTCTTGGGGGTCGCCCTCGGGACGGACCGAGGCCAGGTCGCGTCTGGCTTGCATGGTGAAGTCCTCGACTTCCTCCAGAGCCTGTTCGCGGATCGCCCCCGGGTCGACGTCGTAGACCCGTTCGTCCGAGACGTGGAGGACGTACCCGCCCATCACCGGGTTGGGCGCCATCGGGAGAAAGAGCGTCCGCATGTCCCCGTAGTCGGTGGCGCGTTCGATCTCCGGGGGCGACTCGGCGGTCACGAACGCCAGCGTGTACGACCCCTCGACGGGGAACTCGACGAGTTTCACCTCCTGGAAGCTCTGTGTCTCGTTGGAGAGCAACATCTCGGTCATCTCGTTGAAACTCGTGTACACCGACCCGACGCCCGGGATGCGCGCCATCGCCGTGTCGAAGACCCGTTCGAGTTCGTCGCCCTGGCGCAACTCCGCGACGAGTCCGACGACGAACACGAGCGCGAGGAACGTCGCGACCGCGAGTAGTTCCAGGACCAGCGGGTCGACGTCGTCGGCGAGGCCGAACGTCCGGGTGACGAACGACGCTACCGGACTCACGGCGCCGAGGATGACGTTCACGACGAACTGGAGGATGATCAGCGTGACGATGACCGGGACCGTGAGCGCAACGCCCGTGATGAGGATGCTCCTGAGACGCGTGCGAACCGAGGGCCCGGAGTTCGTGCCTGCACCCGGGGGGGCGGTTGCCGACAGCAGCGTCATACCGACACCTCCGGGCGGCCCGGTGAAAGCCTTACGACGGTTCGACCTCCGACAGTTTCCGACCCGACGCTCCCGTGCGTTCGAAGATAGCCTCTCGGGGGCCCGGTCGTACCCGATGGAATTATAGTCACAGATCCGCTATGGGCGGCGTAGTGAGCGTCAACGTCGAACGACGGGTCGTCGACCCTGGCGACAGGGCACACATCGAAGACGCCTGGCAACTCAAAGAGCGGATCCGCCGCGACCACGGCGTCCTCAGGCAGCGCCGCGGGTTCTTCGAGAGCGCCTACAAGCGGTCGACAGTCTACCTCTTTCTCGACCGCTCCGACCGCGGCGTACTCGTCGGCTTTGCCGCCGTCCGCCGGGACGGCTACATCCTCTTTCTCGCGGTCGACCCCGACTACCAGGGCGAGGGCTTCGGCGAGGCGCTCGTCGCTCGCGTCGCCGACGACTTCGGTTCGGTCACCTGTCACGCGCGCACGACCAACGACGGGGCCCTGGAGTTCTATCGGCACATCGGCTTCTCCGTCGAACGCCGCATCGACGGCTACTACGAGGACGGCGGCGACGCCTACTACCTGCGCCTCGGCGAGGACGAGAGCCTCACGGACCGGCTGAGCCGCCTGCTGGGGGGGTGACGCTGCCGGCACTCGCCCGACCTGGTGGTGCCCGCCGAGCACAAACGCTTTGCACACCCGTTCGTAATCGGCGAGCGTGCAGTCCCAGACGCAGGCGTATCTCCGGGGGCGCTTCGGCGACCACTACCGGCGCGTGGAGTTGACACCGCCTCCGGACGCCAACGAGCGCGAGTGGGGGTACGTCCCCTGGACTGAGGGACCCGGCGAGACGATGGTCCGACACCGCTCGTTGCTCGACCTCGGCGAACTCTCTGACTTTCTGGCGCGCGAGCGCCCGAAACACGTCTACTTCTCGGCCGGTCGTTACGACGACCCCGGCGCGAGCACGATGAGCGGGAAGGGCTGGCGCTGTTCGGACCTGGTCTTCGACCTCGACGCCGACCACCTGCCCTCCGTCGTGCTCGGCGAGGACAGTTACGCCGAGATGCTCGCGAAGTGCAAGGACGCGCTGCTGCGCCTGCTCGATTTCCTCGAGAACGACTTCGGCTTCGAGGACCTCTCGGTCGTCTTCTCCGGGAGTCGGGGCTACCACGTCCACGTCCGCGACGAGTCGGTTCTCGACCTGGACAGCGATTCGCGCCGGGAGGTCGTCGACTACGTCCGCGGTATCGGCCTGGAGTTCGACCACGTCGTCGACGAGGAGACCGTCGGCGGCGAGGCCGGCCGGAAGTCGCCGGCGACGAACCGCTACCTGCCGAACGACGGCGGGTGGGGTGCGCGCATCCACAGCCGCGTCCGCGACCTCGCCGAGACCGTCCGCGGGCAGGACGCGGACGAGGCCATCGAGACCCTCTCACAGTACGAGGGCATCGGCGAGGGCAAGGCCATGGCGATGTACAACATCGCCACCGACCGCTTTACCGAGATCGAGCGGGGTAACGTCTCGGCACACACCGCCTTCGAGCAGGTCGCCCAGCAGTTCGCGTCGGTCACGGTCACCGAACAGAACGCCCCGATCGACGAACCGGTGACGACCGACACGAACCGGTTGATCCGCCTGCCCGGCAGTCTCCACGGCGGCAGCGGCCTCGCCACGCGCCGGATCGAGCGGGACGACATCGACGCGTTCGACCCGCTGGTCGACGCAGTTCCCGAGACGTTCGTCGGCCACCAGATCAACGTCGAGGTCACCGAGCCGGGACCGGTCGCACTCGCGGACTTCGACGAGACGGTGACGGAGGGCGTGGTCGAACTGCCGGAGTACGTCGGCGTGTTCCTGATGGCTCGCGGTCGGGCCGAGAAAGCGCCCGAGTGACGGCCGGTCCCGCCGCTGGAGGGACACACCACCCCGGCCGACCGGCCCGGCGCCACCGGACCGGTGCCGATAGCTTTACAGTGGGCCCGGTGGTTAGTCACTCGCCAGGTGCGACGGGCGACAGCCGCCGGCATCCGGGGACCATGGACCTGAACGAACTCCAGTCGGTACAGAGTCGGGAGCGCCAGACCGACAGCCTCCAGCAACTGCGCGCGACCTTCTACCAGGAGGCCGCGGAGTACATCCAGGACCTCGAAGCCGAGCGCGACGCCGCCGCCGAGCGCGCGGACGACCCCTGGAACGCCCCCGAGGTCGGCCGCCTCAACGACGACATCGACACCGCGAAAGGCACGGTCGAGGCGATCTACGACCGCCGCGTCGGCAAGATCGTCAAGATGGCCTCGCTCGCCGCGGCGGAGATGCCCACCGACGACGAGGGCCTCACCGAGGAGGAACAGGCCCTCTTCGACCAGCTCGTCACCGCGATCGAACGGAACCGCGAGGGCGTCTTCGCCATCCTCGACGGGGAAGACCCCCCCATCGATCCGACCGATCTGCAACCGCCCGCCGCGGCGGACCCGCCCGCGCCCGAGGGTTCGGGACCAACCGGGGCCTCCCCGTCGGGCGCGGGCAGTGCCGCGTCGTCGGTCGACACGGCCACGCCAGCGGCGAGCGGGGAGACCGACCACAGACAGGTCCCGCCGGATCCGGGAGACCCCGGTTCGGGAGCGGACGCAGACCCGGCGGCCGACCCGTCGGCCAGCCCGGCTCCCGAACCGGACGTCGGTGCCGCGGACCTGATGGGCGGCGAGACCGGCACCGGATCCAGCGACGGGGTTTCCGGTGACGCCGACTCTGGAGACGCCGGACCCACCGCCGAGGGGGACTCCACCGACCCACCGATGGACGGGGAGTCGACCGACGCCGTCGACGCGGGGCGACCGGTCCGTGACGGCGGTACTACCGGGACGGCCACGACGGATCCGTCGGCTCGCACGGTCGAAGCACGGGACGGGCGAGGTGGCGCGACGGATGGCCAGTCCCGGACCGAGAGGACGCGTGACGGGGAATCGGATGCGGATGCGGGTGCGGACGCGGACCCGGACGTCGACCGGACGATGGTGCGGATCACCGACGACGTCGGCCCGATATACGGGGTCGAGGGTCGCGAGTACGACCTCGCGGCCGACGACGTGGTGACGCTCCCCGAGGCCAACGTCGGGCCGCTGCTCGAGCAGGGCGCGGCCGAACGGCTCGACTGACGTTCGTCCGACCGCTCGACCGACTGGTGTGACCGGCAACTGTGGGTGCGACTGCGACCGACTGGGGCGAACGCGACGGTCTACTGCGGTTCCGGCCGGGAGCCGAGCGTCAGTTCGACGGTCTGTTCGGTCCCGTCGCGCAACACGGTGACGTCGACGGCGGACCCCGGGCTGGTCTCCAGTGCGAGAAACGTCGAGAGCGCCTCCTGCTGTTCGATGGGCGTGTCGTCCATCGCGAGGATGACGTCGCCGCCCGTGCCGACTCCGCTGACGCCGTTGACCGTCGTCTCCCCTGTCGACCCCCGGAGGACGCCGTCGGAGGGACCGCCGTCGACGACTTCGGCGACGTAGACGCCCAGTCCCCGTTCGACGTCGTTGGCCTCTGCGACCAGCGGGCCGACCGAGCGCAACCGGATCCCCATGTACGAGTGGTCGTAGTCGCCCTCGGCGACCAGTTCCGGGACGACCCGGCGCGTCAGCGCACCCGAGATGGCGAACCCGACGTTGTCGCCGCTGCCGGCGTTGATGACGCCGAGGACCTCGCCGTCCAGCGCGACGAGTGGCCCGCCGGAGTTGCCGGGGTTGACCGCGGCGTCCGTCTGGATGGCGTCGGGGATCGAGAAGCCGCTGGGGAGGCGTAGCGTGCGGTCGACGCCGCTGACGATGCCGGCCGATACCGACCCGGTGCGCTGGAAAGGGTTGCCGATGGCGATGACCTCGGTCCCGACCGGCGGGTCCGCCTCGCGCATCGTCAGGGGCGTCGCGTTCTCGGGCGTCGCGTCGACCGAGAGCACCGCCAGGTCGCTGTACACGTCTGTGCCGACGACCTCGCTGCGTGTCCACCCACCCTCGGGGAAGCGCACGTAGACGTCGGTCGCACCGGAGACGACGTGTTCGTTCGTCACGAGGTGGTCCTCGTCGTAGAGCCACGCGGTCCCGCCACCGGTCCCCGCGGCAGTGTACACCCGGACCCGTGCGACGGAGGCCGACACCGCCCGGTAGGCCTCGACGTACGGCCGCGGTCCGGCACCCGTACTCTGCGACTCGTCGCCCGGCGTCGCCGTCGGGTCGACGTCAGGACTCTCCTCGCCCGTGCTCTCACTGTCCCCGTCCTGGAGGGCTCCCGATTCGTCCTCGGTCGTCACGCTACACCCCGCGACGGCGGCGGCCATCCCGGTGGCACACGTCGCGAGGAAACCGCGCCGCGTGTGCGTCTCTCTGGTCATGTCCCAGCATAGGGGAGAGGACGAATAAATGCGCCGTCGGGCCGTGGACATTCGGTCGAACCCGACCGGACGCTCGCTTGACCGCCTCCGAGACCGACCGGGGCCGGATCCGACCGAACACGCAGACGGACTGGTGTCAGTCGTGTCCGGGTCGACCGCACGCCACCGTGCGGTCGTTTCGGCAAGCAGTTACGGGCATCCGTCTCATACTGTCGGACACAAGTGAGGCCACCGTCGGTGGTTCGTTCGACCGGGCACGGG
>JAZKRZ010000099.1:0-11570 GCA_036626395.1 Haloarculaceae archaeon
TTTCGTCGCTGTACCTCGGCACGACCGCCGGCCGGGGAGGAGGCCAGACTGCCGGAAGGCCCACCTTTTTGCTCGTCTTGCACTACTACCGAGTATGGAGCGCCGCACACTCGGCAGCACGGGCATGGACGTCACGGAGATCGGGCTGGGTACCTGGAACGTCGGCCCGAGCTGGGGGGAATCGACCGACGAAGAGGTCAAAGAGTCGATCCGCACGGCCATGGAGACCGGAGTGAACGTGATCGACACCGCCGAGGTGTACGGCGACGGCCGCGCCGAGCGGCTCATCGGCGAGGTGCTGGACGAGCGGCCCGACGACGCCGAGCGGGTCTACGTCCCCACGAAGGCCGCACCCGACGAGGACGAGCGCCACTCCGAGGAGGGGCTGCGCGAGTCCGTCGCCGGGTCGCTCGACCGGCTGGGCACCGACTCGCTGGACCTGGTCCAGCTCCACTGCCCGGAGACGGCCGCCTTCTACGAGCCCGAGACCTTCGAGGTACTCGAAGACCTCCGGTCCGAGGGGAGGATCGACCACGCGGGCGTCAGCGTCGAGAAGGTTGAGGAGGCCACGAAGGCCATCGAGTACGTCGTCGAGTCGGTGCAGGTCATCTTCAACCCGCTCCGGCAGCGCCCCGCCGAACGGTTCTTCGAGCGCGCCGCGAACGCGGACGTCGGGGTCATCGTGCGCGTCCCCCTCGCGTCGGGTCTGCTCGCGGACGCCTTCGAGGGCGCCGAGGACTTCGAGGAGGGCGACCACCGACGGGCCGCTATCGAGGGCGGCGTCGAGGCCGGGGTCGGCCGCAAGGGCGGCGAGACCTTCGCCGGCGTCCCCTTCGAGGACGGCCTCGCCGCCGTCGGGGACATGCGCCGGCTCGTCCCCGAGGGCGCCACGATGGCGCAGTTCACCCTCCGGTGGGTGCTCGACTTCGACGCCGTCTCCACCGTGATCCCGGGCTCGACGTCCCACGAACACGTCCGCGAGAACTCCGCCGCTGCCGACCTGGACCCCCTCTCCCACGAGACCCACGGCGCGGTTAAAGACATCTACGAGGAACACGTCAAAGACTACGTCCACCACCGCTGGTGAGCGCGCCGCCGTCTCGCCGGCGTCGACGGTCTGGACCACCGCCCGGGCGCGTTCCACAACGCTTTTTATCGGGCTGTCTGTGTCTCCCACCCGAACGCTACGGAGTGATGGGGACCGCTCCGGGGGGCCGCTTCAACCGGAGATCGAATCCGGGGAGTCCCGACGCTGTCTGTTGGATCTCCAGGTGAAAAGACCGGGTTAGCGACGGGTCAGCCGTCGACCCCGTCCGGGTCGCGCGAGACGGGGGCGACCGCGGCGATACCGTCATCGCGCTCGTCGTCGCCCCCGCGGCCGGCAACGTACAGCGCTGTTCCGCACGCGGCCGACAGGCCCGCCCAGGGGAGCGCGAAAAAGAGCGTGAAGACGGCAGCGTCGAACCACGCGTCGCCGACGCCCGTCTGGGACGCGACGAGTAACGGCCAGACCAACAACAGGACGAGCGCGAGGGTCGACAGACGGTCGTCGTTCCTGTCGAGAGCCCCGGGCGGGAGGAAGAGCGTGGCCGGGACCGCGGCGAGAGTCCCGCGCAGGGCCTGCGTCGAGATGGTTCCTGCCAGGACGCCGACGAGGACGACAGCGCCGACGGTCCACGGGAGGAGGTACCGGTTGTCGGAGCGACCGACCACGTACGGCGACGACGGCGCGTGCCACCCTCCGGGTAGTGTCGGCCGACCTCGCGTCCAGCGTCCGGAGGAACCGGAGCGTCGTCCCGAAGACGAGCGCGGGGACGGCGCCGACCAGGAGCGTCCACGGACCGGCGCGGGTCCCTGCGTCGAGGACTGTCGCGGCGCTCGTCGCGAAACGGCCCACCGGGCCGGCGCTCCCGGCGAACGCGAGTACGGGTCCACTCCCGGGCGACCCGCCGCCCGTCCAGACGACCGACTCGTTCTCGACCGACGCGTCCGGCGGCACTCTGGTCGGCACCGTCCCCGGCGGGCCGCGAACGGTCACGCGGTCCGCGACGACTGTCGGCGACCCCTCCCCGGGACCCGCGGGCACGAATGTGACCAGCAAGACGCCGATCCGGTCGCTGGTGTGAAGGCGGGCGTCGAACTCGACCACGAGCGCGTCGTTTTCGACGCGAGTCGAGAGGTGCGACGGGTCGTCGACGATGTTCCCGGCCCGGTTCTGGCCCGACGAACTCCGGCCGGGCCCGGGTTTGACGTTCGAACTCTCGTAGGTTTCGCCGCCGACAGTGTACTCGTAGGTGATGTCGGGGTAGTACTCGCCAGCGTCGCTGCCCCTATCGACGTCCGCGGAGGTGACTGTCGCCGCCGTCGACTCGTAGCTGTTGATCTGTTCGTTCTGTTCGTACCACATGTACCCGCCGCCACCGACCATCGCCAGGCTGAAGACGACGACGAAGAGGATTCCCGTGACCGTGTTCTGGCTCATCGTCAGGCCTGTGGGGTTCTGACACCACCCTCAGCGTTGTTCTCGTAGGTGTTGCCCGATGCATCCAGGGTCACACCGTCCTCGGCGTAGAGCCCCCACGTCGCGCTCTCCCGGAAGGTGCTGTTGGTGACCGACGCCCGTGCGTCGCCCGAGAGATAGAGGTTGGCCCAGTCGCCGGCACCGCCGTAAGCGACCTCGACGTTGTCGAGGCTGTTGTCGGCGTTCGTCGACCGCAGGTTGATCCCCTGCCAGTGGCCCGCCGCGGCCGACGCCCCCTCGAAGACGATGGGCGAGTCGCCCGTCCCCTCGGCGGTAAAGGACCCGCCCTCCAGGACGGTGATGCGCGCGCCCTCCCCGAAGGTCAACTCGGCGCCGGGGTCGATGCTGACGGCGGCGAAAAGACGGTGGTTGCCGCCGTCGAACCTGTAGGGGACCGCCGGCCACGTGGCGTCGTCCTCGACGTCCCGACTGCTCACGAACACCGCGTCCGTCCCGTTCCCGCCGGCGTAGGTCGACCCGGCGTCGATCGAACCGAGGTGCGTCGTCGGGATGCTGATTGCGGCGTCGGCGTTGTCGCGAAACTCGTTGGCCGCGAACTCGGTCAGGGTTGTCCCGCCCTCCGCGATCAACCCCGACGTCGCACAGCGCCGGAACGTGCTGTTGGTAACCGACACCTGTGCGTTGCCCGAGAGGTAGAGGTTCGACCAGTCGCCAGCGCCGCCCTGTCCGATCTCGACGTAGTCGAGGCTGTTGTCGGGACTCCTCGTCCGCAGGTTGATCCCCTGCCAGTAGCCTTCGGTGTCCGACGCCCCCTCGAAGACGATGGGCGAGTCGTCCGTCCCCTCGGCGGTGAACGACCCGCCCTCCAGGACGGTGACGCGTGCGCCCTCCCCGAAGACCAGTTCGGCGCCGGGGTCGATGCTGACGGCGGCGAAAAGACGGTGATTGCCGCCGTCGAACCGGTAGGGGACCGCCGGCCACGTGGCGTCGTCCTCGACGTCCCGACTGCTCACGAACACCGCGTCCGTCCCGTTCCCGCCGGCGTAGGCCGAGCCCGCATCGATCGAGCCGAGGTGCGTCGTCCGGATGCTGATGGCGGCGTCGGCGTTGTCGCGGAACTCGTTGGCCCCGAACTCGGTCAGGGTCGTCCCGCCCTCCGCGATCAACCCCGACGTCGCACAGCGCTGCGAGAGTAGGTTCGTGACGGCGGCCCGGCCACTGCCCGAGAGGTAGACGTTCGACCAGTCGCCGGCACCGCCGCCGCGGAGTATGACGTTTTCGAGTTCGCTCGGTGCGGCCGACCTGACGTTGATGCCCTGCCAGTAGCCTTCGGTGTCCGCTTCGCCGTGGAACCAGACCGGGTTCCCCGGGTCGCCCGACGCGACCAGTGTCCCCTCGGGAAGGACCGTCAGCCGTGCCCCGGACCGCGCGACGACCTCGACACCAGGTTCGATAGTCAGGGTCGCGCCGTTCGTGACGCGGACGTTCCCGTCGAGCGCGACCCGCGGGCAGTCGTCGGTGCTCCATGTCGTGTCCGCCTCGATGTCGCCGCTGACCGTCCCCGGGTCGCAGTCCGCCGGCGTCGGGTCCGTCACGTCCGGCCCGGGGTCGACCGTCGGGGTGCCACCACCCCCGTCTCCGCCACCGCCGGTCTCGTTCGCGACGAGGCTCTGTATCTGTCCACAGCCGGCGATACCGGTTACGCCGAGCGCCACCGCGCTCTGGAGTGCCCGTCGCCTGGTCGTCGTCCGTCGAGACCGGTCGTCGCGTTCGTCGCGCTCGTCTCGGAGCATATCCCGACACACCGACACGACGGGGTTCAATCCACGCGCTAGACACTTAGTGCGACGGGCCAGAGGCGCACAAACCAGGGGATGATGCACCGGCGAAGGGCCCGCCGCCACCCGCGTCCGGCCGGTCACGCTGTCGGGCACGAGGCCGTGGGCGAACTCGTCGCCGCTGGGCGACCGGCCGTCTCGAACGGACTGCTGTCAGTCAGTTCCACATCGACCGCCCACAGTCGAGCGGTCGTGGGACACCGGTACAGGGACCCGTATCAGTCCCCGGCGTCGGAGTCGAAGACCTCGTCGAGCAGTCGCTTCTCGGCCTTGCGGAGGTGGCCGTGGAAAGTCGCCGCGGTGATGTCCATCGTGTCGGCGACTTCGTTTGCACTGGAGTCACGGGGCCACCCGAAATAGCCCGCACGGTAGGCGACTTCCAGTGCCTCCCGCTGTCTGTCGGTGAGGGCGTCGAGCGTCTCCTCGCCGGGGAGGTCGGCCGTCTCGACGGGGTGGCTGCGCTCGCGTTTCGCGACCACCTCCGTCTCCGGGAACCGCTCGTGGACGCGGTCGACGAGCGACCGGACGGCGCCCTCCGCCGGGAGTTCGACCTCGTAGGAGACCGCGCCGCCAGCGCCAGCCGCACGGGTGACTTGGGCGCCCCCGTCGGCGAGCGTCCCGAGCAGGCTGTCGGCGGGCGGTCGCCACTCCAGGAGCGCCGCTCCCGCAGCGTCGCCGGCGCCACCGCCGCTCTCGGTGCCGTCCCGGACCGTTCGCACGGCGGCGTCCGGACCGGTCGCGAGGCTGTCACGGACGGTCGCGGGGTCGCCCTCGGAGACCCGGACGTACGCGACGCGGTCGCCGTCGTCCTGCGGAACGAGCGCCGTCACTTCGACGCGCCCCCCGCTGGCGGCCGACGCGGCGACGAGCGGCGCTTCGGGGTCGCGGCTTTCCAGGTCGAGTTCGACCACCGCCTCCGCCGAGAGGAGTTGCCGCGTCTCGACTGCGTTGATGGCGTAGCCCACCGTCTCGCCGAGTTCGCGGAGGACTGCCCGCTCGCTGTCGGGGATCGACTCGCGGTCGGTGTACAGGCCGAGGGCGCCGTAGACGGTGTTGCCGTGGACCAGTGGGACGACGACCCAGATGCCGTCCACGTCGTCCTCGCCCGCCTCGACCGTCGGGAGGCCGTGGGATGCATCGGGGTCGAGCACCTCGGTTTCGAGGTGTCCGCCGTCGGCGACCGGCGGGTCGGGGTCGCCGTCACCAGCGAGTTCCCACCGGTCGGCGTCGCCCGTCCACGTCGCCACGTCGGCCACGCAGGCGCGCCGGTAGACCTCGGCCGCGAGCACCCGCTCGCAGAGTTCGCGTTCGATCTCACCGCGGGTGGTCGCGGAGACGAGTGCCCGGTTGACGCCGCGGATCACCCGGTTGACGTCGTCGAGTCGTGAGAGCCGTCGCTCGCGCTCCGTGCGTGTCGTCACGTCGTGGACGACGACCCTGTGCCCAATGCGGCGGTCGTAGCGGTCGGTGATCGGTGAGGTGCGTATCTCGTAGACGCGGTCGTCCAGCGTCAGTTCGGCGTGGGCGTCCGCGGCGCCGAAGTCGAGTTGGGAGTCGTCGACGAACTCGTCGGACCGGCGCCCGAGCAACGCCGCGGGCGACCGGTCGACGACGTCGGCGGCCGCCTCGTTACAGTAGATGATCCGGCGGCCAGTGTCGACGACGAGGACGCCCGCGTCGAGATCGGCGACGGCGGCGTTGCGACCCAGCGCCCGCGTGGCCGGCACGAGGTCGAACAGGTCGGCGCGAAAGAGCGCGTACCCGAAGGCCAGCCCCGTCACCACGAACCCGTAGGGGGTGTAATCGAAGCCGGGGATCGGGTGTGGCGGCATGACCGTGAGGACGTTGCCGACGACCGGCGCGACGGTCCCGACAAGCAACAGCACCGACTGGTCGAGATAGAGGTACTCCGAGGCGACGACCAGTCGGACCAGCACCACCGCCGTGGCGGTGATGAGCAGGTACGCGTAGATAGCGGTCGCCCAGTAGACGGGACCGAGTCCGGCCACGACCAGCGCCATCTCGTCGAAGAAGACGACCCGCGGCGCGGTCTTCCAGACCAGATCCTGCCACGGGTGGGTCCACACGAGCGCGACCGTGAGCGCGGGCACGACCAGCAGGCCCCCCACTGTGTGGCGCGTGACGAGGTCGTCGTAACCGGTGTACGCGAGCGCGAAGAGCAAGAGCCAGACGTGGACCGTCGCCCGCCCCACCCACGCGAGACACTCCAGTGCGACTCGCGGGTCCCGCGCAGGCGTGACGAGCCCCGTTCCGTAGGCGGCGGTCCACACCGCCACCGACCCCATGAACAGCGCGAACGGGAGGTGACCCGGCACGCGCCGCTTGCGATACGCGTAGACCGCCAGGAGCGCACTAACGACCGCTGACAGGCCGAGTACAGTCGCGTGAATCGGTACGGTGTGCGCCATCCCTGACACTCCTGAACGTCGCCCACTCTGTCGCGTGCGTCCCGTGGCGCGCCCGCCCCGACGTCGTCCCCGGGACGGTCCGACCCCGCCACGGTTCGCGCCCCGGTGCCCGGTCCGCCGTGCTCGCTGGTCGGACCGCGCCCTTCCTGCACACTGTCAACACAGATCGTAGTAAACGTTGGGGTGCCGACAGGAGTTCGTGCGTCGGGAGGTGGGGCCGGTCACGGCCCCGATGAGTCACTCGTACTCGTAGAAGCCGCGTCCGGTCTTCTTGCCGAGGTGGCCGGCCTCGACCTTTCGCTTGAGGAGGTAGGCGGGCCGGTACCGGTCGCCCAGTTCCTCGTGGAGCGTCTCGGAGGCGTGCACACAGACGTCCAGCCCGATGTGGTCGGCGAGTTCGAGTGGCCCCATCGGGACGTTCGTCCCGAGTCTCATGCCGCGGTCGACGTCTTCCTTCGAGGCGACGCCCTCGTCGTAGGCGCGGACGCCCTCGTTGATCCAGGGCATGAGTACCCGGTTGGTGACGAAGCCGGGCTTGTCGTCGGCCTCCCAGGTCTCCTTGCCCAGCGCCCCGGCGAAGTCGTGAGCGAACTCGACGGTCTCGGCGGCGGTCCTCTCGCCGACGACCACTTCCACGCCCCGCATGACGGGCACCGGATTCATGAAGTGCAGGCCGACGACGTGGTCCGCGCGGTCGGTCGCGGCCGCGATCGTCGTGACCGAGAGCGTGCTCGTGTTCGTCGCGAGGACGACCGCTTCGTCGGTGACCCCGGCGAGGTCCGCGAACACGTCGCGTTTGACGTCCAGGTCCTCGACAACGGCCTCGACGGCTACGTCCGCGTCCGCCAGGTCCGCCATGTCGGTCGTCCCGGTCACGCGGTCGCGGGCCGCGTCGGCTTCCGTGTCCGTGAGTTCGTCCCCGCGCTGGCGGTCGAGTCCGCTCTCGATCCGGTCGAGTCCGTCGGTGACGAGGTCGTCGGTCAGGTCGCGCAACACGACCCCGTAGCCGCGCTGTGTGGCGACCTGTGCGATGCCGGCGCCCATCGTCCCGGCGCCGACGACGCCTACCGTCCCGATATCGCTGACGTCGCGCATACGACCCGATAGGACCGTCGCCCCGGTAAGCCTGCCGGCGCCCCTCGCTGCGTCGACGTCGTTCGGCCGTTCATCCGACGTCACCACCACCCTGGCTGACCCCCCTCGACTCCCTGGCTTCGAGGAGGACGCCGACCCCGAGTGCCAGACAGACCTCCGGCGGGACCGTGGACCGTTCGACCGTGACCGCCAGTTCCGACAGCGTCAGCGCGGAGAAGCCGTTCACGAAGCGCGTCCGTTCGAACCGGGCGACGTCGCTTCCGTCGGTCGAACGGACGACGTACGTCCCGTGACGCGAGAGCGAAACGAGGTCGCCGAGAGAGCGGGACTTCTTCAGCGTCGCCCGGGTCGTCTCTTCGGGACCCGTGAGTCGCCAGCTGCCGAGGAAACCCAGCGACTTCGACCACGTCGATACGACTGCGCCGGTGGCGGTCGCCCGGAGCGCGTACGTGGTCGCGACCCCGCCGCGATGGAGGACGAGACGAGGGGCACCCGACGGCGACCGGAACAGGAAGTGTCGGTAGGTCACGCCGTCGTACGCCCTCCTGCCCGACCCGAACCGGTCGACGAGCGTCGAGCCGAAGTCCTCGACGACTTCGAGGAGCGTCTCGCCGCCCGACCCCGTCACGTCGAAGTGATGGTACGGTTTGCCCGGGTCGACGTCCCCGGTCAGGACGCTCCTCAGTTCTCCCTCCCGGTCGGGGGCCCGTTCCGACGGGGTGATCGTGTACTCGCCGACCCCCAGGTCGAGCTCCGGCGCTCCTCGCAACGGCGAGCGCTCGTCCCGTGTCATCCGTCCACTCGACCGACTGCCGTCGTCGCCTGTTTCCCCCCGCTGGTCGCGGGCGTGCGCATGGGTGTCACTCCGGCCCGGGACAGGAAAGAAACGCGCGCTAACTGTGTAGTGTCCGCCCGTGACCCGGTTTCGGGTGACTGGTCGCGGCCGCGCCGGTCGCCCGGACGGCCCTGCGCACTTGGCGCACGATTAAGATTGGTCGAAACGCTTCCGGCGTTCGCGTCCGGACACGAGGCGGGGCGACTACGGGCTGGTCCTCGCCGACAGACCGGACCCGTGACCCGACCCGGCCGATCCCCACCCGGTTCCCGCAGGTCTTGCCACTCCGCCGAACCCTTTACTCACCCCGGAGTAAATAATGTCAATAAAAGTATATATGGCCGCTGCGAGTAGGGTCCATCGATGCGTCCAATCGACGACGCTCCGTTGAGTCGAGACGGGAAGGTACTGGTTCTGGCGTACGACCACGGGATCGAACACGGGCCGGTGGACTTCGACCCGCGGCCCGCGAGCGCGGACCCCGAGCAGGTCTTCGAAGTGGCGACACACCCGGCGGTGACGGCGCTGGCGACCGGGAAGGGCGTCGCCGAGGCGTTCTACCCCTCCTACGAGGACGACGTCTCGCTGCTCTCGAAGCTCAACGGCACGTCGAACCTCTGGATGGGTGAACCCGACAGCGCCGTCAACTGTTCGGTCGCCTACGCCGTCGAGGAACTCGGCGCCGAGGCCGTCGGTTTCACGGTGTACGGTGGGTCCAACCACGAGGTCGAGATGTTCGAGGAGTTCCGCGAGGTCCAGGAGACGGCCCGCTCGTACGACGTCCCGGTCGTCATGTGGTCGTACCCGCGGGGACAGGGGATCAAAAACGACACGAGCGAGTCGACCATCGCCTACGCGGCCCGCCTGGGGCTGGAACTCGGGGCGGACGTCGCGAAGGTCAAGTATCCCGGTAGCGAGGCGGCGATGGAGCGGGTCTGCGAGATGGCCGCCCCGATGCCGGTGCTCATGTCCGGCGGTTCGAAGACCGACGACAGGGCGTTCCTCGAACAGGTCCGGACCGTCGTCGACGCCGGCGCGGGCGGGCTGGCCGTCGGACGCAACGTCTGGCAGCGCGAGAACCCAAACGTGTTTCTCGACGCGCTGGAACAGGTCATCTACGAGGGGGCGAGCGCCGAGGAGGCGCTCCCGGCGGGGCCGGCCCGTGCCTGAGATGTCCGAAGGGATTTCCGACGCGCCCGCCTCGGGGTCGGACGTGTCCGCGACCTTCGAGTGGGTCGACGACCCTGTCGTGGCGGCGGTCTGTGAGACGCTGGTCGGGAGCGTCCCGCCGGTCCGGCGGGCGCTCGCCGAGCGGCGCGCCTACGTCGACCGCGAGAACCCCAGCGGCGAGCGGGTCCGCGCGGCCGACGAGTTCGCCGACGAACTGCTCGAAGAGCGCTTGCTGGCTCGGGACGGGGTCGCGAGCTACGCCAGCGAGGAACGCGCCGACCCCGTCTTCGACGACCCCGGCGACGCGGAACCAGCGGACGGCTATCACCTCGCCGTCGACCCGCTGGACGGCTCCTCGAACCTCAGATCGAACAGCCCGATGGGAACGATCGTCGGCGTCTACGACCGCCCGCTCCCCGCGTCGGGCGAGCACCTCGTCGCCGCGGCGTTCGTCCTCTACGGACCGAACACGACGATGGTCGTCGCCGACGGCGACCGCGCCAGCGAGTACCTCGTCACCGGGGAGGGCGCCGACCGTCTCACCGACCGGCTCACGGTCCCGGAGGACCCGACGGTCTACGGGATGGGCGGCCGCCGGCCCGACTGGACCGACCGCGTGACGGCGGTGACGGAGTCGTTCGAGGCCGACCGCCTCAAACTCCGCTACGGCGGCGCGTTCGTCGCCGACGTGACGCAGGTACTCACCCACGGCGGTATCTTCGGCTACCCCGAACTGCGCGACGCGCCGGAGGGGAAACTGCGCTATCACTTCGAGTGCGCGCCGACGAGCCTCGTCGTGGAGTCGGCGGGCGGCGCCGCCACCACAGGCGAGCGCGACTGGCGCGCCGTCGAACCGACCGACCTCCACGAGCGGTCGCCCGTCTACCTCGGGACCGGATCGCTCGTGGCCGAGGTCGAAGAACGGTTCCGGTAGACCGGGCTTTCGAGGGGCACGCCGTCAGCCGTCGGCCTCGCCGCCGCCGACCCGGCGGAGCACGAACCGGACGAGCGTGAGGACGACCGCGAGGCCGACGAACGCGCCCAGGCCCATGCCGATCAGTCGGAGCGGGAGCATCGACAGAACCGAAAACACCGAGAGGGGGCCCCCGCCCGAGGAGACGACGACCGGTCCGGCCCGCGTGCCGTTGACCGAGACAGTGTGATTGCCGGTCTCGGCGAAGGGGGTCCGGAACTCGACGGTCGCCTCGCCCCCGGCGGGCACCTCGACGGTCCGGGTCGTGACCTGCGTCCGGTTGACCGTCACGTTCGAGACGAAGATCTGCGGTTCGCCCGTCTCCCGGTCGTCTGCCCTCTCCTCGCTCTCGGAGCGGTCGACGGCGAGCGCCCAGTCGGCGGGACCCTCGGTGGTCGCGTCGGGGAACGGCTCGGGCGAGATGGACGGGGGCGCGCCGTCGCCCATCTCGACTTCGAACGTGTACCGCCTGACGTTGTCGAACTCGTCGACGACAGTGACGACGAACTCGTTCGTCTCCGCGCGTCCGTCGGTGTATCCCAGTTCCATCGGGACCGAGAAGTTGTCGCCGACGTCCGTGCGGAGGTACGTCTCGCTGGCGCCGCCGCTCCGGCCCGGCGGCCCGTAGTCGTGGACGATACGGAGTTTCTCGACCTCGGAATCGTCGATGACCCCGCCGCTGATACTGTCGGGCACAAGCAATGCCACTGTTCGATGGCTGTTTCGGGGTTTTTCTGACGGGTCAGCC
>JAZKRZ010000100.1:0-11565 GCA_036626395.1 Haloarculaceae archaeon
GGGTCCGGTCGTAGCGTGGACGTGTGAACGGGGTCGAGCGGCCGACATCCGTCCAGAGCCAGGGACGCCGGGCGCACAGTCGTTTAGTGGCAGGCGGCGGTACCGGGAGACATGGCCCGCACTCGCGCACACGTCTTCGTCTCGGGCAGAGTACAGGGCGTCTTCTACCGGGCGACCACACGGGAACAAGCACGGGAACGCGGCGTCGACGGCTGGGTCCGCAACCTGGAGGACGGCCGCGTCGAGGCCGTCTTCGAGGGGTCCGAGGACGCCGTCGCGGGGATGGTCGAGTGGTGCCACGAGGGGAGTCCCCGGGCCCGCGTCGAGGACGTCGACGTCGAGTACGGCGACCCCGAGGGACTCGACGGGTTCGAGATCCGTCGGTGAGCCACGCGCTTCGCTCGGCACCCTCGACAGCGCGCGCCACCGCCGTTTCTCAGTCTGTACCAGGCACCCATGTGAGCACTCACCGTGCCCGTGATGCTTTTCCGGGGGCCGGGCGAACCCAGAGTATGCTCACGGGTAGCGAGATGGGCGTCGTCGACGCGAACGCGGCGGCGCTGGGGGTGCCACGCAAACAGTTGATGGAGTCCAGCGGCAACGCCGTCGCGCGGGCGGTCCGCGAGATCGCTGACCCGGGGGACGCGGTCACGGTCGTCGCCGGACGGGGGAACAACGGCGGCGACGCGCTGGTGGCCGCGCGCTTTCTCGACGGCTTCGAACTCTCGGTGACGCTGCTGGGCCACCCCGACCGGATCACGACCGACATCGCCCGCGAGAACTGGGAGGCGCTCGTCGCCGCCGAACTCGACCGCGAGACCGTAAGGGACTCCAGCGGCGTCGACCTCGACGACCCGGACCTGGTCGTCGACGCGCTGCTCGGGACGGGGATCAGCGGCGAGTTGCGCGAACCCGAGCGCACCGCCGCCGCGGCGATGAACGAGTCGGACGCGACGGTGCTCTCGGTGGACGTCCCGTCCGGACTCGACGCCGAGACGGGCGAGTTGGGCGTGACGGCCGTCGTCCCGGACCGCGTGGTCACGTTCCACGACCTGAAACCGGGGCTGGACGACCTCGACGCCGACGTGACCGTCGCGGACATCGGCATCCCCGAAGCGGCCGAGTTCTTCGTCGAACGGGGCGACCTCTCGCGACTCGACCGCCGGCCCTCCGACAGCCACAAGGGCGAGAACGGGGAGATGCTCGTCATCGGCGGCGGTCCATACGCGGGCGCGCCCGCGCTCTCGGCGAAAGCCGCCCTGCGGGCCGGCGCCGACCTCGTGCGGGTGGCCTGTCCGATGGTCGTCGGGCGCGAACTCCAGGGCTACAGCGAGAACCTCATCGTCAAACCGTACCGCGGCGAGCAACTCGAGCCCAAGCGCGTGGGCTTCCTCCTGGAGATGGCCCGTCGCCACGACGCGGTCGTCCTCGGGCCGGGCCTGGGCGACGCCGAACCGACCATGGAGGCCGTCGAGGGCATCCTCTCGGGGTACGCGGGGACCGCCGTGGTCGACGCCGACGCGCTCGCCCGCGTCCCGGGCGTGGACACGGAAGCGACGCTCGTCTGTACTCCCCACCAGGGCGAACTCGTCGACATGGGCGGGGAGACGAGCGACGACTGGCGCGAGCGGGCCGACCTCGTGGCGTCGTTCGCCGCCGACCTGGGCCACGTCGTCCTCACGAAAGGCGAGTACGACGTCGTAAGCGACGGCGAGCGGACCCGGGTCAGCCGGACCGGCAACCCCGGGATGACCGTCGGCGGGACCGGCGACGTCCTCGCGGGCATCACGGGGGCGTTCGCCGCCACCCAGGACCCGTTTGACGCCGCCGCGATGGCCGCGTACGTCAACGGCCGCGCCGGGGACAGGGTCGTCGAGGACCGGGGCATGGGTCTCGTCGCGACCGACCTCCACGACGAGATCCCCCGGGTCTGCTGGAGCGACCGAGGGGGCGACGCGTGAGCGACGGAGACGGGAGAGCCGACGCCGCCGACCTCACCCACACCGAGGACGGCGACGTCCAGATGGTCGACGTGGGCGACAAGCCCGACACGGCCCGCCGCGCGGTCGCTCGCGGTCACGTCAGGCTCCGGGAGTCGACGGTCGCGGCCGTCCGCGACGACGAAATCGGGAAGGGCGACGTCCTCGCGACCGCCCGGGTGGGCGCAGTGCAGGCCGTCAAACACACCTGGGAGACGGTCCCGATGTGCCACCAGATACCGGTCACGAACGTCGAGACCGACTTCGAACTCGGCGAGGACCGGGTCACGCTCTCGGTGGCCGTCGAGACCACGGGGAAGACGGGCTGTGAGATGGAGGCGCTCGAGGGCGTGACGACGGGACTGAACGTCGTCTGGGACATGGTGAAATCGGCCGAGAAAGACGCCGACGGCGCGTACCCTGAGACGCGGATCGACGGCGTCGAGGTCGTCGAGAAGACGAAACGCGACCTGTAGCGGGGCAACTCGACCCCGCGACCGTCGCCGGCAGTGACCGGTGCCGGATAGTGGCAGGACTGGCGCCCAACGTTCTCACTGGCCGGGGACCCGACGCCCCGTTTAACTGCCGGGCGAGCGAACGGTCGACCATGACCGCGCCAGCCTCGGCGTACATGACGACGCCGGTCCTGACCGCCGGCGAGCGGATGACGCGGGAGGTCGTCACCGTCTCGCCCGACGACGCGGTGGCACGGGCCGTTGCAGTGATGCGCGAAGAAGACGTCGGCCACCTCCCGGTCGTCGACGACCGGGTCGTCGGCATTCTGACCGAGACGGACCTGGCGACGTACCTGGCCGAGACCCGCGCGGAACCGGCGGGAGCGGAGTAACGTGGCCCGGGAAACCGAGGTACTCGTCGTCGGGGGCGGCGCGACCGGGAGTTCCGTCGCCCGCGACCTCGCGCTGCGGGGCCTCGACGTGACACTCGTCGACCGCGGACCGCTCGCCGACGGGACCTCCGGTCGGTCTCACGGGCTGTTGCACAGCGGCGCTCGGTACGCCGAGAGCGACCCCGAGGGCGCCGCCGAGTGCCTCGCCGAAAACCGGTCCATTCGGGCCGTCGCCGGCGAGTGCGTCCGCGACACCGGCGGACTGTTCGTCCAGGTATCGGCCGACGACGCCGACTACTTCGCGGAGAAGCGAGCGGCCTGCGAGGACGCCGGCATCCCGGTCGAGACGGTCGAGCCCGAGGACGCTCGCGACCGCGTACCCGGACTCAGCGAGGACGTCGAGCGCGTCCTGGCAGTTCCGGACGCGGTCGTCTACCCCTCCCGTCTCGTCGCCGCCACCGCCGCCGACGCCCGCGACCACGGCGCCAGCGTCCACACCGACGCGCCGGTCGAGGCCGTCCAGACCGCTGGCGGACAGGTCACCGGCGTCGACGTCGGGGGCACGGTCGACGACCGGATCGAGGCAGAGCACGTCGTCAACGCCACGGGCGCGTGGGCGGAGACGCTCGCGGAGATGGCCGGGGTGGACGTACCGATGCGGCCGACGCGAGGGGTGATGGTCTCGGTCGATTACGACCGCGTCGAACCGGTGTTGAACCGCTGTCGTGCCCCGGACGACGGTGACATCGTCGTGCCCCACGAGTCGGAGGCGGTCCTCGGGACGACGAGCGTTCCCGTCGACGACCCCGACGACTACGAGACCGGAGACTGGGAGGTCGAGCGGAGCCGCGAGGAGTGTGCGGCGATGCTCCCACCGGTCGCCGACGCCGACGTGGTCCGGACCTGGTGGGGCGTCCGCCCGCTGTTCGGACCCGACGAGGCCGAGCACGGCGGTCGGGGTATCTCCCGCGGGTTCTTCCTGCACGACCACGCCGACGAGGGCGTCGCCGGCATGGCGAGCATCGTCGGCGGGAAGCTCACGACCTGCCGGCTGATGGCCGAGGCGACCGCGGACCACGTCTGCGAGCGCCTCGGCGTCGACGCCGACTGCGAGACGGCCGACCGACCCCTCCCCGGTGCCGACGACCCCGAGCGACTGGACTCACTCGTCGACGAGTTCGGCGGGAGCGGCCCGACGGACGCCGACGTCGTCGGGAGCGACTGAGCGGACGCGACCGGAAGTACGAGCAGGAATAGCGATGGGGCGTCGGTGACGCCCGGTCGCCAGTTACGCCGGGGTCGGTCCCTCCCCCGGGCTGTTTCGTCTCGACGGGGAGCGGGACTCGGACGTGCCGGGTCGGCGTCGACCCTGCGTCCGGCGCGTGGATTCGCCCCGTCGGACGCATGTTATCCGTTTGGCGGCTGACCCGGGTGCGGGCGGGTCGCCGGCAGGTCCAGACGAGCGTGTCCGACGGTATCAGGCGTTCAGCGTCTCGGCGAGGTCGCCCTGCTCGTGGAGCTGCTCCAGGATGTCGCTGCCGCCGACGAACTCCCCGTCGACGAACGTCTGGGGGATGGTCTCGCGGTCGCTGTGTTCCGAGAGTGCGTCGCGGTAGGAGTCGAGCGCGTCGAGGACGTTCACCGTCGCGACGTCGTCGCGGTGGTGCTGGATCAGCCCCAGCGCCTTCCGCGAGTAGCCACACTGGGGCATCAGTGCCGTTCCCTTCATGAACAGGACGACCTCGTTGTCCGCGATCGTCTCGTCGACGCGCGCCTGTACCTCCTCGGGCGAGAGGTCCGGTTCGGACTCGAATGCCATTGCCGGGCCGTACCGGCGGCACACTCAAAGGGTTGTCGGCGGGCCGGGCGGTGTGACCCTTCGCAGGGTCAGGTTCCCGCCCTGCCTCGGCCCGGAGGTTCAAGCCCTCGCCGGCCGTTCGAGCGGGCATGGCAGTTCTGGACCGACTGCGGCTCGACGGACAGACGGCGGTCGTGACGGGCGGCAACCGCGGCATCGGGCGCGCAATCGCCGAGGGGATGGCCGAGGTCGGTGCGAACGTCGTCGTCGCGAACCGCGACGCCGAGAGCGGGCGCGAGACGGCCGCCGAGATCGCCGACGAGACCGGCGCCGAAACGCTCGCAGTTCGCACGGACGTCACCGACGAGGACGACGTCGAGCGGATGGTGTCGGCGACCGTCGACGAGTTCGGCGACCTGGACGTCCTGGTGAACAACGCGGGCATCGTTCACCACAACGCCGTCGAGGACAAACCCGTCGCGGAGTGGGCCGAGACCATCGACGTCAACCTCACCGGCGCCTACCGGTGTGCGAAGTACGCCGGCGAGGTGATGAAAGCCGGCGACGGCGGCGTGATAATCAACGTCTCGTCGATGTCGGCGTTCGTCGCCAACTACCCCCAGCGACAGGTCGACTACCAGGCCTCGAAGGGCGGCCTGGAGGCGTTCAAGACCCAGCTCGCCGCCGAGTGGGCCGAACACGGCATCAGGGTCAACAACATCAACCCGGGGTACGTCGACACGGGCATCCTCGTCGACGACCAGTCCGTCATCGACGCCTGGAAGTCAGAGATGCTCGTCGACGAGTTCGCCGCTCCCGAGGACATCGCCCCGCTGGCCGTCTACCTGGCGAGCGAGGCCGCCTGGTACGTCACCGGCGAGTCGGTGGTCGTCGACGGCGGCTACACGGTGACGTGAACCGCGTCGGGCACGAACCACGAACCGAGCGGTCCGACGCCCTACAGGACGCTGAAGCCGAGTAGTCCGAGGATGTAGAGCGTCGCGACGACGATGATCCCGATGACGACGAGTCGCCAGGCGACCTTGAGGACGAACCGACCGACGAGGACGACCACGGCCAGGACGACCAGCACCGCCAGGATGCCGAGCGGCGACGTCAGAAACGAACCGACCTGCATCGGCCCGACTCCGGTCACCTGTAGTACCTGCGTCGAGAGCATACCCGACACCTCTCACCCCCGAAAAATAAAGATATGGTCGGACCCGACACACCGCGCGGAACCGCGTCTCCCCCAAAAATACCAAATTCTGTATACAAAATTTCGGACCATAACGCCACGACGGTGCGTTCCGGTGGTTTTCGATCCAGATCCGAAACGTATCCGTTCCCGAACCTGTATATTTAGGATTACTTCGTCGAACTGTCGGGTGACCCGCACGACGTGACGACGAGATGCAACCCCCTCTAATTTCCGTTGCGCACCACCCTGCTTGCATGCGGATCTGCAGTCGAAACGACCACTTTCACCCCGGTCTGACCATCTTTAATATCGTTTCTCTGGTCTAGACGGAACGCACGGTTACGCGAGGGAGCTGCGCGAATAGCCGCCGTACTGATAACCGATTGAACATGTATACTGGAAAACAATTACCCGCAAACCAAAGGGTTATTTGGGACCGACGCAAACAGAAATTCCGTTACAGATGATAGGAACGAGGGCACACGATCACAGCGACAGTGCCGGTCGCAGGGCCGGACGGCGGGGTGGTATCGATGAGTAACGCGGACCTGACAGCGGACGACCTCGAGCTACCGATAAAACGGACGACGGGGGACACGCTCGAGGAGCGGCTGACGGGCAACGCGTACCACAACATTCTGCCGGCGCGCTATCTCCGGAAGGACGCCGACGGCGACCTGGTCGAGGCCCAGGAGGACCTCTTCGAGCGCGTCGCGAAGAACATCGCGCTCGCCGAAGCCGTCTACGAGGCCGAGAAGCGCGACGTCACCGTCACGGTGACGCCCGACCAGCTCAAGCCCGGCCACCCCCGGCGAGACGAACTCGCCGAGGAAGTGTTCGGGGCGGGCACGACCGCCGACGACGATGCCGAGACGCCCCTCTCGCAGTACAACGTCAACAAGTTCGCCTACGAGACGGTCGTCCCCGAACTGCCCGAGGAGGTGCGCGCACACGTCGAGGGGACCGCCGAGGAGTTCCAGGAGCTGATGGAACGGCTCTCGTTCATGCCGAACTCGCCGACGCTGATGAACGCCGGCGACGAACTGCAGCAGCTCTCGGCGTGTTTCGTCGACTCGCCCGAGGACGACATCGACGACATTCACCAGACCGCGAAGGAGGCCGCGCAGGTCTTTCAGTGTCTGACCGCGGACACGAACGTCTCCGTCGAGGGGGAGGGCGTCGTCTCTATCGCCGACGTGGAGCCCGGCGACCGGATCGTCCAGCGAGACGGCGACGGGCACCGGACCCGGACTGTCGAGGAGACGCACGCGTATCACGATGCGCCGGTCCACCGCATCGAAACCGCAGTAGGCGTCGACATCACTGGCACGCCGAATCACGAACTGCTCGTCGACGACGAGTGGAGCCGGATCGACGCCGTCGAACCCGGCGACACGCTCTCGCTTCGTCTCGGCTGGATCGACGCCGCGGACGCCATACCCGAACTGACCACCGTCGCTGGCGGCCCGCAGTGGTCCGAACAGCGCACTGTCTCGAACGACGAGATCCTCGAACTGTACTCGGAGGGGCTCAGCGACTACGAGATCGCCGACCGGCTGGATAGTTCGGCCTCGACTGTGCAGCGTCGCCGCTCGCTCGAACTCGGCCTCGACCCGAACGGTGACGGGGGGCGTCCCGGCGGGAACGTCGACTTCGACGAGTCGGAGTTCGACTCTCTCTACGCCGACGGCCGGTCGGACGGCGACATCGCGAGTGAACTCGGCGTTTCGACGCGGACGGTCGCGCGCCACCGCGAGACACACTCGCTCGAAGCGAACGGCGAGGCTGTCAAGACCGTCCGTCAGCCGACCGAACTCACGCCCGACCTCGCAGAACTCGTCGGCATGTGGGTCGGCGACGGGTCGAAACATCGGGACGGGATCCGTTTCCACCTCAGTCGCGACGAGACGCTCGAACGCGCCGACCGGCTCTGTCGCGACCTGTTCGACACCGGTCTCGACTGGCGCTGGGAGGACGGCTGTTACGACGCCGTCGTCCACAGCCACGAGGTCAAGCGCTGGTGGCTCGCCAACTTCGGCGACGCGAAACCCGACGCGACGTCGGCCAGCGTCCCCGACGCCCTCTGGCGTGCTGACCGCGAGACGGTCGGGGCCTTCCTCCGCGGACTCTTCTCGACTGACGGCAGCCTCCAGAACGAGGCCTATCCGCGGTTCTGGACGTCGTCCGAGGACCTGGTCGACGACGTCCAGCAGTTGTTGCTCGGTATCGATATCCCGGCCGCCCAGTGGGAGTACGACGTCGACCACCGCGAATACTTGAACGTCGGTCCCACAGGCGAGCGCGGACTCGAGGAATTCATCGACACGGTCGGATTCGTGGATTCGCGTAGCGAAACGATGGTCGAGACGTTCGAAGGTATCGACTCGCAGGGACCGAACGTCGGGACCGTCGACGGGTCGACCTGGCAAGTCCCGGTCGAAACGATCGAAGCGGCCGGCACTGCGACTGTCTACGACGTGACTGTCGCTGGTGACCACGAGTACGTCGCCAGTTCTGTCGTCTCTCACAACAGCGGCGGCGGCATGGGCTACGCCTTCTGGCGGTTGCGCCCGTACGGGGACGCCGTCGGCTCGACCGGCGGGATCGCTAGCGGACCTATCACATTCATGAGGACTTTTGATCAAATGTGTGAAACTATCGCGCAGGGCGGCGCCCGCCGCGGCGCGCAGATGGGGGTCATGCGCGTCTCCCACCCCGACGTCATCCAGTTCATCCACGCCAAGAACAAGGACGTCTCGCTGGCCCGGACGCTGCGCCTGAACGACCCCGACGACTTCACGCACAACTCCTTCGCCGAGGCGCTCGAGGAGGCGCGTGAACTCATCGACGAGGACGGCAAGGTACCCAGACACCTGCGCAACGCCGTCGAGGGCCACCTCTCGAATTTCAACATCTCGGTGGGCGTCACCGACCGCTTCATGGCGGCCGTCAAGAACGACGAGGACTACACGTTCACGAACCCGCGCACGGGCGAACCCCACCTCGCCACCGCCGAGACCAAAGAGCTCTACGACATGTTCGGCCTCGGCGAGTACGTCGAGGTCGGCGAGGTGCTCTCGGTGCCCGCCGCGGAACTCTGGGAGCACATCATCGAGGGCGCCCACGAGAACGGCGAACCCGGGATCATCTACCTCGAACGTGTCAACAAGGAACACTCCTTCGACGTCGAGGAACACCCCGACCACCGCATCCTCGCGACGAACCCGTGTGTCACCGGCGACACGCTCATCAGCACCGAAAATGGGCTTGTTCCGGCCGAGGAGCTGTACGAGCGAGGCGTTGCTCGGGACGTCGTCGTCGACGGGCGGCTGAGCGACGATAGCGTCAAAGAAGCCAGCAGCGTCTACAAGACCGGCGAGAAAGACGTCTACGAGCTGACGACAGAGGAGGGATACGAGCTCCGTTTGACGGCCGACCATCGTGTGATGACCGACGACGGCTGGGTAAAAGCGCGTAACCTCGACGCCGGTGATACCGTCCACATCCAGAACCGGAAAGGTCAGTTCGGGCAACACGGTTCCACAGAGGAGGGACGTGTGCTGGGCTGGCTCGTCGGTGATGGTCACCTCAAGCACGGCGAAGAGCGGGCCGTGTTGAACTTCTACGACGAGGACGTCGAGGTGTCCGAACGGCTGGCCGAGGACGTCAACGAAGTCGTCCGTGCGCCGGTCGGAAACGCCGACTACGAGGTGGGAGTCAACGAGATCGGTCGAGACGACGATTACCGTGGTGCGCAAGCGGTCGAACAGCGGATTCGGTCGGCTCGATTGTACGAGTACGCCGAGGAAGCCGGCTTGATAGACGAGAAACTGCAGGTCCCCAATGCCGTCATGCAAGGCAGTGAGCGGATGGCCCGGGGCTTCCTGCGGGCGTTGTTTACAGCCGACGGGAGCGTCCAGGGGAGCAAAGAAAACGGGCGCACAGTCCGGCTTGCTAACTCGAGTCTCGACCTTCTGAAAGAGGTCCAGAAACTACTGCTAAACTTCGGTATTGCGAGTAAAATCTACGAAGAGCGAAAACCTGCCGGAAAAAAGGAACTCCCAGACGGTAACGGTGGTACAAAAGAGTACGACGTAAAGAGTTTCCACGACCTCGTCATCTCTAAGGACAACCTCATTCGATTCCAGAATGAGATCGGATTCCTGCGTCATGATAAAGAGAGTCAACTACGAGACACTCTGGATTCGTACACTCGGGGTCCGCGGTCCGAGTCGTTCACAGCGACCGTCAAATCCGTTGAACACGATGGTCACGAAGCCGTCTACGATTTGACGGAGCCTGATACCCACTCACTCATATCTGACGGAATTATTACACATAACTGTGGTGAACAGCCGCTCGAGGAGTACGAGGCCTGTAACCTCGGGCATATCAACCTCTCGACGCTCGCCGCCGAGGACGCGCCGGACTGGCGGGTCTGGCAGGACACACACGGCGACGAGTACGCCAGCCACGAGGACGCCGTCGACGCCTTCCTCGAGGAAGCGATCGACTGGGCGGAGTTCGACTACCGCATCCAGATGGGGACGCGCTTCCTGGAGAACGTCGTCACCATGTCGGACTTCCCGGTCGAGGAGATCGAAGAGACCGTCCGGGAGATGCGCAAGGTCGGGCTCGGGGTCATGGGCCTGGCCCAGCTGTACATCCAGCTCGGCCTGCGCTACGGGTCGGACTCCTCGAACGAGGTCGCCCGTCAGCTGATGCGCCACATCAACCACGGCTCGAAGTGGGCGAGTCACGAACTCGCCGAAGACCGGGGAACGTTCGGGGAGTGGGAGAAGTCGAAGTTCGCCGACCCGACGGAGTACCGCGAGTGGTTCGAGAAGCAGACGGGGCTCGACGCCGACGAGTGGGCAGACGGGTTCCCGGTCCGCAACCACAACACGACGACCATCGCCCCGACGGGCACGACGTCGATGGTCGGCAACACGACCGGCGGCTGTGAGCCCATCTACAACGTCGCCTACTACAAGAACGTCTCCGACGACGTCCAGGGCGACGAGATGCTCGTCGAGTTCGACGACTACTTCCTCCGGGTACTGGAGGAGAACGACATCGACGTCGACGCCGTCAAAGAGGAGGCCCAGGAACAGATGGCCACCAACGAGTTCGACGGCGTCGACGGCCTCACCACCGTCCCGGACGCCGTCGGCGAACTGTTCGTCACGACGGGCGACCTCTCGGCGAAAGACCACGCGGGCGTCCAGGTCGCCTGCCAGGAGGGCGTCGATTCGGCCATCTCCAAGACCGTCAACGCGCCCAACGACTCCACCCTCGAGGACGCCAAGGAGGTCTTCGAGTACATCTACGAGCACGGCGGCAAGGGCGTCACCTACTACCGTGACGGCACCCGCTCGAAGCAGGTGCTGACCACCCGTGCCCAGAACACCGAGTTCGCGGAGATGGACGCCGAGGAGGTCGTCGCACAGATCGAGGAGGTCTTCGGCGGCTTCGACGCGTTCCTCGAGGAGGAGGCCGTCCAGGCCACCATCGACGAGGAGGTCGGCGAACTCCTGGGTGCAGTCGACGGCGAGTCCACCGAGTACGCCCAAAAGCGGGCCCGGCCCGACGTGCTCCACGGCGTCACCCAGCGCATCGACACGGGGTACGGCAAGCTCTACGTCAACATCAACGAGGACCCCGAGAACGAGCGCCCCTTCGAGTTGTTCGCCAACATCGGCAACTCCGGCGGGTTCACGGCCTCGTTCACCGAGGCGCT
>JAZKRZ010000101.1:0-11496 GCA_036626395.1 Haloarculaceae archaeon
GTCGTCGGCGCGGAACTCCTGGGCGTACTCCAGGGCGGTGATCCGACAGAACAGGCGCTCGCCGCCCGCGTGCCCGCCGACACGACCAGGACTGGTGGCGGTAGCCCCCCCGTCGGGATAGGGGACGAGCAGGTACGTGCCGATCCGGACCGACGAACGGTTCGCGACGGTGACGTACGCGCGGAGCTGCGTCTCGTCGCCGTCCTCGCTGATGCGCAACCCCTCCGTGGCGGAGACGACGCCGAGTCCGCTGTCGGCGCCCTGTGGCCGGACGCCAACCGACTCGAACCCGCCGGACTCGTCGGTCGCGGGGTCGGCGGTCGACGCATCGGTTCCGGTGTCGCCCCCGGCGGTCGTCGCGTCCCCGTCGCCGGGCCCGTCGTCGTCGTCGGTCCCCTCGTCGGGGTCGAACTCGGTGAAGTCCCCGAGGTCAGACATAGCGGGTACGTCGTGCTCGGGGGTCAAACACGTTTCCCCCTCGCGGGGCCGTCGACCGGGCGCTCGACTGGGCGCGGTCGGTCGCCGGCAAGGCTGACGGCGACACCGCACGTTCAAGACCGGGCGGGGACACGAACACGTATGGACGAGCGGGTCCGGGTGTGCAGCTTCAACGTGCGTCGCGACGTCGATGCGGACGGCCGTTTCGCCTGGGACGGCCGTCGCGAGGCGGTCGCGAGCACGCTCCGGTTTCACCGCCCCGACGTCGTCGGCCTCCAGGAGCCCCTGGCCGACCAGTACGACGACCTGCGGGCCGCACTCGACGCCTACGAGTGGGTCGGCCGCCCGCGTTACGGCGGCGAGCGCGAGGGCGAGTTCTGCCCCGTCGGCTACCGTCGCGAGCGCTTCGAGCGCGTCGCCGGCGACACCTTCTGGCTCTCGGAGACCCCCGAGGCGGAAGGCAGCGTCGGCTGGGACGCCACCTACCCCCGGATCGCGACCTGGGTTCGCCTGCACGACCGCGAGACGGGGGCGACGCTGACCTACTGTAACACGCACCTGGACCACGAGGGCGAGCGCGCCCGCGCGGAGGGCGCACGCCTCCTGGTGGAGCGCCTCCCCGCGCTCCGCGACGGCGGGCCCGCCGTCGTGGCCGGCGACTGCAACGCGACGCCCGGGGAGCGGCCCTACCGGGTCCTCGCGGGCGAGGGCGAGTTCGAGAGCCCGCTCGCGGACGCCCGCCTCGCGAGCCCCCATCCCGCCCACGGGCCGGCGACGACCCGGACCGACTACGAGTCGCTCCGACCCGGCCGCCGGATCGACCACGTGTTCGTCGTCGACTGTGACGTCGACCACTACGGCGTCGCGGCCGACGTCACCGCGGACGGTTCGTACCCCTCAGACCACCTGCCGGTGGTCGTCGACCTCGCGGTCTGACCCGGATCGCTGTCCCCGCGTCCCGTTACGACCGGAGGCTCCCGTGCGGTCGGTCCGGGGGTGACTGACCGCGGTCCGTACGACCCGGCGACACCGCGGACGGCGCCCTTTTGCCCGCAGCGTGCGTAGACCAGGTCATGATACTGGTGCGTGGGTCGGCCGGCGGGACGGCGCTGACGGGCACGATCTACGAGCGTGGCGAGGACCCGCCGACGTTCCAGGGGTCGCCCGACGACGACGCGCCGTACGTCTGGGTGTGTGACGAGTTCTACGAGGTCGAGAGCGGCGGTTCGACCCAGCGCGTCGGCGACCGCGAGATCCAGGTCGCCTTCGAGTCGCCGGTCCCGCGGGGGTTCGACACGCTCGACCGGGCTCTCGCGGCCGCCAAAGAGCACGTCCGCACGCAGTTCGCCCGGATCGGCGTCGAGGACGACGTCGAGGTCGAGGTCATCGAGGACGTCGAGATGGAACAGTAGCTACCGGACCGAGGAACTGGAGGCGCGGTTGAGGAGATAGACCATCGCGGCGCCGAGCGCGAGGTCCAGCGCGAGGAGAACCACGACCGCGGGGACGAGCGTGTCCCAGATACCGCCAAAGCGCGTCACCTCGATGACGGTCATCACGTCCTCGCCGAGCATGAGCGCGCGGGCGCCGTCGACGCCGTAGGTCACGGGGTTGAACGTCGCGATGGTCTGGATCCACCCGGGCAGAAACTCCAGAGGGAGAAACGCGGTCGAGACGAAAAGCAGGGGGAACTGCAGGAGGTTCGCCCCGATGATCGTCGACTCCTGGTCGCGCGTCACCACGGCCACGATGTTCGAGAAGGCGACGAACCACAGCGAGAACAGGATGCCCATACAGACGATGCCGACGGCGCCGGCGAGTCCGGTCGCGATCTCGGCGCCCAGCAGGACTCCCATCCCGAGGATGATGACGATCTGGACGACGATCCGCAGGATCTCCGCGGCGGTCTTGCCGAGGAAGACCGCGGTGCGACTCATCGGCGTCACGAGCACCTTCTCGAAGAGGCCCTCCTCCAGGTACTGCGTCGTCAGAAAGAGCGTCGTCCCCTCGTCGTTGATGCGCTGGAAGTACTCCCACAGCCGGTTGCGCGCCTTCGGGTCCAGTCCCGTCGTGGGCTCGTCGAGGAACACGAGCGGCGGGTCGTGAACGAGGGCCGTCGCCACGTCCAGTCGCTTTTTCATCCCGCCGGAAAACTCGTCGGCCTCCTTGTCGGCGACGTCGGCCAGGTCCACGAGCTCCAGCAGTTCATCGATGCGCTCGGCGCGCTCCCCGCGGGGGACGCCGTACGCCTGGGCGGCGAACCGGACGTTCTCGCGAGCCGTCAGTTCGAGGTCGACGCTGGTCTCCTGGGCCATGTAACCGATGGATTCGCGGACTTTCCGTGCCTCGCGCTCGACGTCGAACCCGTTGACCCGGGTCTCGCCGCCGGTCGGCGACAGCAGCGTCGCGAACGTCTTGATCGTCGTCTTGCCCGCGCCGTTGGGCCCGAGAAACCCGAAGAACTCCCCCTCCGGGACCGTCAGGTCGATCCCCCTGACCGCCTCGGTCCCGTCCGAGTACGTCAGCTCCACGCCGCGCGCGTCGATCGCCGCGCGGCCCTCGGTGTCTTGCATCGTCTGTCCGCCTCTATGGACAGTCCATCCGTAGCCTCGACCCTAATTTATTCGGGGTTTTATTTCCCCGTCGGCGGCGCGCAACCGGCCGACGAGGTGTGACTGGGCGCGGCGCAGTCGTTCCGAGAGGGAAGGCGGCGCGACGCCGAGTTCGGCCGCGACGTCGGCGAGCGTCGCGTCACGGGGGAACGTCGGAGTCGCCCATCTCGTGGGCGGTCACGAGCGCCTCCCGCTGTGGGCCGGTCATGTCGGTGCGGGCGGACGTGTCGCGGCCGGGGCCGTCCCGGGTGTCCCCGCCGGTCGCGCGGTCGACGTCGAGCAGGCAGTCCAGGCGGAAATCGAGGTCGTTCTCGCGGCAGAAGCCGCGGTAGGCGTCGAACGCCGGTGGGCCGGCGGGGTTGGCCTGCATCGACTCGACTTCCAGCGTCGCCCCGGGGAGGGTCGTCGCGATCAGTCCCATGTCCCGTCGAGGGGGTGAGGGACGGTTATACTGTCGGACACAAGTACGTGAACACGCTCGTCGGGAACACGCCAGCGAAACGCCCGTTCCCGGTCGAACGAGCCACCGACGGTGGCCTCACTTGTGTCCGACAGTATTAATCGCTCGGGACGTCGACTGGTTCGAGGGATCCCGCCGGGGGCAATGTCGGTAGCCACCCGGAGGACCCGACGTCGAGGAAGGCGTGTCGCCGGAGACGACGCGCGTTCGCGTCGCTACCAGGGTTCGTCCTTGAACCCGAGGGCGTACGCGAGGGCGTTCGTGCAGACGTGCAACAGCGGCGTGACGAGGAAGACGACCGCGAGGACGGGCAGGGTGAAGTGCTGGGCGACCCACCCGAAATCGAGCAGCGTCGCGAGCACGAGCGCGCCGACGACGAAATCGAGCTGGTCGACGCCCGGGAAGGGGGCGCCGCGCTCGCGACCCGAGCGGCGCTTGAGAAACGACGCGGCGATGTCGCCGCCCATGGCGCCCAGCGCCAGTCCCAGCGCCGCGAGGAGGGAGAATTCCGGGGGGGAAACGCCGAGGGCACCGGTCGCGGCGTCGTTGACGGCGTTGAGGGCGAGCGCGAGCGCGACGCCGGCGAGCGTGCCGACGGCGGTGCCCCGCCAGGTCTTGCCGTCACCGAGCAGGCGCCGGTCACCCCAGGTGCGTCCGCCGTCGATGGGACGGCCCCCGCCCGCGAGGACGGCGGCGTTGTTCGGGACGTACGCCGGCAGCATCGCCCACAGCGCCGTGACGACCACCGCGACCGGATCCATACCCGGCCGGTCAGGCCCGCGGCTCTTAATCGCCGGGGATCCGCGCCGCTACCCGCCGCAGGCGTGCCCACCGTCGCCCGGCCCGTGGCGGTCGGGACGGTGAGGCGGACGTCGCCGATACGCCTTTGCCGTTCGCGGCAATACTTGCACGCGTGATACCGCCCATCGCCACCCGGTTCGTCGCGGGCGAGACGGTTCCCGGGGCGCTGGAGCACGCCCGGGAGCGCAACGCCGAGGGGGTCGGCGTGATCCTCAATCTCCTCGGCGAACACTACGAGGAGCGCGGGCCGGCGGACGCGGACGCCGACACGTACTGCGAGTTGCTGGACGACCTCGCGGGGACGGACCTGCGTGCACGGGTGTCCGTCAAGCCAACCCAGCTCGGGCTGGACGTCGCCGAGCGGGTCTTCCGGGAGAACCTCGCGCGGGTCGTCGAGCGCGCCGCGGACCGCGGCCGGTTCGTCTGGGTCGACATGGAAGACCACACGACGACGGACGCGACGCTGGACGCCTTCGAGCGGATGGCACGCGAGTACGGGAACGTCGGCGTCTGCGTGCAGGCGAACCTCCGGCGGACGCGCACCGACCTCGAACGACTGGCCGACCTGCCGGGGAAGGTACGCCTGGTCAAGGGCGCCTACGACCCCCCGCCCGACGTCGCCTACCGCGAGAAAGCCCGCGTGAACGAAAAATACCGCGAGCTGCTGGCCTACATGTTCGAGCGCTTCGAGGACGGGGTCGCCGTCGGGAGCCACGACCCGGCCATGGTCGAGGAGGCCGTGCGACTCCACGCAGAACACGGCACGCCCTACGAGATACAGATGCTGATGGGCGTCCGCGAGGACACGCAGGTCGAACTCGCCGCCGACCGCGAGGTCTGGCAGTACGCCCCCTTCGGCGAGAAGTGGTTCTCGTATTTCTACCGGCGCGTGCTCGAACGCAAGGAGAACGCCAGCTTCGCGATCCGCGCGGTCGTCGACGGATGAGAGGCGGTCGCGACCCGGCGACCGGCGTCCGTTCCGGTCGTCGACAGCCGGGTCACGGTCGACCGCTGCGAAGGAACACGCTGATTACCCGTGCGGTGACAGGTAGGGGTAGATGAGCTCGGGCAGCTGGAAACGGGACTTCGCGAGCGGACTGATAATCCTGGTACCGTTGCTGGTGACCGCCTACATCATCATCTGGCTGTACACGGCGCTGGCAGCGGTCCCGCTGCCCATCACCGACGTGACGGTCGCGGTCGGGAGCAACAGCTATGACCTCTCGACGCCGTTGCGCGTCTCGCTGACGCTCGTCATCTTCGTCCTGCTGGTGTTCTCGCTGGGGTACCTGATGCGGACGGCCTTCGGTGATTTCATCGAGAGCACGCTCGACGGCGCGATGAACCAGTTGCCCGGGCTGCGGGTCGTCTACAACGCCTCGAAGATGGCCGTCGAGACGGTCGTCTCGGGGACCGACGAACTCCAGGCCCCGGTCAAACTCGAAACCTGGGACGGACTGCGGATGACCGCGTTCAAGACGGGGAAAAAGACCGAGGACGGCCGCGACGTCATCTTTCTCCCCACGGCGCCGAACATCACGACCGGGTTCGTCATCGAGGTCGAGCCCGACGCCTACGAGGAGACCGACGAACGCGTCGAAGACGCCCTCACTCGCGTGTTGAGCGCCGGCTTCGGCGAGACCGAGACCACCGGCATCGCGGTGGTTCCCGACGAGGACGGACCCGACGACGGCAGGGACGAGGACTGATACTGCCGGCTGTAAGTTCGTAAAGATACCCGGCACCCCGGGGTGCCGGATTTTTTCAAAATGTTACAGCCGGCAGTATGACGCGGGGCGGGCGACGCGGCTCAGCTGATGTGGGCGGCGATGTCCGCCTCGGTGATGATCCCGACGGTCTCGCCGCCCTCGACGACGAGGACGGCGTCGTTGTGGTTGAGGTAGTCGTTTATCTCGTCCAGCGTCGCGTCGGGCTCGACGCTCGCGACGGCGTCGCGTTTCACCTCGTCGACGGGCAGTTGCCCGACGTTGTCGGTGTCGGCCGCCTCCGAGCGCTGGCGGATGTCCGAGTTACCGATCAGCCCCACGGGCGTGCCGTCGCGGACGACCGGCACCTGCGAGTAGCCCTGCGTGTCCATCAGTTCGGTCGTCTCGTGGACCGAATCGTCGGGTCGGACGCTCACCACCGGCGAGTTCATCAGGTCCTCGGCGCGCAGAATGTCACCCTCCGCCTCCGCCAGGGCGTTGACGATCCGGCGGAGCGTCGAGAGCCGCGGGTCCACGTCACCGCCCTCGATCCGGGCGATCAGCGGCTGAGAGACGTCAGCACGTTCGGCGAGGTCGCTCTGGGTCAACCCCAGCTCGTTCCGGCGCTCCCGCAGGTCCGCCGACGTCGGCAGGTCCATACCCCGGAATAACCACAGGTAATATAAAAAGTTGCCGGCGGGGGCGAGGGCGACCGCAGAACGGCGAGCGTGGAACACGGCGACCCGCGAGCGGCGGGGCGCGAACGGGGCGAGCGTCTCGACGAGCGGGGGCCGGAGTGACTCCGGAGACGTCCCAGTGAACGCGCTGACAGGGGCGTCGGGCGACGGACAGTATTTCCGGCTGGAGCCCCAGTTGCAGGTATGAGCGATGCAGACGCCGAGACGGACGAGGCAGGGAACGACGACGCCCCGACGACCGACGAGGAGTGGCGCGACCGCCTCACAGAGGAGGAGTACCGGATCCTCCGCGAGCGCGGCACCGAGCCGAAGTTCAGCGGCGAGTACCTCGACGTCGACGACGAGGGCGAGTTCACCTGTGCGGCCTGTGGGAACGCCCTGTTCACGACCGACCAGCAGTTCGACTCCGGCCACGGCTGGCCGAGTTTCTTCGACGTCGTCGAGGAGGGCAACGTCGAGACGCGCCTGGATACCAGCCACGGGATGCGCCGCACCGAAGTGGTGTGTGCCTCGTGTGGCGGCCACCTCGGCCACGTCTTCGACGACGGCCCCGACCCCACGGGCAAGCGCTACTGCATCAACTCCGCGGCGCTCGATTTCGACCCCGAGGAGTGACGACCGCGAGCGGCGCTCGCGCCGGGCGCGCGTTCGGGCCGCTGGGGCGCTCTGACTATCAAATCGATCACTTCCGGGGGAACTCTTTAGTCGTCCGTTTGCGGACTCTCCCCCATGAGTTCCGAACACGCGTCGGACGTAGAGCCCGAAGCGGTCGACGAGGACGCCGCCGCGGTCCTGTTCACCGTCTTCGGGTTCGACGTCGTTCTGGAGAGGGCGTTCGTCTCCTTCCCCTGGCGCGCGGGGCTGAAGCGGGGGGTCGTCGCAGTCCTGGTCTCGTACGTCCTCGTCTCCATGGTCGGGCTCCGCGGGGTCGTCGTCCCGGACCGGTACCTGGCCCTCGTGGTCGGGTTCGGCTACCCGGCCGTCTTCGCGACAGTCGGTGCCCTCCTCGTCTACGTCCAGCAGGAAGTCCTCGCGAGCGATGCTGGCGACGGGACCGACGCCGGGGGCGCGTGATCAGGCGTAGGAACTGTCGACGTACTCGAGAATGCGGTCGGACTCGGCCATCGTGATGCCCGTCTCGTCGTCGACGAGCACAGGGACGCCCCGCTGGCCCGACACCCGCTTGACCTCGTTGCGCTCGGAGTGCATCGCCTCGACCCACTCGGTGTCGTAGTCGACCCCGAGTTCGTCGAGCCGGTCCGCGACTTTCTCGCAGTACGGACAGCCATCGAGCTGGTACAGGGTTATCGCCATGCCAGTCCGTTGGGCGCGACGCTCCAAGTGTATTGTGACACCGGAAACGGAAGGGGAAAGCGAAGGGAGGGGAACGCGCCGGTCGGCCCTCGACCGTGACGCCGGTGACGACGAAGCACGCGCAGTCGGCGTGACGCTGCCGGCGGGAGTCAGGATCTCACTCGTTCATGAGGCCGTCCTCTTCGACGCGCATGACGGCCTCGCCGTCGGGGAGGTTCGGCGCGTCGACGAGTTTGACGATCCGCTTGTCGCCCTTGGACTTGCGCAGGTAGATCCGGAACGTCGAGGTGTGTCCGAGGATGTTCCCGCCGATGGGCTGGGTGGGGTCGCCGAAGAAGGAATCGGGGTTCGAGGCGACCTGGTTGGTGACGACCACGGCCGTGTTGTGGAGGTCACCGACCCGCATCAGGTCGTGGAGGTGCTTGTTGAGTTTCTGCTGGCGCTCGGCGAGTTCCCCGCGGCCGACGTACTCCGCGCGGAAGTGCGCGGTCAGCGAGTCCACGCACAGCAGTCGGATGGGGAACTCCTCGTCCTGGCTCTCGCTCGCGATCTCCTGGGCCTGTTCGGCCAGCAGGATCTGGTGGTTGGAGTTGAACGCCTTCGCGACGTGAATGTTGTCGAGCAGCGTCTCGACGAGGGCCTCCAGCAGGTCCTCGTCGCCGGCGTCGGCCTCGCCGTCCTCGGCGACGTCGTGGAGGACCATCGCGTCCTCGATGGCCGCGTCGGGGAGCCCGCGGACCATCTGGTCGATGCGCTCGGGGCGGAACGTGTCCTCGCTGTCGATGAACATCGCGCTGCCCTCGAGGCCGCCGTGCTCGCGCGGGAGCTGGACGGTGACCGAGAGCTGGTGGGTGACCTGGGACTTGCCGGCGCCGAACTCGCCGTACACCTCGGTGATCGACTGGGTCTCGACACCCCCGCCCAGCAGGTCGTCGACCTCGTCGACGCCCCAGGAGAGCTTGCCGATCTGCTCGCGCCGCTCCAGCACCTGGGCGCCGGACTCGAAGCCGCCGATGTCGGCGGCCTCGCGGGCCGCGTTGATGATGTCCGCCGCCGAGGACTCCCCGATGTCGGCGGTGTTCGAGAGTTCGCCGGGTGACGCGACGGCGATCCCCTGGTAGCCGTCGAACCCGTTGTCCATGAGCTTCTCCGCGGTCGCCGGGCCCACGCCCGGCAGGTCTTCGAGGTCGTCTGTCGCCATACCACGCCGTTGTGCCCCCCGTCACATAAAGTCTCGTTAACACCGTAGTGAAAGTGAAACGGCGTGACTGCGGTCGCTCGACACGGGCAGGGATCCGAACGTTCTTGTGCCGAGCGGTCGGGACGCGGGGGTCGGCGGGCGTGGCGGCACCACTGGGGCGGCGTGGCTGGTGGTGGAAGTAGTCGGGTGTGTCGTCTCGGAGCGGGTTCGCACGACGGGCGCACGGGGACGGTTCCGGCTACTCCCAGGGGTGGCCGCCGGGGCGGTCGGGCCAGAGGGGGTACCAGTACTCCTTGTTCGACTCGACCGAGAGTTCGCCGTCGAGCACGCTCTGGAGTTTGAACTCGACGTCGCTGGCGCGGTCGTGGTCGCCGCTGGGCGCGAAGGGGTAGTACGCGCCCCGGCGGAACGAGTAAATCCAGTAGGCCGGCTGGCCCTCCTTTTCGAAGCCGAAGACCGCAGCCAGGAGGCGCGACCCGTAGCCGCGCTCGATGAACTCGTCGGCGGCGAAGTGGATGCTCGTCACGAGGTCCTCGGGGTCGTCGTCGTCCAGGACGACCCACTCGTAGCCGTGGTCGTCCTCGGTGAAGCGAGCCTCGGTGCCGGTCTCGACCTCCCCCGCTTCGAGGATGGCCTCGACGTTCTCCACGGCGGCCTCGAAGTCGGTGCTGTCGACCCCCGAGAAACAGAGCGCGGCCGTCCCCGCCGGCTCGTAGCCCAGGTCGGCCTCCATCGTCAGGTAGGCGGTGCTCATCCCGAACAGGTCCTCGGGGTCGGCGTCCCGGGTCGCGTCGGACTCGGCTTTCATCCCCAGCGCCGACTTCAGCCCGTCGAGCAGTCCCATGCGCCCACTCGGGGGCCGACGCAAAAAGTCGCTTCCCTCCGCCCGTCAGTCCCGTCGTCAGTTGTTCCAGGGCGCGCCCGCGAAGTCGACCTCGCGCTGGCCCCGGTCCAGGCCGGCGATGCGCTCGTGGTCCTCCTCGTCTACGTCCACGTCGTAGGCACCCCAGTTGTCCCGGATGTGCTCGGCGCTCGTGGCCTTGGGGATGGTCACGATATCGAGGTCGAGGTGCCAGGCCAGCACTATCTGCGGGACCGAGGCGTCGTGTTTCTCGGCGATGTCCGCGAGCACCTCGTCGTCGAGGACCGACGTGCGAGCGAGCGGCGAGTAGGCGACGACGTGGTGGTCGTGTTCGTCGGCGTACGCGCGGAGTTCCTCCTGCTGGAGGTAGGGGTGCAGTTCCACCTGGTTGGCATAGATGGGCGCGTCCAGGATGTCTCGGGCCTCGTCGAGATGGCGTGGCTCGAAGTTCGAGACGCCGATATGCCGTATGAGAGCCTCGTCGTACAGTTCCTGAAACGCCCGGAGCGTCTCGGGGGCGTCGTAGGTCTCGGTCGGCCAGTGGACGTACAGCAGGTCGACGTAGTCGGTGTCGAGTCTGTCGAGGCTCTCGCGGGTGGTCTCGTGGACGTCGTCGTACGAGAGGTTGGCAGTGTCGACTTTCGTCGCGAGAAAGACCTCCTCGCGGGGGACCGACGACGCGGCGATCCCCCGACCGACGGCGTCTTCGTTGCCGTAGGCCTGTGCGGTGTCGACGTTGCGATAGCCCAGTTCGAGCGCCGTTTCCACGCTCTCCGCACACTCCTCGGGGACGTCGTTTTGCCAGGTGCCGAGACCGAGCGGGTGCAGGTCGAATTCCGTCATGCCGTCTTGCGGTTCGTCTGCGTGCACCTAACGGCTGTGGAACCGGCAGGTCGGGACGGGGGGTCGATGCGTGAGTGTGGTGGCGCGGACCGCCGGTCAGGCCGTCTCCATCTCGCGTTCGAGGTCGCGCAGGCGCTCGACGCGGTTTTCGGTCGGCGGGTGGGTCTTGAAGAACTTCGCGATCGCGCCCTTGCTGATGGGGACGATGAAGAAAGCGTTCATCTCCGATTGCTCGCGCAGGTCCTCGTCGGGGACCCGGTCCATCCGACCGTCGATGGTCATCAGCGCCGAGGCCAGCGCCGACGGCTTGCCGGTGATGAGCGCGGCACCGCGGTCGGCGGCGTACTCCCGGTAGCGCGAGAGCGCCCTGATGAGCAGGAAAGAGACGATCCACACCACCAGGGAGGCGATGATGGCGACGAACACCTGCGCGCCGCCCTGGCGATTGCGGCCGCCGCCGAACAGCCAGCCCCACCGGAGGATGAACATCGCGATCGTCGCGAGGAAGGAGGCGATGGTCATCACCATCACGTCGCGGTTCTTGACGTGGGCGAGTTCGTG
>JAZKRZ010000102.1:0-11401 GCA_036626395.1 Haloarculaceae archaeon
CAGTATAAAAAACCGCGTCCGCCGGTTACGCGAGTTTCCCCTCGAGCACTTTCGCGGCCGTGAGGACCGGGTCCCACACCGGGCTGAACGGCGGGGCGTACGCCAGGTCGAGATACGAGAGCTGGCGGACCGTCAGCTCCGCGTGGAGCGCGGCCGCCACGGTGTCGATACGCTTGGCGACGCCCTCGCGCCCGACCATGCTCGCCCCGAGGACGCGGCCGCTCTCGCGGTCGCCGACCATCGTGATCTGTATCTCCTCGCCGCCCGGGTAGTAGTGCGCCCGCGACTGGGTGGTGATCGTGACCGACTCCGGGTCGAACCCGGCCTCGCGCGCGACCTCGGGGTCGAGGACGCCGGTGCGGGCGACGTCGAGGTCGAACGCCTTGACCGCCGCGGTGGCGACGATGTCGCCGACGGGCGTCGGGTCGCCGGCGACCGTCTGCCCGACCGCTCGCCCCGCGCGGTTCGCCGTCAGCGCCAGCGGGACGTGGTCGGGCTCGCCGGTCACGGCGTTTCTCGCCTCGGCGCAGTCGCCGGCCGCGAAGACGCGCTCGTCGTTCGTCCGGCCGTACGCGTCGGTCGCGACCGCGCCGGTCGGCCCGAGTTCGATCCCCGCGCGCTCCGCGAGGTCCGTACTGGGCGCGACGCCGACGCCGACGAGCGCCAGGTCGACCGGGACCTCCTCGTCCCCCGCGGCGACGGCCTCGACGCGGTCCTCGCCGCGGAAGGCCTCGACTGGCGTGTCGAGGTGGAGGTGCACGCCCTGCCCGGCGAGGTGGTCCTCGACCGTCGCGGCGGCCTCGGCCCCGAACGGCTGGAGCGTGTGCGGGAGCATCTCGAAGAGGTGGACGTCGAGGTCGTGTGCGGCGAAGGCCTCGGCCATCTCGATGCCGACGTACCCGCCGCCGACGATGCCCACCGCTTTCGGTGCGATGGCTCCCGCGTACTCGTCCGCGATCGACCCGTACCCGACGGCCGAGAGGTCGGCCCCGGGCGCGTCCAGTCCGAGGTATCGCCGGACCGCCGCGGCGGCGCCCATGCTGTGGAGGGTGAACACGCCGTCGAGGTCGACCCCCTCGACCGGCGGTTCGACCGCGCGGGCGCCGGTCGCGACCAGCAGGTCGCCGTAGGGCTGTTCGAACTCCCCGTCCGGGCCCGCGACGGTCACGACCCGTCGCTCGCGGTCGATCGCCGTCACCTCGTGGTTCGTCCGCAGGTCGACGCCCCGCTCCTCGACGAACTCCTCGGCCGTCACCGACACGAGGTCGTCCAGTCGTTCGACCTCGCCTTTCACGTAGTAGGGCAACCCGCAGGCGCCGTAGGACACCCACTCGCCCCTCTCGAAGACGACGACTTCCCGGTCGGGCGCCTCCCGCCTGAACTTGCTGGCCGCGCTCATCCCCGCCGCGTCGCCGCCGACTACGACGAACGGTTCGGTCATACCCGGCGTTTCGGCGGCCACGGCAATAAAGTGTTGTACAATTATCGCAATCCTATAACCCGGACTGGACGCTACGAGCGTCCCGGTAACGAGGGGAGATACCCCACTGGAACGTCAAAATATAGCCTTTAGAGGATGAAGACTGAAATACTTCGCTTCTGGACAGCGGACGTGACGAGAGAGGACAGGCTTTCGACCGCCATATTTTTGTACTTTCTCCACAATACTACGGACATGGACAGAGACGAGTCGGGGGTGTCCGACCCCGCACTCAGTCCCGAGCGACTCGGCGAGCGGTCGGTGACACTCCGGATGGACCACGAGGCGGCGCTTTCACACGTCAGGGACGTCTTCGGGGAAGTCGGGTTCTCGTTCCCGACGGAGTTCTCGCCGTCCGAGCGGATCGGCGAGGAACGGGACGCGGACCCGGAGCCGTACACGGTCGTCGGGCTGGGCGTCCCGGCAGCGGGCGAACACGCGCTCGAGGCGGGCGGCAAGCGCGTCGGCGCGCTGTTTCCCTGTAGCGTCGTCGTCCGGGAGACCGGACCTGGCGTCCAGGAGGTGTACCACCTGAGCGTCATGCAGGTCGCACAGGCGATCGGTATCGCGCCGGACGACGAACGCTGGGGCGCGCTCGTCGCACAGGTCCAGAGCATGATAGACGACGCGTTCGCGGACCTCGGGAAAGACGTCGCCGGTCGACACAGAGGTATCGACGGATGAGTGACGAACGAGGGCATTCAGATATGAGCACGACAGAGGACTGGCAGGCGGCGATAGAGGCACAGCGCGAGCGAAAGGACGAGTACTTCGGCACGAACCCCCGCTCGCCGCTCCCGCACGAGGAGCGCGCCGGGTTCGACGGGCTGGAGTACTACCCGGTCGACCCGGCGTACCGGTTCGTCGTCGAACTCGACGCCGATGACGAGCGCGAGCGAGTGGTCGTGGGGACGAGCACCGACGGCGAACAGGAGTACGTCGAGTGGGGCGAGTTCACTGTCGAGATAGACGGCGAGGCGGTCACGCTCACGGCGTACAAGAGCGACCCGACCGACGACCGGCTCTGGGTGCCCTTCCGGGACGCGACCAGTGGCGACGAGACCTACGGCGCGGGCCGGTACATCGACCTCGAGCCCGAGCACCATCGGACCGACGACGGTCGGTGGGTGCTGGATTTCAACGAGGCGTACAACCCGACCTGTGCGTACTCCGACCGGTACGAGTGCCCGTTGCCGCCGACTGACAACTGGCTCGAGGTCCCCGTCGAGGCGGGCGAGAAGGCGTTCCACTGACGAGCCGCCGGAAACGGAGTGTGGATTCGTCCCGGGTCAATCTCCCGGTGTCGGACGGACGTAACCCGCTCTCGAAAGAGGTTTACAGTCCCGTCGTCAAGGCGTGTGCGGCATGGACGAACTCCGAACCGGGCTCTCGTACGGCGACGTGTTGCTGGTCCCCCAGCGCTCGCCCGTCGACAGTCGGAGCGCGGTCGACCTCTCGACGTCACTGACGCCCGACATCGAACTGGCGACGCCGCTACTGTCGGCGCCGATGGACACCGTCACCGAGCACGAGACGGCCATCGCGCTCGGTCGGGCCGGCGGGTTCGGTACGATACACCGGTTCCTGGACCGCGAAGAACAGGCCGCCGAAGTCCGCGAGGTCGCCGAAACCGGCCAGCCCGTGGGCGCCGCGGTCGGTATCGCCGAGGACAGCGTCGCGCGGACCGGCGCGGTCCTGGAGGCGGGCGCGGACTGCGTGATGGTCGACGTCGCCCACGGCCACCTCGAGCGCTGTCTCGACGCCGTCGAGACCCTCGCGGGGGAGTTCCCCGACGCCGACATCGTCGCCGGGAACGTCGCCACGTCCGCTGGCGTCGCGGACCTCTATCACGCCGGCGCCGACGCCGTCAAGGTCGGCATCGGTCCCGGTTCGCACTGCACGACCCGGCGCGTGGCGGGCGCTGGCGTCCCCCAGCTAACGGCCGTCGACGACTGCGCCGACGAGGCGGCGGACCTGGGTATCCCGGTCATCGCCGACGGGGGCATCCGGTCGTCGGGCGACGCAGTCAAGGCGCTGATGGCCGGCGCCGACACCGTCATGCTGGGCAGTCTCTTCGCCGGCACCGAGGAAGCGCCTCCGGAGGTCATCGAGATCGACGGCCAGCGCTACAAGCGCTCGCGCGGGATGGCGACGACGGCGGCCGCCGAGGACCGCTCGGACAAGGACGGCGCCGGGGAACTCGTCGCCGCCGACGAGGGCGTCGAGGGTTTTACCGAGTACGAGGGGCCGCTCGAAGGCGTCGCCGACGAGTTCACCGCGGGCATCCGCTCCGGCCTCTCGTACTGTGGCGGCCACACCATCCCCGCGGCCCGCGAACGCGCCGAGTTCATCCGCGTCGAACAGGCCGCAAAGGAACGAGAGGGCGCCCACGGCGACCACGACTGGGAGACCGTCTCGGTCGACGACTGACACGGACTGCTGTCGGTCGTTTCCACGTCGACCGCCCGCAGTCGGACGGTCGTCGCGGGACACAGTTACGGCGGTCCGCGTGAGTCGGGTTCGCGATGCCGGGCGTTCGACGGCGTTCGGGGTGGTGGGTGCCGAGGCGACCGAAACCGGCGCTATCACCCGGGAGGGTCGCATTTACCTGTCGCTCGTTCCACGCCGGTGTATGGACACGACACCGCTCGGAACCACTGGCGAGTCGGTCAGCGAGCTCTGCCTCGGGCCGATGTACTTCGGGAGCAAGGTCGACCGGGAGACGTCTCTCGCGCTGCTGGACCGCTACTACGAGGCGGGCGGGCGGTTTCTCGACACAGCCAACATCTACGCGACGTGGGTCGACGGCTACGACGAACCCGAGAGCGAGCCCCTCGTCGGCGAGTGGCTCGCCGAGCGGGGCGTCCGCGACGAGATGACCGTCGCGACGAAGTTGGGTTTCGGATACCAGGACGTCCCGACGAGTCTCGACCCCGACCTCGTCGGCCAGGAGATAGACCGCAGTCGCGACCGCCTCGGTATCGACACTATCGACCTGCTCTACGCCCACGTCGACGACCCCGACACGCCCCAGACCGACGTGATGGAGGCGTTCGGCGAGGCGGTCGACGCCGGGAAGGTCCGTCACCTGGGCGCGAGCAACTTCCCCGCCTGGCGGGTCGCCCGCGCCAACCGTATCGCGGCGGAGCGGGAACTCCCGCGTTTCGAGTGCGTCCAGCCCCGCTTCTCGTATCTGGTCCCCGACCGCGACGCGGGCTTCGGCGGGCAACTCGCCACGACAGACGAACTCGTCGACTACTGTACGCAGCACGACCTGACGCTCCTGCCGTACTCGCCGACGCTCTCTGGCTGTTACGGCCGGGACGACCGTTCCATCCCGGAGGGGTACGTCCGCTCGGAGAACCGCGTGAAGATGCGCGCAATCGAGGAGATCGCCGAGCGCAAGGGGGTCGACGGCAACACGGTCGTCCTCGCGTGGATGCTCGACCGCGACCAGCCCACGGTGCCGGTGATCGGGTGTAGCACCCGCGAACAGCTAAACCAGAACCTCGCGGCCGCCGACCTCTCGTTTACCGACGCCGAGCGGCGCCGCCTGAACGGGGTCGAGTCCTACGGCTTCGAGCAGTGGGACATGCGGAACTGAGCGGTGATCCCACCGTTCGAGGGCTCACGCTCCGCGTGACCACGCCGCCCGGACGTCGCCGACCGGCCCGGTCGCGTTGCCGGGGGGCGCTGGAGTGGGGGGCGTCCAGCCGCGGTCGGCGCCCCAGTCGCCCATCCGGAGGCCCTCGACGAGCGTGGCGAACGCCGTCTCGCTGTCGCTGCCGGGAGGCGCGACGCCGAAGACGACGACCACGACGCCGATCCCGACTCCACCCAGGACGACCTTCCAACTCACGGAACACCAGTATGCGACGCCATCACATAACGGCACCGCCGGTCTCCGCCTCGACTGGCCCCGGTCCACTCCGGACCGAGCCCGCTTGACCGGCCGAACCGACCACCGCTTGCCCGAAACAAAAATATTAACAATTAAGAATTTGTATCACCACACATCTATGTGTAACAGGCACATACGGGCGTCTCGGACGCGGCGGACCCGCACGCTGGGGGACGTGCGACCGGGTGGAATCACTACGGGAGTCGTTGCTGGCCGTCCCGGCGGGCGTGTCGGGACCGCCGCCGCGACGGCCGGGGACTGACCGGCGGGGTGGACACTATGTCGATCACCGACTGGCTGCCCGGGACCAGCGCCAGCGGGTACGTCCACTACGAGTGTCGCGACTGTGGCCGGAACCTGACGGCGAGCGACGACGCCTGTCCCGCCTGTGGTGGGCCCCCGGCCGAGTACGCCCTCGACTGAACGACCGGACGCGCGATTAGCACGAACCGCCGGATTCCGTCGCCGCGCCCGGCGATACATCGTCGACCGCGTCGAGGGGACGCGAACTCACGACCAGGTCGAGGTCGGCGTCTCGTCCCGGGGTACCCAGCGCCCCTCCGAGGGGACCCGGGCGCTGACGGTGATCCGCGGTCGGGGCAGTCACCGTTCCCGCCGACGTCGAGATGCTGACCGACCCCGTCCTCGCTCACTGACTCGTAGGGGTCTCGCGCACAATGGGGGCGGTCGGCCTTGCCGACGGTGGGTGTCACATCGTCGAACCTGTATCGCAGCGACAGTGAGTCGCTGACACCGGGGATATCCCGGACCGACTTGACGATCCGCGACGCGAGAAACGTGGATTCACGGGGCAGTGTGTTCGGGAGCGACATTTCGTGTCAGTTCGACGAAACCGGCCACAGAACGTCCGCGTCGAACGGAATAAGGCGCGGTTCACTTCTCGCGAGGGCTGCGAGCGCGACTGCAGGGAGCGCCTCGATGTGAACGGAGAGCGAAAGCGAGCCGTGAGCGGAGGCAGAGCGAGAAGGTAGTTTTCCCCCACGTTTTGGCGAGAGGGATTCCCGGTATGCGGTCCGGCGCTTCGACGGCTCCCCCCTGGCGTGACCGGGATCCCGTCGACGCGCCGCTCTCGCCTGCGGGAACATCGGTTCCGCGGCTACCGGTACACGAGCGGTGATCCGTCGATCCCGCCCCATGGGATGGAGACGCCCGGACCGGGAGTTCGGTCGGAGTCGCTCCCCGACGGCGAGTAACGCGGACGCGGACGTGACAGCACCGTCGTCGGGGACCTCGACGGGGTCCGGGGAAACGATTGTATGCCACCCCGGAGTAGTCCGGGACGTCACGTGTCTCTGACACTCCTCCCGCAGGGGCAGTCGCCTGCACAACCCGGTACCGCGGGACCGTCGTATTTCGGGACTGACCGACCATGAGCTGGCACGCCCGTCCTCTCGAGGCCGTCTACGACCGGCTGGACACGACGGAGCGCGGACTGGACACGGCGACGGCCGAGGAGCGGCTCGCCGAGGTGGGGGCAAACGAGATCACCGGCGACCACGGGCGAGGGCCACTGCGGATCTTCCTCGCGCAGTTCTCGAGCGCGCTCATCTGGGTGTTGCTGGTCGCGGCCGCCCTCTCGTTTGCCATCGGGCACGTCGTCGACGGCGTCCTCATCGCGGTCATCCTGCTCCTGAACGGGCTCTTCGGGTTCGTCCAGGAGTACCGGGCCGAGCGGAGCCTCGAAGCGCTCCGCGAGATGGCGACGCCGACCGTCACCGTCCGCCGGGACGGGACCCAACGCGACGTCGACGCGACGACGCTCGTCCCCGGTGACGTCGTCCTCCTCGAACAGGGCGACGTGGTTCCGGCCGACGCCCGCCTCCTCGAGGCACGGAACCTCGAAGTCGACGAGGCGGCGTTGACCGGCGAGAGCGTCCCGGTCGAGAAGACCACGAGCCCGGTCGACGCCGACACCGCTCTCGCCGAGCGCGAGAACATGGTTTACAAGGGGACGAACGTCACCCGGGGGAGTGCGGAGGCAGTCGTCGTCGAGACCGGCATGGAGACGGAGATGGGCGAGATCGCGACGGCGCTGATCGGCGCCGAGGACGCCCGGACGCCGCTGCAACGTGACCTGGACCGACTGGGGCGCCGTCTGGGGGTCGGCGTCGTAGCGCTCTCGGCGGTCGTCGTCTCGCTGCTCCTCGTCGAGGGACGGGGGGCCGTCCAGGCCGGTCTGACCGCCGTCTCGCTGGCAGTCGCGGCCGTCCCCGAGGGGCTCCCCGCAGTCGTCACGCTGACGCTGGCGCTTGGCGTCCGGCGCATGGCCGACGCGAACGTGCTCGTCCGGACGCTCCCGGCCGTCGAGGCGCTCGGCGCGGTCGACGTCGTCTGTACGGACAAAACCGGGACGCTCACCGAGAGCGAGATGCGCGTCCGGCGGGCGTGGATCCACGACCGGGTCGTTCCGGTCGACGGTCCCAGGGGCGACGGCGCGGGTGTGGACGGTGACCGCACCGTCGGAACCGCCGCCGCGGACGCCGACGACGAACGGCTGGACCGCCTGTTCGAGATCGGGGCGGTCTGCAACGACGCGACCGCCGAGGAGGGCGACCCGACCGAGCGAGCGCTCGTGGCCGCCGCCGCCGAACACGGCCTCGACGTCGAGACCTGCCGCGAGGAGCGTCCGCGCCGCGACGCGGTGCCCTTCTCCTCGGAGCGCAAGCGCATGGCCACGGTCCACGACGACGTCGTCTACGTGAAGGGCGCGCCGGGCGTCGTCCTCGACCGGTCGACGCGGGTACTCGGGCCGGACGGCCCCGTCGAACTGGACGCCGAGGCGCGGTCCCGGATCGACGAACGGGTCGAGACCTTCGCCGGGGACGCGCTCCGGGTGCTGGGCTTTGCGTACAAGGACCGCGACGACGACGGCGGGCCCGAGGAGAACCTCGTGTTCGTCGGGTTACAGGGCCTGCTCGACCCGCCGCGCCCGGAAGTCCGCGACGCAATCGCGGACACCCACCGCGCGGGCATCGACGTGAAGATGATCACCGGCGACAACGCGGCGACGGCCCGCGCCATCGCGGCGCAGGTCGGGATCGAATCGGCCGTCCTGACCGGGCAGGACATCGAGGGGATGGACGACGAGACCCTCCGCGGACGCGTCGCCGAGGTCGACGTGTTCGCGCGGGCGGAGCCGTCACACAAGGTCCGCATCCTCGAGGCGCTTCAGGCCAGCGGCGCCGCGGTGGCGATGACGGGCGACGGCGTCAACGACGCGCCGGCGCTGAAAAACGCCGACGTCGGCATCGCCATGGGCGTCAGGGGGACGGACGTCGCCAAGCAGGCCAGCGACATGGTCCTGCTGGACGACAACTACGCGTCGATCCGGACCGCGATCCGGCGCGGACGGGCCATCTTCGACAACATCTGGAAGTTCGTCGCCTACCTGCTCAGCGCCAACGCCGCCGAGGTGGCCATCGTCTTCGTCGGGTCGCTCTTTGGCTATCTCGTCCTCCCGGCGGTCCAGCTCCTGTGGATCAACCTGCTCACGGACGGCCTGCCGGCGCTGGCGCTCGGCACCGACCCGGGCGGTGACGTGATGGACCGCGAGCCACGGGCACAGGCCCGGGGGATCATCGACACGGAGATGCTCGGTTTCGTCGGCGGGGCGGGCCTGACCGCGACGGCGCTCCTGCTGGGACTGCTGTTTTACACGCTCGACGGCGCGTCGGCGGTCACGCCCTACGCCATGACGATGGTGTTCACCGGACTGGTCGTCTTCGAGTTCGTCAAGCTGTACGTCGTCCGGTGGACGAGGCGGACGCCCACGGTGACGAACCCCTGGCTCGCCGTCGCCGTTGGCGCGTCGCTGGCGCTGCAACTCGCCGTCCTCTACACGCCGCTCAACGCGTACTTCGGGACCGTGCCGCTCGGGGTCGCCGACTGGGCGCTCCTGGGGCTCGTGCTCGTCCTGGGTGCGCCGGTCCTCGTGCTCGTCGGGTGGCTCGTCAGGCGACGCGGCGCCCGCGCGACGACGCAGCAGTCCCGGGCCGACGACCCCGAAGAGACGCGTGCCGATTGAAGGCTCTCCGCCCCGCTGTGAGCCCCGGGATCGGAGGGGGCGATTCCTACCCGGGGAGAAAGAGGTTGATCACGGCGACGACGAGGCCGGCCAGTCCCATCCGGAGCGCCGACACGTACCACCGCTGGCCCGAGATCGACCCCATGTACGCGCCGAAGACCGCGAGCACGGCGACGCCGAGGCCGACGCCGACCACGCCGGCCTGTGCCATCGAGAGGGCGGTCCCCTCGAACAGGAACGGCGTGAGGGGGACCAGCACGCCGATGAGCGGGCCGAGTCCGCTCGCCGTCGCGTGGACCACGCGGGCGCCGCGCTGCTCGCGTTCGATACGCGTATCGTCCAGGTCGGTCAGCATCGCCGCCTCGATCCGGAGGATCTCGGCTCTGGTCTCGGCGCGCTCGATCTCCCAGACGCTCCAGACGGCGGACGTCCCCAACCCGACGGCCGCACCGAGACCGATCTTGACGACCGTCAGGCCGTCGGGGATCCCCGACAGGACGGCACCGACGACGATACCGATACACGTCAGCGTGCCATCGAACCCGTTCGAGATGAAGTATCGCCGGGAGATCGAGCGGACCTCCTCCCGGCCCAGCAGCGAGCGCAGGAGACGCCGTTTCGAGGACACGGGTCAGTCGTCCTGGGGCGTCCGTCCCTCCTCGGCGACGTACTCCCCGTAGGCGACCTCGTCGACCGAGTGGACGGTCCCGCCGAGGCCGGCGACAGCGTCCTCGACCGCGGCGTAGTCGAGGTCCTCGCCCTCGACGGTGAGCTTGACGTTCTGGACTTCCTGGTCGAGTTCGATGAGCGACGACGTGACGGCGTCGACGCAGTCGACGGCATCGACGCGCTCGGTGAACGCGAGCAACGGCGGCTCGTGCGGTTTCAGGACGTCGAGGACGACGCGTCGAAGCGTTCCCATTGGCTATCCGTCTGCAGCACCGAACATAAGAGCGACGGAGGCGGTAGTACCTCTATGGAGATGGGCCTCACGGTCGGCGACTCGCTGGAGCGACTCGCGGCGACGGCCGACGGGTTCGCGTTCGCCGAACTCTCGGTCGGGGAATCCGCGTACGGCCCCGGAGACGCGGACGGACGTCTCCGCGAAACGCTGGCTTCGGTCGACGCCGACCTGTGTGTCCACCTCCCGTTCGAGCAGGTCGTCGCGACGCCCGTCCCCCAGCTCAACGACGCGGCCGTGGACTACCTCACGGAACTGCTCGCGTGGGCGGGGTCGGTCGGCGCGCACAAGGCAGTCCTGCACGGGACGATGCGCAATCCCCACGACACCGACCAGCGAGAGGTGTTCGCGTCGCAACTGTCGGCGGTCACGAGCGCCGGCGCAGACGCCGGCGTCGAGGTGGTCCTCGAGAACGTCGGCCACCAGGCCCGGGGCCTGCCGCTCTCCGTGCTCGGCGATATCGCCCGGGACACCGGGACCGCCGTCTGTTTCGACGTCGGCCACGCCTACATGGAAGACGAGCACGACGGTATCGATCGCTTCCTCGGGGACTACGGCGACCTCGTCTCGCACCTCCACGTCCACGACGTCCGGAGTCGCGGCGATACGCACATACCGGTCGGGGCCGGCGAAGTCGATTACGGCCTCGTGGCCGACCATCTCCGCGGCTTCGACGGTACCGTTGCCGTCGAAGTGTTCACCGACGACGTCGGGTTGCTGACCGACACCGCTCGCAGAGTCGCCGACTACCTCGACGAGTAAGTACGAACGGAACGGATTCGTGGCGCTGTGAGGCCGGAGAGAGCCGCCCTGGCGTCTGTCACCCGAGTTCAACCACCGTCTGTACACGCCGTGGTCGCGGGATCTTTCGACACCGACGTCGACCGGGGAGAGACGAGAGTCTCGTCGAGCCTGGTCAGTCGCGAGTCGACCGTTCGTCGCGGTCGAACGACGGAGTATTCATACTGTCGGACACACGTGAGGCCACCGTCGGTGGCTCGTTCGACCGGGAAC
>JAZKRZ010000103.1:0-11360 GCA_036626395.1 Haloarculaceae archaeon
TTCGCCGCCGGGCGCGTCGTCGCCCAGGTCGACGACGTAGACGTGCGAGCGCTTCCCGTCGAAGTACCGCTCGGCCGACCGGTAGACCGTCCGGTCGATGACGCGCGGGTCGGGCTCGTCCGGTTCGAACTCCTCGGGAACTTCGACGTCGCGCTCTTCCTCGCGGTCCTCGGCGCTGGCCTGCTGGACGAAGGCGATCCGCTCACCATCGGGCGCCCAGGCGACGTTCGAGACGCCGCCAGCGACGTCGGTCACCTGGCGGGCCTCGCCGCCCGCCGTCGGGAGGACCCACAGTTGCGGGCGGTCGTCGTCGGCGCCGCGCGTCGAGACGAACGCGAGGCGGTCACCGCTTGGACTCCAGCGCGGTTCGCTGTCCTGGCCCTCGGCGACGGTAAATCGTCGGGGGCCCCGGGCGTCGTCGCCGTCGTTCGCGTCGCGGTCGGTCGGGACCACGTGGACGGTGGCCTGCGTCGTCTCGTCGTCGGTCGGGACTGTCCGTACGAACGCCACCCGGTCGCCATCGGGTGCGACCCGGGGGTCGGAGGGAAAGGCGAGGTCGTGGTAGTCCGCCGCTTCGATCGGTTGCACACCCGCGGATGGGGTTGCTGGGGCTTAGGCGCTGGGTCACGCGAGTGTCACGTCCGGGCCTTGCGGTCGGCGTCGTTCGTCCCCGCGACGCAGTTCTCGCTGCCGAGTTTCGGCGCGGCGGCGTTCAGTCTCGTCGCCTTCGGCGCGACGTGGGCGTTCCTGCCCGAACCCGACCGCCAGGCCGGGCCCGCCCGCCGCCCCCGGATCGTCGGGGGGTTCGTCGACGCCGCCCGCGACGCCACGCTGCGCCCGCTCGTGGTCGCTTTCTTCGTCGCTTCCGTGGCGTTCTCGGGGGTCCAGATCGCCTTCGTCCCGTTCGTCGCGGACGTCTACGGGTACGACGCCTCCCAGGCCGGCCTGCTGTTGACCTACGTGGGCGTCCTCGGCGTACTCAACCAGGGGGTCGTGGTCGGCCGGGTCGCACAGCGGGTCTCGGCAAAGCGGATGGCGCTCGTCGGCGCGGGATTGCCGTCGTCGCGCTCGCCGCGTTCCCGTTTTCGCCGGAGGTCGGGCGCGGACTGCTCGGCGGGTTCGCGTACGCCGGCATCGGCGCGCGCGTCTTCGCACTCCTGGGCGTGCTGACACTGCTGTCGACCGGGAATGGCTTTCTCAACGTCGCGCTGACGACGCTCGTCTCAACCGCCGCTTCCGAAGCGTCACAGGGGTCCGCCTTCGGCGTCACGCAGAGCGCCGGGAGCCTCGGCCGGACCGTCGGCCCGCCGGTCATGACCGCGCTCTACGCGTTCGTCGTCTACTGGTCGCCGTTCCTCGTCGGCGCCGCCCTCACCGTGGGGGTCGTCGCGCTCCTGTCGACGCTCCGGGTCGTCCCGGCGGCGGGCGGAGACCCCGGAACCTCCGGGTGACCGCGGACGCCGAGTCCCAGTCCCGGTCCCGTCCCAGTCCCGTCCAATCACCGTCCCTCGGCGCGCCCACCACACTGGTTAGGCGACGGGCTTGTACCCGTGGAGTCCCCAGTGGTGATATGAATTGGTCCGCCGCGGACGTTCCAGACCAGACCGGACGAACAATCGTCATCACGGGCGCGAACAGCGGCCTCGGGTACCAGGCGACCGGCGCGCTCGCCCGGAAGGGCGCGACGGTCGTGATGGCCTGTCGCTCCGTCGAACGGGGCGAGTCGGCCGCCGCCGCCCTCCGAGAGCAGGTCCCCGAGGCCGACCTGGACGTCCGGGAGTGTGACCTGGCCTCGCTTTCCTCCGTCGAGTCCTTCGCAGCGGGCGTCCGCACCGACTACGACGAACTCCACGCGCTCTGTAACAACGCGGGCGTGATGGCGATCCCCCGCAGCGAGACGGAGGACGGCTTCGAGACGCAGTTCGGCGTCAACCACCTGGGGCACTTCGCGCTGACGGGCCACCTGCTGGGATCCCTGGTCCAGACGCCGGGCGAGACGCGCGTGGTCGCCCACTCCAGCGGCGCCCACGAGGTCGCCGACATCGACTTCGCGGACCTCCACGGCGAGGCGTCCTACGGCAAGTGGGAGGCCTACGGGCAGTCGAAACTCGCGAACCTCCTCTTCGCCTACGAACTCCAGCGCCACCTCGAGGCGGCGGGCGTCGAGGACACCATCGCGGTGGGCTGTCACCCCGGGTACGCCGACACGGCACTCCAGGCGCGGGGGCCCCAGGAGGAAGGGTCGACGCTCAAACTCTACGCGATGCGGGTCGCCAACGCCGCGTTCGCCCAGTCCCCGGCACGAGGTGCGCTCCCGTTGCTGTACGCGGCGACGGCCGAGGACGTCGCGGGCGGCGACTATGTCGGCCCCGGCGGGTTCCTGGACATGCGCGGTGCGCCCGAAACGCAGGCGTCGAGCGACCGGTCCTACGACGAGACCGTCGCCGAGCGCCTGTGGGACGTCTCGGAGGCCGAGACCGGCGTCGAGTACGACTTCGAACGCCTCGCGACCCCCGCAGAGCCCTGACCCACGCGGCCGAGACTGCCCGCAGGTGCCCGCGTGCCTCGACGGACACCCGAGCGAGGGCTGAGCCAGGTGGACTCCCAGCGGGTCGACCGGATCGCCTCCCTCGGAGTGCTCGGGAACACTGGCGGCACGGACGAGGTGCGCGACGAGGCACTGGACGTCGGCCGCCACGGCGGAACGCGACGGTGTGAAACTGTTCGTCGACGTTTCCGGGAGCACGGTCAAAGCCCGGACCGAGTCGGGCACGTCCGATGGTCGCGATCCCTGGCGCCGGTCACGCCAGCGACCCGTTCAGCACCTTCGCCGCGGTGAGGACCGGGTCCCAGACCGGCGAGAACGGCGGCGCGTAGGCCAGGTCGAGGCGTTCGACCTCGTCGACGGTCATCCCCGCCTCCAGCGCCGTCGCCACGGTGTCGATCCGGACGGCCGCGCGGTCGGTGCCGACGATACTCCCGCCCAGCAGGCGCCCAGTCTCGCGGTCGGCGGTGAGCGAGACGACCGTCTCCGCCGCCCCCGGGTAGTAGCCCGACCGCGAGCGGGTCGTAACCGTCTCGCTGACGGGCGAAAAGCCCGCCTCGCGCGCCTCGTCGTGGTCGATGACCCCCGTCCGCCCGCACTCCTGGTCGAAGGCTTTCACCACGGCCGTGCCGGCGACCCCGCCCGTCTCGGTGGGGTCGCCCGCGACGGTCTGGCCGATGGCACGGCCGGCGCGGTTCGCGGTGAGGCCGAGCGGCTCCCAGTCGTACTCGCCGGTGACGACGTGGCGCGCCTCCGCGCAGTCGCCCGCCGCGTAGACGTCTGCCACGGCTGTCCGGCCGTAGTCGTCGACCACGACGGCGCCGGAGTCGCCGAGTTCGACCGGCGTCCCCTCGAGGAGGCCGACGTTCGGACGGATGCCCACGCCCACCAGGGCGACGTCGACGTCCAGGGCCGCGCCGCTCTCGCACTCGAGGCGCTGGACCCGGGTATCGCCCGCGAAGCGCGCGACCTCCTCGTTCAGGTGGAGCGCCACGCCGCGCTCGCGGAGTTCGGCCTCGACGCGGTCGGCGACGGCCTCGCCGAACGGTTTGAGGACGTGGCCGCCCCGCTGGAAGAGGTGGACGTCGAGTCCGTGGGCACTAAAGGCCTCGGCCATCTCGACGCCGACGTAGCCGCCGCCGACGATGGCGACCGTCTCGGGCGGGTCCCAGTCGGCATACTGCTCGATGACCGACGGGTCGAGGAAGTCGCCGCCGCCCAGCGATTCGGGCGTCGCGCCGTCTTCGAGCGCCCCGCGGACGGCGGCCGCGTCGTCGAGACCGTGCAGCGTGAATACCCCGTCGAGGTCGCTGCCCGCGATGGGGGCGGTGACCGCCCGGCCGCCGGTCGCGACCAGGAGGTCCTCGTAGGGCTGGTCGAAGGGGTCGCCGTCGCGGGGCCGGACGGTGACGGTCTTCGCGTCGGTATCGACGGCCGTCACCTCGTGTTCGCGGTGGAGGGCGATGTCGCGCTCGGCGACGTCCGCCGGCGTGAGCGAGAGCAGGTCGGTCAGGGCGTCGACCTCGCCCTTGACGAAGTACGGCGTCCCGCAGTGGGCGTAGGAGACCCAGCGCCCCTTCTCGAAGACGACGGCTTCGCGGTCGGGCGCCTCACGTTTCAGTTTGCTCGCGGCGCTCAGGCCGGCGGCGTCACCGCCGACGACGACGAACGGGTCCATGGTCGGCAATCGCGACCCCGGGACGTATGCGTTGGGTGAGCTGTGGGTAACTGACGGCGCTCTCGACGGTCGCGTCTCGCACGTGTCGGCCCGGTCCCGGCCGGCGCGTCGAGCGGTACCGAGTGCAAAGAGAAGGCTTATCGGGCGGCCCGCCACACCGACGGGCATGGTCGAGTTCGAGGTACCGGAGATCGACTACGACCAGTACTCGAACCGCCAGCTGGCGGCCGTGCCGCTGGCAGTACTGGCCGTCGCGATCGCGGTACTGGTCGGGACGTACCTGCTGACGGGGTCGCCGGTCGCGCTCGGGATCGAGTTCACCGGGGGGTCACAGCTGACCGTCGAAACCACCATGTCACAGTCGGAGATCGGGAGTGCGTTCTCGCCCCGGCCGGTGTCGGTCCAGGGCGTCGGCGGCCAGGCCGACACCTACGTCCTCACCTTCGACGCCGCGGCGTCGAACGTCACGGCGCTACGAACCCAGGCCGAAGCGGCCGGCATGACGGTGCTGGGCAGCGGCGAGACGCCCGCGTCGTTCGGCCAGCAGAGCCAGCGCATCGCACTGCTGGGTCTGGTCGTCGCGTTCGTCGGCATGAGTATCCTGGCGTTCGCGCTCTTCCGGTCGTTCGTGCCCTCCATCGCCATCGTCGTGTCGGCGTTTTCCGACATCGTGATCCCGCTCGCGATACTGAGCCTCGTCCAGGTGAAACTCTCGCTGGGGACCGTGGCCGCGTTCCTGATGCTGATAGGGTACAGCGTCGACTCCGACATCCTGCTGAACAACCACATCCTCCGGCGGCGCGGCGGGTTCTACGAGAGCACCCACGCCGCCATGCGCACCGGCGTCTCGATGACGCTGACGTCGATCGCGGCGATGACCGTCATGGCGGTCATGGCCACGTTCTACAACATCGACCTGATGGCCCAGATCGGGCTCGTGCTCGTGCTCGGGCTGACGACCGACCTGATGAACACCTACATGCTCAACCTGAGTCTGCTGCGCTGGTACAAGTTCGAAGGGGTGGGCCGATGAACGTCCGCGAGAACTGGCGGATCGCGCTCCTGGTCGTCTTCGTCGCCGCCAGCGCGGTCATGCTGTTCGTGCCCGGCGCGGTGCCGGGCGCCACCGGCGGGGGCGAGGACCCGACCAACCTCCAGTACGGCATCCAGCTCGACGGCGGGACCCGGCTGCAGGCGCCGGCGGTCGGGATCACCGCCGAGGACGTCAACGTCTCCGCCGACGACGAGGCGGCGCTGGCCAGCAACGTGTCGAGCGCCCTCTCGGTCGACCGCATCGACGTCCGCGTCTCCGCAGAGTCGAGCACGGTCGAGGTGTTCGCCAGGGACGTCACCCACGACGAACTCCGGAGCGTCCTCGAAGCCGAGGGCTACCGGCCCTCGACGGTCAGGGACGGCGTCACCCAGCGGACCCGCGAGGAGATGGTCAGGGTCGTCAGCGACAAACTCAGGCAGTCGGCGCTGGACAGCGGGAGCGTCTCGACGATCCGGTCGACGGGCGGCCAGCAGTTCATCTCCATCACCGCGCCCGACAGGGACCGCGAGGAACTGCGCTCGCTGCTGGACGAGCGGGGCGTCGTCCGCGTCTACGCGTTGGTTCCCACCGAGAACGGCACCTACGTCCGCCACCAGGTCCTCTCGCAGGGCGACTTCGCGCGCATCAGCCCCGCCGAGACCCAGCGGGGGCAGGCGGTCGTCCCGGTCACCATCCGCGAGTCCGTCGCCCAGCGCTACCAGGAGGACATGGTCCGGTACGGCTTCGAGCAGCAGACCGTCTGTAACTACGACCGCGACGAGCCACAGAACACCCGCGGTCGCTGTCTGCTGGCGACGCTGAACGGCGAAGTCGTCTTCGCCGGCGGCGTCGACCAGGGGCTGGCCGACCTCTACCGGACCGGCGAGTTCGCCGAGAACCCCGTCTTCCAGATGGAGACGCGCAACATCTCCGAGGCCCGCGAACTGGAGATCAGCCTGCGCGCCGGTCGCCTGCCCGCGCCGCTGAACTTCGAGGAGGCCCGCAGCACGGAACTGGAACCCGCGCTCGCACAGCGGTTCAAGACCAACTCCCTGATCGTCGGGATCCTGGCCGTCTTCGCCGTCAGCGGCATGGTCTACCTGCGCTATCGCAACCCGCGGGTGGCGCTGCCGATGATCGTCACCGCGCTCTCGGAGGTCGTGATCCTGCTCGGGTTCGTCTCCTCGGTGCAGTACGCTCTCAATCTCTCGCACATCGCCGGCTTCATCGCCGTCATCGGGACGGGGGTGGACGACCTCATCATCATCGCCGACGAGATCCTCCAGCAGGGCGAAGTGGCGACGGGTCGCGTCTTCCGGAGCCGCTTCCGCAAGGCGTTCTGGGTGATCGGCGCCGCCGCCGCGACCACCATCATCGCGATGAGCCCCCTGACCGTGCTGGGACTGGGCGACCTGAGCGGCTTCGCCATCGTCACCATCGTCGGCGTCCTCGTCGGCGTCCTCGTCACTCGCCCCGCCTACGGTGACATCCTCCGGAACCTCGTCCTCCGGCAGGACCGGGACGACGACTGAGACGGACCGTTGTACCCATTTTCGGCGATGCCGTCGACGTATGGACGAGTCACGGCCCGATGCGTTCACCGTGGTTCGCGGCGGTGGTAACGAATTACAACGGTCCGTATGAGACGGAGTGTCGTAACTGTGTCCCGGTGTTCGCCGACCCGGGGTCGGCGCCGTCCGGAAACGACTGACAGCAGTCCGTCTGCCCCTCAGAACTCGTCGAGTGTCGTCGGCTCCGGTTCCGCCCGGCCGCCGTCCGCCTTCGCGTCCCCCGTCGTCTCCGCCACAGTACCACCGTCGGGTTCGAACTCGCCAAGCGACGACTGCGCGGCGTCGGCCAGGGCGTCCCGACTCGTCTTCCACGAGCGGCGCGCACACGGGGGGAGCGCGTCGTGCTCGGCGACGTAGGCGTGAAGGAATTCTGTCGTCGCCGGGTCGTTCGGGTAGCCGCTCCCCACGTCGCCGTACGCCTCGGCGAGTCGGTCGACGTGGGCGTCGCGTTCGACCTTCGCGACGATGCTCGCCGCCCCCACGACCGGGTAGGTCTCGTCGGCGCCGTGCTCGCCGCGGACGTCCAGCGCCGCGCCCGCCGACAGCCGGTCGGCGAGGCCCTCGGCCACCCGGCGCTCGAAGCGCACGGCGTTCGTGTCGCCGGCGTCGACGTACCCCGAGAGGGCGCCGTCCCCGTCACTCCCGGGGACCTCGTCGAAACCGTCCAGTGCAGCCGCGAGCGCCTCGGTGTGGGCGGCGACTGTCAGCGAGTTCATGTCCGTCTCCCCGTCGTCGATGCGCTCGACGGTGACCTCGGCGACGCCGACCGCCGTCGCGACCTCGCGGACCTCGGCGGCGAGTTCCGTGCGACGCTGTGGGGCGATACCCTTCGAGTCACCCACGTCCCCGGGGAGGTCCGCGGGGTCGGCGACGACCGCCGCCGCGAACATCGACCCCAGGACCGGTCCCTTGCCGGCCTCGTCGACGCCGAACTCTCGCATGCCCCCCGCTTGTGCGCCCTCCCATGTAAACGCTCACGCCGCCGATGCCGCCCGTCTGACGCGCGTCGTCGCGCTTTCGGGCGGTTTTGTACCGGTTTCGGTCGACCCGCTCGCAAAGCGCTTCGAAATCCCTCACCCCGGCGTCGTCCGCGATGTCGTGGAGTCCCGATGCTGACGCTGTCGTGGTAGGGGACGCTCACGGTTCGACGTTCGACCTCCGGACCGCCCGGGTGTTCCCACGTCAGGATGTAGTGGTCACCGACGACCCGGTCGACCCAGAGATTGCCCGTGTTGCAGAGGACGCGAACGGTCTCTTCGCCGGAGAGATCGCGCGTGACCAGTCACTTTAGAGACACCGTCCAGGCGTTCTACAGGGACGTCGCGCGTCTTCGAACAAACCCCTCATACGGACCGTTGTACCCATTTTCGGCGATGCCATCGACGTATGGGCGAGTTACGGCCCGATGCGTTCACCGTGGTTCGCGACGGTGGTAACGAAGTACAACGGTCCGTATCACTCGTCGCGTACGAACTCCCCGGTGAGAAACGGTTCGTCCTCGCCCTCGACGTCGACGACGTCCAGCGCCGTCACCTTCGCACCGACGCCCAGCAGACCGGCGAGACTCGGGTCGGTCCGTCCCTCGTCGCTGGAGACCAGTTCCTTGACGTAGAGCCCCCCCTCGCCGTGGAGTTCGACCGTGGCCGATTCGGCGGGCGAGGGGCCGTCGAGTTCGCCCTCGACGTCGTAGACCGCCCGCGTTCGGACGATGTCGGCCCGCCGGTGGTCGACGCGCTGGGGGGTGCGCTGTTCGACGGTGGCGCCACGCAACTCCTCGAGGGCGGCCTGGAACTCCGCTGCGTCCACGGGCTCGTCGAACGCGACGGTCATCCGGTAGGTCTTCGAGGCGTCGTGTTCCTTGACGCGCTCGACCATGTCGTGGGTGGCGAGATGGAGGTCGAACACCTCGACGTTCCCGTCCGCGAACTCGTCGACCTCCGACTGGAGCACGTCGAGGTCGACGTCGCGAACGCGGGGTTCGTCGACCTCGATCACGAACGGGCGGCCGCCTTCCAGCATGCGGGCGTCGACGTCCTCGCGGCCCGCGCCGTGGAACGTCGCGTCGGCGCCGTCCATCGCCTCCCGTACGACGGGCGCGGTCAGTTGTTCGACGCTCTCGTCGTAGCGATACCCCGACCCGTCGCAGCCGTCACAGACCTCCCCGCGCACGAGTCCCGTGCCCGAACAGTCGTTGCAGGGCCACTTCGTCTGGGGGATCCCGCGCTCGAGTTTGCGATACCGGCCGTAGACGAACGCCGAGTTGACGCGCGTCTCGACCGTATCGGCGCCGAGGTTCAGCGTGACCTGCACGTCGGGGCGCTCGAAGTCCACCTCGGCGCCGGTCTCGGCGCCGAAGCGCTTGCCCACTTCCCGGTTGAGTTCTGACTTGAGCGCCTCGCCGGCCTCGGGGTCGAGGCCGACGTCCGCCCGGAGGAGCCGGTCGTTCTCCTCGAAGAGCGCTGGCACGCGCGTCCCCACCTGGAAGGTGTCGAACTCGTACTCGACGAGATGGTAGGCTGCTCGCTCGGCCCACTCCGCGACCCGCTGTTCGGTCGAGTGGCCCTCACAGACCCAGCAGGGCTCGTCGGGCGCCAGGTCCGCGACCGGGACGTCGGCGGCGAGCGCGAGGGCGACCCGCAGCCCGCGGCCGCGCTCGCGGTTGGTCAGCCCGAAACTCCGGTCGGCGACGAGCCGGCCGAGACACGGGTCACAGAGCGGCCCCGTCTCGATGGCGGCCCGCGCCGTCGCCAGCACGTCGGCGTCGTCGGTCATTGCCCCGGGATGGGGGGCGCCGGCGTAATTCGCTTTCGAAGCGTCCGGGCGGCCCCGACTCGCCGGGGTCGGTCCGTCGGTCTCGCGAACCGAACGACCTTTGTAACCGAGAGACGCCACCGACGGTATGGACGTCGAAGCGCTGGTGCTGGCGGTCCTGCTTGGCGTCGTCCAGGGGGTCCTGGAGTGGTTGCCGGTCTCGAGCGAGGGCGGCGTCGCGCTGGCGCTGTCGCTGGTGACCGGCGAGTCCGGCGGCGTCTCGACGCGGTTCGCGCTCGTCTTGCACGCCGGCACCGCCGTCGCCGCCTTTGCCTACTATCGCGAAGAACTGTTCGACGTCGCCCGCGACGTCCCCGACTGGCGGCCGCGGACGGCGTTCGACGCCACGACCGCGGATCTGACCTTTTTCGCCGTCGCGACGCTGACCTCCGGGCTCGTCGGGATCGGCGTGTACGTCCTCCTGCGGGAGGTCGTCTCGGAACTGGCCGGGGGCGGGTTCGTCGCGGCCGTCGGTGGGTTGCTCGTGGTCACGGGCGTCGTCCAGCGGGTCGCCGAGACCTACGGGCTAGGCGAACGCGAGTGGCCCGACGGACTCGATGCCGTCCTCGTCGGCGCGATGCAGGGACTGGCGCTGTTGCCCGGCGTCTCCCGGTCGGGGACGACCGTCAGCGTTCTTCTGTTGCGGGGCCACGAGGGCGAGGCGGCGCTGCGACTCTCCTTTCTCCTCTCGATCCCGGCCTCGCTCGGTGCGGGCCTGCTGGTCGTGCTCACCGACGGCGTGCCGGCCGTCTCCCCGACTGCGGCGGCGCTGGCGCTGGTCGCCAGCGGCGTCGTCGGCTACCTGACCGTCGGCGCGCTGGTCGCGCTGGTCCGCCGGGTCGCCTTCTGGGGTGTCTGCGTCGGGTTCGGCGCGCTCGCGCTCGTGAGCGGCGGCCTGCTCGTACTCGTCGACGCGGGACTGGTCTGAGTCCGAGTCCGATCCGAGTTCAACTCCCGGTGGGCATTAATATCGCGGAGTGACAACAAACGGGCGATGAGCGAGGACGAGACGAAACTCGTCGACGCGACCGGCGACTACTGTCAGGTCGTCCGGGACGGCGAGCCGGTCGCGGAGCCGAGCTGGCGCTCCGCCCGGGTCGTCCTCACCGACCGGCGACTCCGCCTCCCAGGGTCGGACGGCGATCGCTCGCTCCCCCACGACCGCGTCGAACTGACGGAGTTCCCCGAGGGCCTTCCCGACGGATTCTCGGCGGACGACGCCACCGCCCTGCGGGTCGGCGGACACGTCTTCCTCGTCGACGCCTCGGTCGACGACTTCGACCGGGAGTACTGCCGGGCGGCGCTCGACGCCGAGGTGATCCTCGTGAACCACCCGGCCGTCGTCGGGGGCGTCGTCCAGGACACCGAGTGGTCGAAATTACGGGCCCGAAATCCCGGGGAACGATCACCCGTCGTTCGCGAGAGACTCCACTCATCGAGCGCCCGTTCCCGGAGAGTACCGTGACCGACCCTCGGACGTTTCCCACGTCGTCGAGGATCAAATCCCCGGGTTTCTCGACGCTGACGTCGAGGGAATAGAGACGACCGCCTGGTCGAACTCGACGTGATCGAGGGGGTCCGCGAGCGGACCGGGGTCGAGATGACCGCGCAGGGCCGGTCGGTCGCCGGCCAGACGATGGGCGAGAGTAGATCGGTCAGTGACGGTCATTTCGCTGGAAGTTGACCGCCCTCTCGAACCCGCGACAGCGGGGCAGACACTCG
>JAZKRZ010000104.1:0-11090 GCA_036626395.1 Haloarculaceae archaeon
GGGGGGCCGTCGGACCGACCGGTTTTTGCCCGTTGCCGCCGATCCGGGAGGTGTGCGCCGATTCGACGCCGAGTACCTGGAGGCGACCCGCCGGGGGATGTGGGCCGACTCTCGCGCGGCGCTCGCGGACCTCGACCTGGAGTCGCGCGACCGGATCCTCGACGTCGGCTGTGGCACCGGCGAGTTGACACGCGTGCTGCAGGAGGACAGCGAGGCCGAGGTGGTCGGCGCCGACGTCGACCCCGCCCTGCTGTCGGCCGCACGGGCCGTCGCGCCCGTGGTCCGGGCGGATGCCACCCGGTTGCCCTTCCGCGCGGGCGTCTTCGACCTGGTGGTCTGTCAGGCGCTGCTGATCAACCTCCCCGATCCCGTCGCGGCGGTGCGGGAGTTCGGACGGGTCTCCGGGGGGCTGGTCGCGGCGGTCGAACCCGACAACAGCGCCGTCGAGGTCGCCTCGACCGTCGAGCGCGAGGCGGGGCTGTCCCGGCGGGCCCGCGAGCGCTTCCTCGACGGGGTCGAGACGGACGTCGCGCTCGGCGCCGACGTGGCCGACGTCTTCGAGAAGGCGGGTCTGGAGGTGGTCTCGACGCGCCGGTACGACCACGAGCGGACGACCGACCCCCCCTACTCGGAGGCGGCCGTCGAGGCCGCCCGCCGGAAGGTGACCGGCGGGGCACTCGAGGACGACCGGGAGACCATCCTCGCCGGCGACACCAGTGAGGAGGAGTACGAGAAGCTGTGGTCCGACTGGCGGTCGATGGGGCGCGAAGTGGTGGACCAGATGACCGAGGCGGAGTACGAGCGCCGCGAGCGCGTCCCCTTTTTCGTCACCGTGGCTCGCGCGTAGTCGCCTCGTCGTCCGATCTCCGGCCCGTCTCACCTTCGTCGGACCCGTCGCCGGGTGGCGTCTCGGCGGACTGGACGCCCGCCGCGCCGATAGGGGTTCCCCCGTCTCAGCCGCCGAGTTCGATGGCCTCCTCTTCGCCGCCTTCGTCACCGCCGCCGTCTTCGTCGGGGCCGGAACAGCCCGCCAGCGCGACGGTTCCCGCGACGACGGCTCCGACACGTCCGATCCAGGTCCGTCGGTCTAGCCCGTCCATACGCCTCGCTCGCACCTCGCCCGGAACAAGTCATGCTTCTGTGACACTCTGTCGGCGGGTCAATCGTCAGCGGGAGTCGGGACTTCGGACTGCCAGTGGCAGACGCGGTCGGACTCGAAGAGGTCGGTCGAGAGGTAGCGTTCGCCGGTGTCGGGAAGGACGACGACGACGAGTTCGTCGGGGTTGTCGGTGGCGTAGTCGGTCGCGGCGGCGACGGCGGCGCCAGCCGAGACGCCGGTCAGGATCCCCTCCTCGCGGGCCAGTCGGCGGGTCGTCTCGACGGCTCTGTCGTGCTCGATGGGGCGGACTTCGTCGATCAGTTCCGTCCGAACCGTTTCGGGGACGAACCCGGCGCCGATGCCCTGGATGCTGTGCGACCCGGGTTCGCCGCCCGACAGGACGGGAGAGGCCGCGGGCTCGACCGCGACGGCGGTGACGTCGGCGTCCTCGACCTCCTTGAGGTACTCGGAGACGCCGGTGATGGTGCCGCCGGTGCCGACGCCGGCGACGAAGGCGTCGACCTGCCCGTCGGTGTCCCGCCAGACCTCCGGGCCGGTCGTCTCGCGGTGGGCCTCGGGGTTGGCGAGGTTCTCGAACTGGCGGGCGTGGACCGCGTCGCGCTCGTCGGCGATGGTCTCGGCGGCGTCGATAGCGCCGTCCATGCCGTCGTCGGCGTCGGTGAGGACGACCTCGGCGCCCAGCGCCGAGAGGAAGCGCCGTCGCTCCTCGCTCATCGACTCGGGCATCGTGAGCACGAGGTCGTAATCGCGGGCGGCACAGGCCATCGCGAGGCCGATACCGGTGTTGCCGCTGGTGGCTTCGACGACGGTGTCGCCGGGTTCCAGTCCGGCGACGCGCTCGGCGCGGTCCAGCATCGCGACACCGATGCGGTCCTTGACCGAGTTGCCGGGGTTGAACGATTCGACCTTGCCGGCGAGGTTCCCGGTGAAGGCGTCCAGTCTGACGAGCGGTGTCCCGCCGATGCGCTCGGTGATGTCCGCTGCGATGTCCATCGTTCCGGCGTAGACGCTTGCGAGGGGTGAACCCTGCCCCCCAACATCGGGGGTAATTTCCCCTGCCATCGGGCAGGACCGGCGGTGGTCGCGACTCCCGTCGGCCGGGGCGCCGTCGGCGCAAAACGTTTTCGGCGCCGCGTCCATGCCGGGTGGTATGGACCCCCGTATCGAGGACCACGCACGCATCATCACCGAACACTCCGTCGACCTCGGCGCCGGCGACGAGGTACTGGTCGTGGCACCGCCGGTCGCCGAGGACCTCGTCGTCGCGCTACGGGAGCGGGTCGGAGAACGCGGCGCCCACGCGATCACGTTCAGTCGGAGCGCGCGTGCCCGACGAGCGTTCATGCGGGCGATGGACCCGGACGACTACGAGACGCCGCCCGACGCGTTGATGGCGCTGGCCGAGGAGGTCGACGTCGCCATCATCGTCAGGGCGTCGCGAAACACCCACGAGACGGGGGACGTCGCGCCGGAGAAGAACGCGGCCTACGCGCAGGTGATGCAGCCCTTCCGGGACGAGATCATCGACGAGCGGTGGGTCGGCACACAACACCCCGCACCGGGCAACGCACAGGACGCCGAGATGAGTACCGAGGCCTACGCCGACTTCGTCTACGACGCGGTCACCAAGGACTGGGAGGCCCAGGAGCGGTTCCAGGCGCAGATGGTCGAGTTGCTCGACGCGGCCAGCGAGGTCCGGGTCGTCTCCGGGGACGCGACGGACCTGACGATGTCGGTCGACGGTATGGTCACCGAAAACGACAACGCCGAGCACAACCTCCCGGGCGGCGAGGTGTTCACCGCACCAGTCCCGGACTCCGTCGAGGGTGAGGTCCTCTTCGACATGCCGCTGATGGCCCAGGGCCGCGAGGTTGAGGACGTGCGCCTGGTCTTCGAGGGGGGTGAAGTCGTCGAGTTCGAGGCCGCCAAACACGAGGACGTCCTCGCGTCGGTGCTGGGGACCGACGAGGGGGCCAGCCGCCTCGGCGAACTCGGCATCGGGATGAACCGCGAGATCGACCGCTTCACCTACAATATGCTGTTCGACGAGAAGATGGGGGATACGGTCCACATGGCGCTCGGGCGTGCCTACGAGATGAACGTCCCCGAGGACCGCGAGCGAAACGACTCGGCGGTCCACCAGGACGTGATCGTCGACATGAGCGACGAGTCCCGGATCGAACTCGATGGCGAGGTCGTCCAGCGCAACGGGACGTTCGTCTTCGAAGACGACTTCGACGCCGTCTGATGCGACTGACAGTCTACACGACGTCGCCGCGTACCGTCGCCCCCTCCTGGTCGGCGCGGTACCGCTCGACGGCTTCGGCGGCCCGTTCGGCCTGGTCGGCGTCGGCACCGAGCATCTCCAGAGACTGTGCGAGGGTGGGGAAGACGAACTCGCCCTCGTGGAGTTTCTCGAAGGCGTCCTCGCTGCGACGCCCGTCGACCCACAGGCAGGCGCCGCGGGGGTCGAGCACCTGCTCGTAGGTCTCGCGGGCCAGCGCGCCCTCCAGGCGCTGGGTGACGTTGTCCCCGAAACTCGCGTTGCACACTTCGAGGTGGACGGGTTCGTCCGCCAGCAGGTGGGCGGCGAGACACTGTTCGGGGGCGGCGTATCCGCCGGCGTTGGCCCGGAGGTACTCGGGGTACTCCTCGGCCCAGTCGGCCCGGACCGTCTCGCCGACCCCGTCGACGCCGAACTCCTCGCGGAACTCGTCGGCGCGGTCGGGGTCCCCGTTCATGAGGATGTCCTTGGTGAGATAGACGTCGACGCGCTCGACGGGGTCCAGGCCCAGGGCGACGTCGCCGTAGACCCACACCTCGCGGACGGGCACGGGCATGCGCTCGCGCTCGACCGTCTCGACGATCCGCTCGACCGTCGCGACGGCCTGCTCGCGCGGGGTCTCCGTCATCGCTCCCGGCTACCTGCCCGAGGCGCATAACTCTTTCAGCGTCCGGTCGGACCGACAGGCGGCGCGTGCCTCCGCACCACGCCGTTCAACAAGGACATGGCGTACGCGCTTGCTGTCGCCCGTTCGTCGGAGACGGCAACACCAATCGTGTCCGCGCGTTTCAGGTCTATCAGGCCGTCGAGGCTCGCGGCGCCGCGGTCCGCGACCGCGACCTTGACTTCCTGGACCCGGAGTGGTCCGACCGGGCCTGATACTGTCGGACACAAGCAATGCTACCGTTCGATGACTGTTTCGGGGTTTTCGTGACGGTCAGCCCCGAACAGCGGATCGCCCGTTCACGAACTTGTATCCGACAGTATGAGCACCCTCGGAACTACCGGCGAGGACTTCGCTCGCCGGCACGCACTTGCCGCTGGGAGTGCAGTCGGTCCCATGGCCGACACATCCGACGTCGAGCGACAGTGGTACTGGGACCGGCGAACGCGGACGGCGCTCTACCCGCGACGGAGGGCGGACGATACGGTCGAGTTCGTCACCGTCTGGCACGCCGAGGAAGTGGCCGATGCCGTCGATGGCGGGGCGCTCGTCCCGGTCGACGAGGTGGGACTCGACCGGACGGAGACGACCTTCGACCTCATCGACTCGTTCCGGTTTCCAGCGGGGGTCGAGAACGAGGACCCGGCCGACGACACCGCCGGGACCGACGGTGGTGCGTGATGTCCGCCGACGGGTCCGAGGCGACTGCCGACGACGGGGACCGGAGTCGGGAGCGTCCGAACGTGCTGGTGGTGTTCACCGACCAGCAACGTTGGGACACCGTTGGCGCGTACGACTCGCCGCTGGACCTGACGCCGAACCTCGACGCCGCCGCCGAGAGGGGCACTGTCTACGAGCAGGCGGTCAGTTCACAGCCGGTGTGTGCCCCCACCCGCGCCTGTCTCCAGACCGGGCAGTACGCGACGACCCACGGCGTCTGGCGTAACGGGCTCGTCCCCGACGACACCGACACGACCCTCGCCGAGGCGTTCGCCGGAGCGGGGTACGACACCGGCTACGTCGGCAAGTGGCACCTCGGCGGGACGGGGACCGACCCGGTCCCCGAGGAGCGCCGCCTCGGCTACGACGACTACTGGCGGGCCGCCGACGCGCTCGAACACACGTCTCACCCCTACGAGGGGCTGGTCTACGACGGCGACGGCGACAGAGTCGCGTTCGACGGCTACCGGGTCGACGCGCTCACCGACATGACCGTCGACTTCCTCCGGCGTGACCGCGAGAACCCGTTTTTCTGTGTCCTCTCGCACCTCGAACCACACCACCAGAACGACATGGCGACCTACGCGGCGCCGGCGGGGTACGAGTGGCGCCACCGCGACCCGTGGGTGCCGCCGGACCTGCGCGCTCGCTCGGGACAGGGCGACTGGTACAGCGAACTCCCCGATTACTACGGCATCTGCGAACGCATCGACGAGACCTACGGCCGGCTACTGGACGTTCTCGCCGACGAGGGGGAGCTGTCGAACACGGTCGTCGTCTTCGTCTCCGACCACGGCAGTCACTTCCGGACGCGCAACGCCGAGTACAAGCGGTCGGTCCACGACTCGTCGGTCCGCGTTCCGCTGGTCGTCCGCGGCCCCGGCTTCGAGGGCGGCAACCGCGTCGCGGAACCGGTGAGTCTCGTCGACGTGCCACCGACGCTGCTGGACGCGGCCGGGGTCACGGTGCCGACATCGATGGAGGGGAACTCGACGCTCCCGCTGGTCCGGGGCGATAGCGAGCGGGGGGAGGTATCCGACCCCGACTGGGACGGCGAGGTGTTCGTCCAGGTCAGCGAGTCCGAGGTGGGGCGGGCGATACGGACTGCGCGGTGGACCTACGAGGTGGTCGCGCCCGGCGCCGACGGCTGGGAGACGCCGGCCAGCGACCGCTACGTCGAGCGCTATCTCTACGACCGCCACGCCGACCCCTACCAGCTGACGAACCTCGCCGGCCGACCCGAGTACCGGGACGTCGCCGACCGCCTTCGCGAGCGACTCACCGAGCGGGTTCGCGAGGTCGAAGGCGCCGACCCCGCGGTCGACACCGCCGATAGCTTTCGCTGACGGCGCGGAGTGGCACAGCACGTCCGGACCGAGTGCGACCGGATCCGCGCCGACGAGGAACGAAACGCTCACCCTCGCCGGGCCGAAACGGGGAAGCGATGGACTGTGACAAGTGCGACGAACCGGCGGTGATGCACGCCGCCTACTCCGGACTCCACCTGTGTGAGTCGCACCTCTGTCGCTCGGTCGAGGAACGCGTCCGCCGGCGCGTCCGCGAGGACTCGCTCGTGCCCGACGACGCCACGCCCGAGGACCCGGACACCTGGGTGATCGGCCTCTCGGGCGGGAAGGATTCGGTCGTCCTCACCGAGATCCTGCACGACACCTTCGACCGTGACCCGCGGGTCGAACTCGTCGCCCTCTCCATCCACGAGGGTATCGAGGGGTATCGCGACGAGTCACTCGACGCCTGCGAGGAACTGACGGCGGCGCTGGACGTGCGCCACGAGGTCGTCTCCTACGCCGAGGAGTTCGGCGTCCGCATGGACGACGTCGTCGAGGACGACCCGGAGAACATGGCCGCCTGCGCGTACTGTGGGGTTTTCCGTCGGGACGTCCTCGAACGGTACGCCGAGCGACTGGGCGCGGACAAACTGCTGACCGGGCACAACCTCGACGACGAGGCCCAGACGGCGCTCATGAACGTCTTCGAGGGCGACGTCCAGCAGATGGCGGGCCACTTCGACGCCTCGCTGGGGCCGTTCGAACGGACCGGCGAGGGGCCGCTCGGGCGCGCTCGCCAGCCACAGGACCACCACGTCCCGCGAGCCAAACCCCTCCGGGACGTCCCGGAGAAGGAGGTGGCGCTGTACGCCCACCTCGAGAACCTGCCCGCTCACATCACGGAGTGTCCCCACGCCGAAGAGGCCTATCGCGGGGAGATCCAGGAACTCCTGCTGGAGATGGAAGAGAACCATCCCGGGACGCGCCACTCGATTCTGGCGGGCTACGAGCAACTCGCGGCGCTGGCGTCGGCGGCCTTCGACGACGGCGACGCGACCTACGGCGAGTGTGGGGTCTGTGGCGCGCCGACCGGGCGGGACGTCTGTCGGAAGTGCGACCTGCTCGACGCGCTTCAAGCGGTGTGAGGCCGGGCTGACCCCGGGACCGAGGAGACACAACCCGTCGAGCGTCCGGACCCTGTCGGCCGCGACGACGAGCGGTTGGACAGGGCGTGGCGACGGTCGGCGGCCGAAAGCCATAGGCGGGTCCCACCGATACCACCGGTGATGACTGATATCGGCGAGCGGGACGCGGACGCGCCCGTCGACCCGCTCGCACACGACGCGCCCGCGGCGAGCGAGGCAGTCGTCGAGGAACTGGCAGCGGTCGTCGACCGGGACGAGGTGCGAGTGACCGCGGCGACGGTCGCCCTCGATCCGGATTTCGACGGCACCTGGGACGACGACGAAACGGGGCTGCACGTCGGTGCAGTCGTCCACGACGACGATGGCCGGGTACTCCTGTTGCGAAACCAGTGGAGTCCGGGCTGGATGGGTCCCGGTGGGACCGTCGAACCGGGCGAGACACTCCGGGCGGCGGTCGTCCGGGAAATCCGCGAGGAGAGCGGCGTCGAAGCCCGCGTCGAGCGCCCGCTGGCGGTCGAACGCCAGCGGTTCGAACACCCGTCGGACCCGACGCGCGCAGTGGTCGGCTGGTACGTCACCTTCGAGGTGGTCGCGACCGAAGAGATGCTGGCCGCCGACCCCGGGGTCACGGGCGAGACCATCGAGGCCGTCGACTGGTTCGAGTCGGTGCCCGACAACACCCTCTCGCGGGAGTTGGTCACGGACGTGCTGGCGCGGTCCGGCGACACCGAGTGACGCTACGCCACGCTGAGGTGGAGAAAAACGGGAAAACCGCGGGTTCAGTCCGGTGCCGGGGTCAGTTCGGTCGGATGACGTCGACGCCGTTCTGCTTTTCGAGGTTCTCGCGGCCGCCGTCCGTGTGGCCGTAGCCCGCGCCCGAGGACTGGTCGGCCGGGAAGTCCTCGACGTTCTGGCTGGCGTCGAACGACGACTCGTCGACGTCGGACAGGGCCTGTCGGGACCTGTCGGCCTGCTTTTGGGTCGTGGGCCCCAGGACCTGCGCGGACTTGACGCCGGTCATGATGGCCATGACCCGTACCTTGCCCTTGTAGTTGTCCTGGATGCGCGCGCCCCAGATGACGTTCGCGCTCGCGTCGAGGCGCTCGGTGATGTTCTGGGCGATGCCCTCGGCCTCTTTCAGTGCGAGGTCCGGGCCCCCAGTGATGTGGACCAGTCCGCCCGTCGCGCCGCGGTAGTCCACGTCCAGCAGCGGGTGGTTCATCGCGTCCTTCACGACTTCCTCGGTCTTGTTCTTGTCCTGGGTCTCGCCGACGAGCATGACGGCGACGCCGCCCTGGTTCATGATGGCGGTCATGTCGGCGTAGTCCAGGTTGATCAGCGACGGCTGCGTGATGGTCTCGGAGATCCCCTTGACCGTCTCGGCGATGATCTGGTCCATCACCGAGAACGCCTTGCCGATGGGCAGGTTCGGCACGTAGTCCAGCAGCCGGTTGTTGTCGAGGACGATGATCGAGTCGGCCTCGCTGCGGAGCGTCTCGAGGCCCTCCTCGGCTTTGACCGTGCGGGCGCGCTCGACGTTGAACGGCGTCGACACCATGCCGACGACGATAGCGCCCTGGTCTTTGGCGATCTGCGAGACGACGGGGGCGGCACCGGTGCCGGTCCCGCCGCCCATGCCCGCAGTGACGAACACGAGGTCGGCGTCGCCCAGCACCTCTTCGATGGTGCCCTGGGCCATCTCGGTGGCGCGCTTGCCCATCTCCGGGTCGCCACCGGCGCCGAGGCCGTTCGTGAGCGACTTGCCCACGAGGATCTTCGTGTCGGCCTCGATCATCTGGAGGTGCTGTTTGTCGGTGTTGAGGGCGATGGTGTCCGCGCCGTCGACGCCGATGTTGTACAGGCGGTTGACGGTGTTGTTGCCCGCGCCGCCACAGCCGACGATGACGATCCGCGGGTCGCCGAAGCCCTCGCCGTCCGCGTCGACCTCCATCTGCTCTTTTTCCTGTTCGTCGCGTTCGAGCGCCTCCTGGACGATGTCTTTCATCGTTCAGGCCCTCTTGTAGGTGGTCCGGCGCTTGCGCTTCTCCGAGGGTCGCTCGGGAGCGCCGTCCTGCTCGTTCAGTTTCTCACGGACGGCCGCCCGGATCGCCTCGCTCCGGTTGGGGTACTCCCCCGTCTCGACCATTCGTTCGACCTCTTCTATCTGCTGCTTCGGAATCCGTAGTGTCACACGCTCCATGTTTTTCGTTCCCCTTGTGGGTAAGACGGCCGCAGCGGGCTGGCCCGCGCGTCCGTCTTACACGGCGGATCAGCGCTTCGGACCGACGTAATCGCACGACAGCGGGCGTGTCAGACCCGCGTGCAACGCCGTGTAAGACGACCGTCTTACGCACCCAACACAACAGAGTACGGGATTATAAAGGTTACGCCCGGTGTATGACAATAGGTCGTTTACTGCTGTATACTCTCTCTGGGTGGCGTTTTCGGCATATTATCCCTGGTCGAGGACGTCGGCTGCGGGGGTTCGCTTGCCGCAGCTGGGACAGAAGGCCCAGTCCGACCGGAGTTCGTCCCCGCAATCGCAGAACACGCGGTGGCTCGTCTTCTCGCCACAGTTCGGGCAGTAAACGTGGTTCTGAGAGACGTTTTCGCCACATTGGCTGCACGTATTACTCGCGTCTTCGGGCGTGTTTTCACCGTCCGCGGCGGGTGTCTTACGACCCTCGGTAGTGTGAGACGCCTCGTGGCCCCCGTCGGACGCCGCTTCGGCGTCGACGGCCGTATCACCGGCTGACTGGCCATCCAGCGTGATGTTTACGTTGACGTCTTGCGGTCGCGCGGGCGTAAACGCGCCGTCGAGCCCCTCGAGCCGGTCGGCGATGATCGCGTCGACGCGCTCGGCGATGAGGTCGTCGATGGAATCGGCGGCCCCGTCGACGCCGTCGTCGGACACCGTGACGGCGTCGGACGTGGGCTCGCCGAGGTATTCGCGCAGTGCCTCCCGCATGACCTCGCTCTTGGAGGCGTCGAACTCCTCGAGCTGTCGGACGAGGTCGTCGTCGGCGCGGAAGGTTATTTTGCTCATTCGCTCGTCGACAACCAGGACTGCCGGGTATTTCAATCTTCCCGCGTTGTCTGACGCGTGTCTGTCGCCCTGGAGTCGTGTCTGTCATACCGGACGCGTCCGCCACCGTAGCCGGTTCGAATGATAACGGTTAAGTCCGACTCGTCGGCTATCTCGTAGTGCACCCGCCCTTAGCTCAGACTGGTAGAGCAGTCGACTGTAGATCGACTTGTCCCCCGTTCAAATCGGGGAGGGCGGACTTCCTCATCAAATGACTTACAGCAATCCGTATGAAGCCTGAAGGGGAACCGCCCGGAAGTCACCGCATGGAACTCGTCGAAGCCACCGCCGACGACCTCGACGCGCTCGTCGACCGCTGGTACGACCTCGCAGAGGCGATGGAGGACTACTCTGAACTGAACGAACTCGCCTACGCGGACGTCGAGGACGTCCCCGATGACCCCTTCCGGGCCCGCCTCGACGACGAGGACGTCACCGACTACCGCATCGTCCACGACGACGAGACCATCGGCTACGTCACGCTCCGCGAGGGGACCCATCCCTCCCGGACGTACTCGCAGTATCTCCGGATCGTCGACCTCGCCGTCGACGAAGGCCGCCGGGGCGAGGGCCACGGTACGGCCGTCGTCGAGCGCGTGAGAGAACTGGCCCGCGAGCGGGGCTGTGACCACCTCAAGGTGTCTTGCGAGTGGGCCAACGAGGGGGCACGTCGGTTCTACCGCGACGCCGGCTTCCGGCCGAAACAGGTCGACTACGCCCAGCCCCTGGAGTGATACTGTCGGACACAAGTACGTGAACACGCTCGTCGGGAACACGCCAGCG
>JAZKRZ010000105.1:0-11023 GCA_036626395.1 Haloarculaceae archaeon
GATGGGCGTCGACCCCAAGCCCGTCTGCTGAGCGCTCTGCACGGCGAGGGGGGCGCGGTTCCTATAGCGCGCGACGGTTTATTTCCGTCAGCGGGGTGAAGACGGGTTTTACGTCGCTGGCGTCCGAGTCGTCGATATGCGCGTCGTCTCGCTCCTGCCCTCGGCCACCGAGATCTGTTTCGAACTCGGCATCGAGCCCGTGGGGACCTCCCACGAGTGTGACTACCCGCCGGCCGCCCGCGCGGTGCCGGCGATGAACCGTTCGCGGGTCGACCCCGACGCGTCCAGCGGAGAGATAAACGAGCAGGTCGCCGACGCCGAGAGCGAGGGCGGCGTCTACGAGGTCGACCGCGAGGCGCTCGCGGCGGCCGACCCCGACCTCGTGATAAGCCAGGGCGTCTGTGACGTCTGTGCCGTCGATTCCGTGCTCGTCCGCGACGCCGTCGAGGAACTCGGCCTCGACTGCGACGTCCTGACCCTCGACACGCACACCCTGGCCGACCTCTACGACGACATCGAGACCATCGGCGCGGCGACCGGTCGCGAGGAGCGCGCCGCGGACGTGGTCGCGGACCTGCAGGCGCGGGTCGCGGCCGTCGAAGAGCGAGTCGCCGCCGCGGCGGCGGACGGCGCCATCGGCGAGCGCCCGCGCGTGGCGGTGCTCGACTGGCTCGACCCGGTGATGGTCGCGGGGCACTGGATACCGGAACTCGTCGAGACGGCGGGGGGACGCTACGGCATGGCCGACGTCGGCGAGCGCTCGCGACCGCGCGAGTGGGCGGAGGTCCGGGCGTACGACCCCGAGGTGCTCGTCGCCGCCCCGTGTGGGTTCGAACTGGAACAGACTGTTGAGAACCGGCACGAACTGACCGACCGCCCGGGCTGGACGGACCTGGCCGCAGTCGCCGAGGGCCGCGCGGTGGCGATGGACGGCCACCACTACGTCAACCGACCGGGACCGCGGCTGGTCGCCACGCTCGAACACCTCGCGAGCGTGCTCCACCCCGAGGTGTTCGGCGACCCGCCCGAGGAAGTGGTCCAGCCGCTGGGCGAGACGACAGCGTCGACCGGGGAGGAGACGAGGTCACGACCCTGAGTCAGACGGATTGCTGTCACCGTGTCCCGAGACGCCCGCACGCTGTCGTGCGGTCGGTCCGGAACTGACTGACAGCAGCCCGTCTCAGACCGGCGGGAGCGCCGACAGGCCGACGTAGACGTTGCCGAGGACGACGGCGACGCCAGCCCCGACGACGCCGACGAACCACAGGCGCCACCCGGGAACGCTCTCGACGACCGACCGACACGCCAGCAAGACGACGCCGGCGTAGAGCACCACGGCCGCCTTGAGCGCGACCATCAACAGCGGGTCGTGCGCGAGCAACAGCCGGATCCACGGGTTGGTTTCGAGGTGGGCGCCGGCTGTACCCACCGCCAGCAGCGTCGACGCCGCGTCGCCGAACCCCCAGACGGCCACCAGCGAGACCACCAGCTCGACGTAGCCCGGCGTCTCGAGCCGTACGCCGCCGAGGGACGGACTTTCCTCGGCGTCGGTCTCGGGGCCGGTTCCCGCGAATCCGGCGTCGACGCGAGAGTCCCGTGTCGTCATGTCCGAGTCGATACGTACGTGCCTACCGGACCGGCTTAAATACCTGCCCGCGATTATCGTCAGCGAAAACACCGTGAAGACGGCGCCACAGGCCGTGCCGGTCATACTGTCGGACACAAGTGAGGCCACCGTCGGTGGCTCGCTCGACCGGGAACGGGCGTTTCGCTGGCGTGTTCCCGACGGACGTGTTCACGTACTTGTGTCCGACAGTATCAGTCCCCGACTGCACAGCGACCGCCGTATTCTACGTCGTGAACGGACTCGACGCTGGGGTCGTCGCCACAGACCGGACAGGAGGGGTTCGGGCGGAGCGTGACCTCCTCGACGGACATGTCGGCGGCGTCGTAGGCCAGCAGTCGCCCGTCGAGCGGTTCGCCGACGCCGGTACAGAGTTTGACCGCCTCGGTCGCCTGGAACGCCCCCACGGTTCCGGGGAGTACGCCGAGGACGCCCGTGGTCGCACAGTCGGGGACCGCCCCGTCGGGCGGGGCCTCCGGGAAGAGACACCGGTAACAGGGCCGGCCGCCGATGACGGTGGTGACCTGGCCCTCGAAGCGGTAGACCGCGCCGTGGGACAGCGGGACGTCGGCGAGGACGCAGGCGTCGTTGAGCAGGTAGCGCGTCGGGAAGTTGTCCGAGGCGTCGACGACCACGTCGCGGCCGTCGACCAGGTCCGTGACAGTGTCGGCGTCGACCCGGAACTCGTGAGTCGTCACGTCGACGTCCGGGTTCAGCGCGGCGACGAACTCGCGGGCGCTCTCGACTTTCGGGCGGCCGATGTCGCCGTCGCCGTGGACGACCTGGCGCTGGAGGTTGGAGCGCTCGACGACGTCGTCGTCCGCGACAGCGAGGTGGCCGACGCCGGCCGCCGCGAGGTACTGGAGGACGGGCGAGCCCAGGCCGCCCGCCCCCACCACGAGGACCGACGCGTCGAGCAGCGCGGCCTGCCCTTCGGGGCCGACCTCGTCCATGATGATGTGCCGGGAGTAGCGGTCGAGTTGCTCCGCGTCCAGGTCCGGCGCTGGCATACGCCCGGATAGCGCGGCGAACGGCTTAAACTGCCGGATGGGGGCACAGACAGAAGACCGAAACTGCGATTGTAGCGTCGAGAAGGCTTATTCCGTCGGGCGTGCGGGCCTCGAACGTGCCCCGCACCCCGCTCGTCGCCCCCACGAGCTACTTCCGGCAGGCCGACCGCCCCTCCCTGGCGCGCGCGGCCGGCATCGTCCTGCTCGAAGGCGTCGCTACCGGCGTCGCGCTCTGGTTTTTCATGCAGCGCGTGCTCTCGCGGGTCGACGTCTCGGCCGCGGCGCGGGCCGAGGTCCAGTCGACCGTCACCGGCGCGCTGGCCGGCGTCGTCGTCGTGCTGTTCGTCGGCTGGGCGTTGCTCGCCGCTTTCCTGCACGTCTTCGTGTGGTTTTCGGGGGACAACCGCGGGTTCGGGACGACCCTGGCGGTCGTCGGCGAGGCGGAACTCGCCGGGGTCGTCACCCTCCCGCTGACGACGGTCGCGCTACTCGCGCTCGCCGGTCAGACCCCCTCGGACCCGCAGGCCGCCGCGGCGTTCTTCCGGCGGGCCACCTCGTTCAGTTCCCCGCTGCTCTTGCTGGTGAGTTTCCTCACTACGTGCTGGAAGGCCGCGATCCAGGGGTTCGGCCTCGCCGAGAGTCACGGGATTGACCCGGGGAAAGCACTCGCACTCACGGTCGTCGTCGGCCTGCTCGGCTTCCTCGTGAACCTGGTCTGATACGGACCGTTGTAATTCGTTACCGCCGTCGCGAACCACGGTGAACGCATCGGGCCGTGACTCGCCCATACGTCGACGGCATCGCCGAAAATGGGTACAACGGTCCGTATGAGACGGCCCCGCCCGCGCTCGGTCAGAGACCGTACAGGTCGCCGAACTTCCCGCGGGCGTACTCGAGGAAGTAGTCCGCGGTGAAGGACTCGCCGGTCGCCTCGGCCACGAGGTCGTCGGTCTCGTAGCGACAGCCGTGGCGGTGGACGTTGTCGGTGAGCCACCGGTGGAGCGCGTCGAACTCGCCGTCGCGCACCTGCCCGTCGAGGTCGGCGATCGCGTCGTCGGCACTGGCGTAGAGCTGTGCGGCCATGACGCTGCCCAGCGAGTAGGTGGGGAAGTAGCCGAAGTTGCCGTGGGTCCAGTGGATGTCCTGCAGACAGCCCTCGCCCGCACCCTCGGGACGGACGCCGAGGTACTCCGCCATCTTGTCGTTCCATACCTGCGGGACCTCCTCGACGTCGAGGTCGCCCGAGACCAGGTCGCGTTCGATCTCGAACCGGAGGACGATGTGGAGGTGGTAGGTGAGTTCGTCGGCCTCGACGCGGATGCGGTTGTCGGGGTAGATCCGGTTCGCCGCCTCGTAAAACTCGCGCGGGGAGACGTCGGTGCCGAGGTGGTCGTTGACCTGCCCGACGAAAAAGTCGGCGAACGCGCGCGAGCGGCCGACGTGGTTCTCCCAGAGCCGGGACTGGGACTCGTGGACCGAGAGGTCGCGGGCCCGACCCAGCGGCGTGCCGTAGGCCTCGTCGGGCAGGCCCAGCGTGTAGGTCGCGTGGCCGAACTCGTGGACCGTCGAGCCCAGCGCGCCCAGCGGGTCCGCGGGGTCGAAACGCGTCGTGACGCGGGCGTCGAACTGCGTCCCCGACGAGAAGGGGTGGGGCGCGGTGTCGAGGCGCCCGCGCTCCCAGTCGTAACCCAGTTCGTCGAGCGCGGTCCGCACGAGTTCCTCCTGGGTGTCGGGGTCGTACTCGCCGGTGAAGGGGTCGGCGAGGTCGACGTCGCTGTCCTCGATCTCGTCTATCAGCGGGACGAGTTCGTCCCGCAGGCGCTCCAGGACGCGCTCGGCGGTGTCCAGTCCGAGGTAGGGTTCGTACTCCTCGAACAGCACCGCGTAGGGGTCCCGGTCGGGGTCTATCGCTTCGGCGTACTCGCGTCGTAACCCGACCATCTCCTCCAGGGTGGGTGCGAACGCCTCGAAGTCGTCCTCGGCCTTGGCCTGCTCCCAGACCGGCAGGGCGTTCGAGGCGGTCTCGGAGATCTCCGAGACCAGTTCCTCGGGGACGCGGGCGGCCCGCTCGTGTTCGCGGCGCACCTCGCGGACGACCGCCTGCTGGTCGGCGGTCAGGTCGGCCCCGTCGAGGTCGTCGAGCCACTCGCCGACCCGCTCGTCGGTCAACAGGTCGTGGTGGACCGACGAGAGCGCCGCGGACTGCTTCGAGCGGGCGGGCGTGCCCCCCTCGGGCATCGTCACCTGCTGGTCCCAGCCCAGCACGCCGCCGGCGTCACTCAGGTACGATACGCGCTTGACGTGTTCGAGAAACTCGGAGTAGGGCTCCGGTGTGTCGGGACTCGCGGTTGCCATCTCACGCGGGTTACGGCCGGACGGGCATCAATGTCCGGATGCGGGCGACAGTGTCGGGGCTGTTGCGGGCCGTTACTGCGGCCCGGTCACAGGTCGAACCGGAGGACGTCGCCGGTCTCGACGCCGCGCTCGGTCGTCCACTCGTAGGTGAGTTCGAGGACGTACTGGCCGCGGCCGGAATAGGCCTGGTCCTCGCCGTCCTCGTCGGGTCCGGGGGCGGGCGCGTGGTGGATGCTCGTGACCGCGCTCTCGGCGTCGGCGTAGACGATATCGATACCGAAGTCCATTCGCCGCATCACGTACGTGTGCTCGCCGGGGGCGTCGTAGACGAAGAGCATCCCCCGGTCTGCCGGGAGGCGCTCCGTGTCGCTCAGTCCGGTGAAACGCAGCGCGGGCGTGTCGGCGACCGCCGCCACGACCGACCCGAGCAGGTCGCCCTCGGGCGTGGTTACCCGTACTTCGACCGTCTCGTAGCCGGGGAACAGTTCCGGTGTCGTCCGCGCCCCCGGCGTGTCGGTCGCCGCCCGCTCGGTCGGGACCTCGGTCGTGGTCTCGCCGACACAGCCCGCCAGACCAGCAGTCCCACAGGCCGCGAGGAACGCGCGTCGTCGCATCCGTTCACCCCGACCACGACTCGGCCACGCCGCAGTAAATTTCGTAACAGCGCTCCAGCGCGGACAGGGAGACGCTCTCGTCGGCGGTGTGGGCCTCCCCGGGCTGGGCCGGTCCGCAGACGACGCAGGTCGTCCCGGCGTCGGCGAGCCAGCCGGCGTCGGTCGCGTGCGGTTTGACCACCTGTTCGGGCACACCGTCGCCGGGCGCGTCGGCCGACTCGTCGGCGTGGACCTCCCGGGCGACCGAGAGCACCCTGTCGGCGAACCCTGGGTCGTCACAGGCCATCGGCGGGAGGTCCTGGTCGACCGCCCAGGAGACCCCATCGACCGACTCGACGCGGTCGAGCGGCGCGCGCTCGCCCGGCACCGTGCGCTCGTCGACGGTCGCCTCGCAGCGCTCGGGGACCACGTTCCAGGCCGAACCGCCCTCGATCTCGGTGACTGCGACGCTCCCCGCGACGCGGTGACCCAGGACCTCGGTCTCGGGGAAGTCGACCTCGCGTACCCGGTCGACTGCGTCGGTCATCCGGTAGATGGCGTTCGCGCCGGCGTCGGGTTCGCTGGCGTGGGCGGCCCGTCCCGCGGCGGTAATAGTCGACCCGCGCCGGCCCTTGTGTGCGACGGCGACGTCCGTGACGCCGGGCGCCGCGTAGCCGGTCGAACCCTCGCCGACGACGGCGTAGTCCGGCGCGAATCCACGCTCGACGGCGTAGCGGGCGCCGATTCCGCCGAGTTCCTCGCCGACGAACGACGCGAAGACGAGTTCGCACCCCGGGTCGGCGTCGCCGGACTCCGCCCGGCCGTTCGAGGTGCGTCGCACCGCGCTGTCCCGGAAGGCCAGCATCGCCGCCGCGAGGGCCCCCTTCATGTCCGCGCTCCCCCGGCCGTAGAGTCGGCGCTCGTCGCTTTCCTCGCGTTCCTCGACGACGTATTCGGCGTTCGGACCCTCGCGGGCCCCGGCGTCGACGAGTTGCGAGTCGTCCGGCGGGACGACGTCGTGGTGGCCCACGAGCGCGAGCGAGCGGTCGCCCGACCCCTTGCGGGCGACGACGTTGCCGCCCCGCCCCTCCGCTCTGCCGGCGTCGTCACGGCTCACGTCGGCGTCGGTGTGTTCGCGGAGCCACGATTCGACGAAGTCGCCGGCTGTTGCCTCCGAGTCGTGGCTCGGGACCGAGACGAGGTCGCGGGTGAGCGAGGCGATGTCCATACCCGGCGATGGGACCGGGCGGACTTGAAACGGGGGCGTCGTCGCCGGCACGCGGGACCGCCACGTCACGCCGGCGAGTCGACCGACTGGAGGCGTGACGGTCTCGAGCGCGCTCCACAAGAGACTTGACGCCCATCCGACTATGGGGAGGCGAATGACAACCGCGCCGGACCGGGCCCGCGAGGACGTGACGCTGCGGGAGTCGGTCCCGCCGGCCCGCGAGTGGGCGCGGACTGTCCTCGTCGGCCTGTTCATGGGGACCGCCGACGCCGTTCCCGGGGTGTCGGGCGGGACCATCGCGCTCATCGCCGGCGTCTACGAGCGGCTCATCGCCGCCATCACGGCGGTCACGCCCGGCCGGTTCGTCGACGGCGTGTACGCGCTGACGCCGCTGGACGGCGGGATTTCGCTCGACCGCGCGGCCGCCGTCCTCGAGGAGGTCGACGGCTGGTTCCTGCTCGCCTTGCTCGCGGGGATCATGTCCGCCGTACTCACGGTCACGCAGGTCATCGAGTTCGTCGAGACGCGCGCGCCGGTCGTCCTCTTCGGCTTTTTTTTCGGGCTCATCGGGGCCTCGGCGCTCATCCTCCTCGGGGAGATCACCGTGACACGACGCGACAGCGGGGCCGCCGCGGTCGGCGGGTTCGTCCTCGCCTTCGTCGTCTCGGGCGCCAGCGAGGTGTTCGCCGGCGGCGGGGTGCTCGTCGTCTTCGTCGCCGGAGCCATCGCTGTCAGCGCCATGATCCTCCCCGGTATCTCGGGGTCGCTCCTGCTCGTCATCCTGAGCCAGTACACCCGGATGACCGAGGCACTGAGCGAGGTCGTCCGCGGGTTCGTCGACGTAGCCACCGGCGGGGGGACTGGTCGCGTCGCCGCGAACGCACCGGTCATCGTCGCCTTCCTGCTGGGCGGACTCGTGGGCGTGTTCACCATCGCGCGGGTGATACGGCGCGCGCTCGCCGCCAACCGCGAGGCGACCTTCGCCTTCCTGGTCGCGCTCGTCGTCGGTGCGCTCCGGGCGCCCGTCGCCACGCTCAACGGCGAGGAGTACGCCGTCACGTGGTCGACCGACACGACCGGCGTCTTCGCCGGCGCCGCCGTCGCCGGCGCCGTCCTCGTCCTCGTCCTCGACTGGTACGCCGTCGACATCGACCTCGACGGGGTGTGAGCGGGCGGTCCCGTCGTGACCGTGTCCCGGACGGCCGGCGTCCCGTCGCGCACCGTAAGACCGACTTTCCCCCCGACCCGACGAGTGGTCAGTGACCGATACGGACGCCGCCGTCGACCACGCAGCGCGGGCCAAGGAGTATCTCGGCTTCTCGCGGTGGTGGCAGGTCGTCGCCGCCGCGGTCGCGATGGCGCTGGTCAGCCCCTACCAGTACGTCTGGTCGTCGATCGAGGGGCCGCTCGCGACGAGTCTCGACGTCTCGCTGCCCGCGCTGGGCGGCGTGTTCACGCTGTTCGTCGTCGTCCAGGCCGGGTCGCAGTTCCCCGTCGGCTGGTACCGGGACCGGCACGGCCCGCGACACCTGATGCTCCTGGCGGGCGTGCTCGCCGGCGGCGGGTACGTCGGCATCGCCTACGCGACGGCGGTCTGGCAGCTCTACCTCTTCTACGGCGTCGGCGCCCTGGGCGTGGGCATCGTCTACACCGTCGCCGTCAACACGGCGATCAAGTGGTTCCCCGACCGCCGCGGGCTGACCACGGGGGCGGGGACGATGGCCTTCGCTGGCGGGTCGGCGCTGGTGGTGCCGTTCGTCCGCGCCAACGCCACGCCCGACGCCTATCCGTTCGTCCTGCAGACGCTCGGGGTCCTCATCGCCGTCGGCATCCTCGTCGGCGCCGTCGTCCTGCGTGACCCGCCGGGCGAGTGGCTCGACGGGGTCGACGTCGACGAGTCGCCCGAATCGGACGAGGAGGCGGGCGACCCGGCGAGCGCGGACGGCGGGAGAGTCCGACGCCACTACACCTGGCGGGAAGTCCTCCGGACGTGGCAGTTCTGGCTGATGTACGGGATGTTCGTCGCCGTCAGCGGCGCGGGGCTGATGCTCACTGCGAAGGTCATCTCGTTTGCCGACGCGCTCGACCTCTCGGCGGCGACGGCGACGCTCTCGGCCGTGTTGTTGCCCATCGCCGGCGGCGTCGGCCGCCTCGTGCTGGGCGAGGTCTCCGACCGCGTCGACAGGGAACGGGCGATGGCCGTCTCCTTCAGTCTGTGTGGGGCGGGCGTCCTCGCGGTGGTCTGGTTCGCCCGGCAGGGCGCGACGCTGGGTTTTCTCGCCGCGGTGGTCGTCGCCACCTTCTTCTGGAGCCCGCAGTACACCCTCTTCCCGAGCGTCGTCGGCGACTACTACGGGGAACGCCACTCCTCGGCTAACTACGCGCTGCTGTACTCGGGGAAGATGTGGGGCGGCGTCTTCGGCGGCGCCGTCGCGGGCTGGCTCGTCACCGCCACCGACTGGCCGACCGCCTTCACGGTGGGCGGCGTCCTGGCCCTGGCGGCCGGCCTCGCCGCACTTGCACTCCGCGAGCCGGCACCGCCCGGCGAAAGGAGCCCGGAGCACGCCGGCGACTGATTCGACCGGTCAGCTCAAAAAGAGCCTGCGGTCGGCGCGTTCGTGGGCGGCCGAGTGGACGTCGACGAGCGGCGCGAACGGCGCCATCTCGTCGAGCGAGCGACCGTCGCTGTCCGCGACCGCGGCCGCCATCGCGGGCTGACACTCGACGAGGACGCGCTGTGTCTCGGTGTGTCCCAGCTGGAGGAGTCGCTGGGCGGCGCCGACGAAGGCGGTCGCGAACTCCTGGCAGGCCACCAGACAGGTCCGCCGCTCGCCGACGCCCGCCCGGGCCGCGACGACGCCGAGGACGACCGGGTAGGCGCCCGGCACCTCACCGTCGTCGACCGCCGCGGCGTACGCGTCGACGACGGGGTCCGTGCGCAACTCCCGCTGGAGTGAGAGGAGTCGCCCCCCAGTGCGGGTCGCGCTCTCGCGGAACTCCGCGGGGAGCGTCACGGCTGCCAGGCGACGGTCGGCTCGACACACCACCGGGAGGTCCGGGCCGCCGGCCGAGTCCCGCGCCGCGGCGTGGGCCGCCCGCAGCGCCACCAGGTCCCCCGGAGCGAGCTGTCGCCGAAGGTGCGTCGCGAGCAGCGCGGCGAGGTCGTCGGCGTCCGCTCCACCGTCGGCCGAGTCACCCGGCGGTCTTCCGTCGCTCACGGCTCCTCACCCCCCACGGGGTCGAGTGACCGGACTGCGTGGTCCGTGCTGTGGCCGTGTGCCTCGCCGGTCCCGTGAGCGTGGTCGTGGTCGGGCGTCGCGCCGTCGAACAGCGCGGGCGAGACCGTATCGAAGCCGACGGTCACGCCGTCGGGGAGGAGCCCGTCGACTTCGTCGAGCAACCGCTCGCGCGAACTTCAACATCGAAGACGCGGTCTACGAGGTCAGCGAGCAGGCGACGCCCATCGTCATCGGCGGCGACCACTCCATCTCCTTCCCTGACATCAAGGGGTGGGCGGAGGCCAACGGCTACGAGGACATCGGCCTGATACACTTCGACTGTCACGCCGACACCGGCGAGGACGGGCTGACCGGCTTCGAGTACGACCACGGCGCCTGGGTCAAACGGGTCTACGACGAGGAGATCCTGGCCGGGGAGAACTACACGCTCGTCGGGCCGCGCGGGTTCTGGCCCGGGTCGGACACCTACGAGGACATGCGCGACGCCGGCATGAAGTGGTACACCGCCATGGAGGTCGGCAACATCGACCTCGACGACATCGTCGCCGACGCCGTCCAGCGCGCGACCGACGGGACCGACGCCGTCTGGGTCTCCTTCGACGTCGACGTGATGGAATCCGCCTACGCGCCGGGTACCGGCGAACCCGAGCCCGGCGGCCTGGTCCCCCGAGAGGCCATCTACATGGTCCGGGAGGTCGTCAAGGCGCTGGACCCCGAGAACTTCGGGTTCGACGTCGTGGAGGTCTCGCCCGCGTACGACGTCAGCGACCAGAACTCCTACAACGGCGGCATCACCAGCGGCTTTGCCAACCGCCTCATCATCGAGGTCATGGGCAGCATGGCCCTGGCCGAGCAGGGCCTGGAGGCGGGGTCGCCGATCAAACCCGAGGAACCGCCGTAGGAGACGCTGTCGGTCCCCACTGTCGGCGGAAACGCGGCCGCGCCCGCCGCGGGACGTGACTGGACCCGGCCCG
>JAZKRZ010000106.1:0-10880 GCA_036626395.1 Haloarculaceae archaeon
CGTTTCGCCGGCGTGTTCCCGACGAGCGTGTTCACGTACTTGTGTCCGACAGTATGACTCCCGCCTCGGTGACTGGGTTCCTCGACTGCGACCGCGCTTTCGTCATCCTGCCGAGTCGTCAGTTTCTCACGACGGCCGCCCCGCCGACCGACGGGACTGAACCGACCGACTGTGGACACGTGGCGCTCCGCGGTCTCGTACGACCGCCCGTCTGCTATCAGTACTGAAAACAGTGGGGCAAATGTCTATACTGCGACCGACGATCGGACGGTATGCGCGTATCGAGCGGCGTTCCTGGCTTCGACGAACTCGTCGGGGGCGAGCTACTGAAAGACAGGCTCTACGTGGTGAGTGGCCCGCCGGGGAGCGGTAAGACGACCTTCTGCTCGCAGTTCATCACCCAGGGAGCCAGCGAGGGGGAGAACTGCCTGTACGTGACCATGCACGAGACCAAAGAGGAACTCATGCAGGACATGTCGGGCTACGACTTCGGGTTCGACCGGGTGATGGCCTCCGGGAAGGTCCAGTTTCTCAACCTCGTGACCGACAGCGGCAAGCGCACCATCACCCAGTTCGGCACCGACGGCGGGCTCACGAACCGGCTCGTCGCTTTCCTCGAACAGCAGAACATCGACCGCGCCGTGATCGACTCGACGATGTTGCTCCAGCACTTCTTCGACAACCTCTCGGACGAGATCACGGGCTTTCTCTCCGCGCTGAAACAGACCGATACCACCATCATCCTCATCTCGGAGATGACCGACCCCTCGTCGTACGCCGACGAGCACTACCTCGCACACGGGGTCGTCTTCTTCCACAACTATCTCGAATCGGGCGGGATGACCCGCGGCGCCCAGGTGATCAAGATGCGCGGGACCGCCATCGACTGTGACATCCGGCCCATCGAGTTCTCCGACCGCGGTCTGCGGGTCCAGGCCGACAGGAAGATCGAGGCGTAGCATGGGACTGTACGAACGGGAGTACGGCACGGAGTGGACGACCCTCGACCTCGGGGAGGCCACCGAGCGGGCCTACGCGCTGGGCGTCGCGGAGTCGCTCGGCGAGTACAACCGCGAGGAGTTCGAGGCCGTCCGCGACGAAGTGACCGGCGCATACGACCGCAGCATGGTCGAACTGGCCTTCCGGGAGGGGAAAACCGAGGGCCGGGAGTACCAGCCTCCCGACGGCGACGGCCGTGCCGTCTGGCGCGACCTCGTCGAAGGCGAGACCGTGACCGTCGACGAGGCGGACCTGCCGACGGGCGGTCGCGACGGCATCCCCGAGGCCGTCGACAAGGTCGACGCCATCGAGAAACCGAACCCCGACGAGGTCGACGCGACCGAGCGCCCCGACTTCCTCGACAGGTAGCCACGCCGGTCCCGGCCGACCGCGAACCGCAACCCCCATTCGCGAGGACGCCGACGCGCGAGTATGGTCGTCGCGGACCTCCACGTCCACACCACGAACTCCGATGGCACCCTCCCGCTCGATGCCCTCCCCGAGGCCGCGCGCCGGGCGGGGCTCGACGCGGTCGCGGTCACCGACCACGACCGGCTCCATCCCGGGATCGACCGGCCGGTCTCGGAGCGGGACGGCGTCACCGTCGTCCACGGGGTCGAACTCCGCGTCGAGACCGACGTCGGCCGGGTCGACCTGCTGGGGTACGGCGCCCGCCGGACCGGCGCCCTCACCGACGTCGTCGAGCGCGTCCAGCGCGACCGGGTCGAGCGCGGCCGCGCCATCATCGAGGCCGTCGAATCCCACCTCGGCCACCCTATCCCCGTCGCGGCCGAGCGGGGTATCGGCCGTCCCGACGTCGCCCGCGCCGTCGTCGAGAGCGACCCGAACTACGACGACGTCGGAAGCGTCTTCGAGGACCTCATCGGCGAGGACGGTCCCTGTTACGTCCGGCGTGCGGTCCCCACCTTCGAGCGCGCCCGAGAGGTGCTCGGGGAGGCCTGTGGACTCGTCGGTCTCGCCCACCCGCTTCGCTATCCCGACCCCGACGCGGCGCTCGCACTCGCGGCCGACCTGGACGCCGTCGAAGTCCACTACCCCTACGACGGCGACCGGGGCCACACCGGCATCCGCGGTCCGCTCGACGTCGCCGACGTCGCCGCTCTCGCCGACGAGCGCGGACTGGTCGTCACCGGTGGCAGCGACGCCCACGACCGCGAACTGGGTCAGACGGGCCTGTCCGCGGACGAGTACGAGCGATTCGTCGCCGCGCTCGACGGCGTCTGACCGACGAGGCCGTCGCTGACAGCGCCGTGTGCTCCCATCGACGAAAGGAGAGAGCCGCGAGCGGCCCGTGAGCGGGCCGGTCGAAACGGCGGGACGACCCGACCGCGTCGGCCCCGTCACCGGACGACCGGCGTCCCCGTCTCGACCGCCTCGGTGGCATCGAGGGTGAGTTCCAGCGTCGCGACTCCCTCCGCGTAGGGACACCGCACCGCGTCGGGGTCGCCGGCCGCCACGGCGTCGAGGAACCGTTCCAGTTCCGCCGTGAAGTGGCTCTCGTCGGGCGTTCGGTCGACCCGTTCGTCGTCGAGCGTGCCCGCGATTTCCCCGTCGAGGAGGTCGACGGTGAGTTCGACTGCCGGGCCGGAGACGTGTATCGAGACGTCGGTCTCGTCGGCGGCCGTCGAGGAGGTGACCGTGGCGACCACGCCGGTGTCGTGGCGGAGCGCGACGGCGGTCGTGTCCTCGAACGTGAGGGTCCGCCGGTGGCGACGGCTCCCGACGCCGCCGACCCACGTGACGTCGCCGAAGAGGTACCGGAGCGTGTCGAAGACGTGCGTCGACTGCTCGACGAGCTGCCCGCCCGAGCGGTCCCGGTCGGCCCACCACGGCGCGTCGGGTGGTTCGGGGATAGCGTACCGGCCGACGACGTGACTGACGTCGTCCGGTGACAGTCGTTCGCGGACGAATTCGACGACCGGCGCGTCGCGGAACGCGTAGCCGACGTGGACGACCGCGTCGTGTGTCGCGACGGTCTCGGCGACGTCCCGGGCGGCGGCGGCGTCGAGCGCCACCGGTTTCTCGACGAACAGGTCGGCGCCCGATTCCAGCACCCGCCGTTCCTGGCCGTCGTGGGCGAAGGGCGGGACACAGAGTAGTACGGCGTCCAGCGACTCGCCATCGAGCATCCGTGCGTCGTCGGTGTACGCCGTCGCGCCGTGTTCGGCGGCGACCGCCTCGGCTCGCTCGCCGTCGACGTCACACACCGCCGCGACGGTCGCGCGGTCCTGTTCGCGGAGGGTGTCGAGGTGGATCCCCGCGACCGTCCCCGCGCCGATGAACCCGATCTCCATGTCCGAAACAGCGGTCAGCGCCTGAAAAAACGTCGAGGAAGGCGGGGGTTCTGCCGGGACACCGGCGTTCTTGACCCACGGTCCCGAGTCCGAACCCATGCAGTACGGCCTCAACGAGATGGCGTTCCCCGGGGACGACCGCGCCGCCGCCTTCGACGTCGCGGCCGAGGCGGGCTACGACGGCGTCGAGCCCTCGCTGGACCCCGGCGACGAACTCGGCGACCCCGACGCCCTCGCCGACCTGCGCGCGCTGGCTGCCGACCGCGACCTCGAGATCCCGAGCGTCCTCTCGCCGCTGTTCTGGGAGTACCCGCTGTCGAGCACCGAAACGAGAACGCGCGACCGGGGGCTCGAACGCGGGCGTGACCTCCTGCACGCCGCCGACGAACTGGGTGCCGAGACGGTCCTCGTCGTGCCGGCCGTCGTCGACGGGGCGCCCTACGAGGAGGCGTACGACAACGCGCTCGCCGGCGTCCGGGAACTGGCAACCCTCGCCGACGACCTCGGACTCACCCTGGCGGTCGAGAACGTCTGGAACGGGTTCCTGTACTCGCCGCTGGAGTTCCGGGCGTTCGTCGCGTCGGCCGCCGAGGCCGGACCGGTGGGTGCCTACTTCGACGTCGGCAACGTCGTGCGGTTCGGACGGCCCGAGGGCTGGGTCCCGGTGATCGAAGACCACCTCGTCGCCGTCCACGTCAAAGACTACGACACCGACGTCGACACGGTCGACGGGTTCACGTATCCGTTACAGGGCGACGTCGACTGGGATGCCGTCGCGGCCACACTGGCTGACGCCGACTACGACGGCTGGGTCACACCCGAGGTACCGCCCTACGAGACCCGCGGCGACCGGATGCCCGCCCAGGTCCTCGACAACCTCCGTGCCGTCTTCTGATACTGGCGGACACACGCACTGCCACCGTTCGATGACTGTTTCGGGGTTTTCGTGACGGTCCATCCCCGAACAGCGGATCCCCCGTTCACGAACTTGTGTCCGACAGTATGAGTCCTCCGGCGACCGTGGCACGGCCGCGCCCGAGCCACGCTCGAAGTGGTGTGCTTTTCACCACGGACCGTCGAGAGGGGGACAATGAGTACGCGTGGCCGGACGATCCGACTGGGGACGCGGGGGTCCGACCTGGCGCTCCGTCAGGCCGCGGCGGTCGCCCAGCGCCTGGAGGAGCGCCGCTTCGAGGTCGAGGTCGTCGAGGTCGAGACGACCGGCGACCGGATCACCGACGAGCTGATCCACCGGCTGGGCAAGACCGGCGCGTTCGTCCGCGACCTGGACGAGGAGGTCCTCTCGGGCGCGGTCGACGCCGCCGTCCACTCGATGAAGGACATGCCAACGGAGATGCCCGACGACCTCGTCGTCGCGGGCGTCCCCGAGCGCGCCACGCCCGGGGACGTGCTCCTGACCCCCGACGGGGCGTCGCTGGCGGACCTGCCCGAGGGCGCGACCGTGGGGACGTCGAGTCTCCGCCGGGGCGCTCAACTGCTCGCCGACCGCCCGGACCTGGCGATCGAACCGCTGCGGGGTAACGTCGACACGCGCGTCGAGAAACTGCTCGCGCCGCCGCTCCAGCGCGAACACCAGCGCCGCCTCGAGGCCGAAGCGGACGAGGACGCAGCGTTCGCGCAGTACGACGACATCGAGGGCGCGGACGCCGACAGCGAGGGCGACGGAGACGGTAGCGGTGAAGACGGAGCGGACGACCCCGAGTTCGAGCGCACGGTCGAGGCGTGGTTCGACGGCCTCGCCGAAATCGAGCGCCGGGCGCTGGAACGCCGGGTCGACGTCGAGTACGACGCCATCGTCCTCGCCGAGGCCGGTCTGGCGCGGGCGGGCCTGTTGCACCACGTCGCCCACGAGCGCCTGCCGATGGCGGCGTTCGTCCCGGCGCCCGGCCAGGGCACGCTCGCCGTCACGGCACGCGAGGGCGACCTCGCCGAGGACCTGCGCTCGGTCCTCGACCACCCCCACACCAGGGTCGAGGCGACCGTCGAGCGAACAGTGTTAGAGACGCTCGGTGGGGGGTGTGTCGCGCCGGTGGGCATCCACGCCGTCCTGCAGGGGCCGGTCGTCCGGACGACAGTTCGGGTACTCGACCGCGCTGGCGAGGCGGAGGTCCGCGCGAGCCGTGACCTCCCCGTCGAGCGCCACGCCGCCGTCGCCCACGCCTTCGCGACGGACCTCGCGGAGCAGGGCGCGGCCGAGTTGATCGAGCAGGCGCGCCGCGACGCCGAGACCGAACCCGGCGGGACGAGGGAGGAACCCGACGCGACGGGGGAGGGGGACGCGTGACCGGCACCGTCTACCTCGTCGGCTCGGGCCCCGGCGACCCCGACCTGTTGACTGTCAGGGCCCGCCGTCTCCTCGACGAGGCGGACGTTGTCCTCCACGACAAGCTCCCCGGTCCCGAGGTCATCGACCTGGTCCCCGAGGACCGGCGCGAGGACGTCGGCAAGCGCGCCGGGGGCGAGCGCACGCCCCAGTCTGAGACGAACGAGCGCCTGGTCGAACTCGCCCGCGAGGGGAAGACGGTGGTCCGCCTGAAGGGCGGCGACCCGTTCGTCTTCGGCCGGGGCGGCGAGGAGGCCGCCCACCTCGCCGACCACGGCGTCCCCTTCGAGGTCGTGCCCGGGGTCACCTCGGCCATCGCCGGCCCGGCGGTCGCCGGGATACCGGTCACCCACCGCGACCACGCTTCGTCGGTCTCGTTCGTCACCGGCCACCAGGACCCCACGAAGGACGAATCGGCCGTCGACTGGGACGCGCTGGCCGCGACGGGGGGGACCATCGTCGTGCTGATGGGCGTCGGGAAACTGCCCGACTACACCGCCGCGCTCCGCGAGGCGGGGCTGGACCCCGGGACGCCCGTGGCGCTGGTCGAACGCGCCACCTGGCCCGACCAGCGCGTCGCGACCGGCACGCTCGACACCGCCGTCGAGGCCCGCGACGAGGCGGGTATCGAACCGCCCGCGATCACGGTGATCGGCGAGGTGGCCGGCGAACGCGAGCGCGTCGTCGAGTTCCTTCGCGGGTACGGGTCGGACGCCACGGACGGCGACGCGGGGCCGGATGCCGAGGCGGAGACAGACGAGTCGTCCGAAGAGCCATGAGCGACGACGACCCCGAACCCCGGTTGCGCGTGGCGGTCTTCCGACCGGCAGACGAGCGCCTGGCCGACGCGGTCGCGCTGCTGGAGTCACTGGGTGCGACGCCCGTCGCGGACCCCATGCTCGAAGTCGAACCCACCGGTCGGCGCCCCCGCGAGGCCGACTACGTCGTGTTCACCAGCAAGACCGGCGTCGAGGTCGTCGCCGGCGAGCGCCCTTCGGACGGGGACGGCAGGCCGGACGAACGGGGGGGCGACACCCCGACCGACCGCTGGGAACCCGGCGACGCGACGGTCGTCGCCATCGGCGGCTCGACGGCCGCGGCGCTCCGCGAGCACGGCTATCCGGTCGATATCGTCCCCGAGGAGTACTCCTCGACGGGACTGGTCGATGCGCTGGCCGGCGACGTCGACGGGCGGACGGTCGAACTCGCCCGGTCTGACCACGGCTCCGCGGTGCTCATCGAGGGGCTCGAAGACGCGGGCGCGACCGTCCACGAGACGGTGCTCTACCGCCTGACCAGGCCCGAGGGCGCGGGCGAGTCGGCCGAACTGGCCGCCAGCGGCGACCTCGGCGCGGCGATTTTCACGTCGTCGCTGACGGTCGAGCACTTCCTCGACGCCGCCGCGGAGCGCGGGGTCTGCGAGGCGGCCCTCGACGGACTGGCCGAGGCGGTCGTCGGGGCCATCGGCGACCCCACCCGCGAGACGGCCGAGACGGCCGGCATCGCGGTGGACGTCGTCCCCGGGGAGGCCGACTTCGACGTGCTCGCCTGCGAGGTCGTCGAGACGGCCGCCCCGACCTATCACGAGTGAGTGGCCCGGAGCGGCCGTGAACGTCGGTGCCGACCTCCGGAGGTACTGCAACTGACCGGTATATAGACGCAGTACTGGACAGTATCGTTCGCCACCGCTCCCTATCGATGTTTGCCGTAGGGGTGTGGAAATACGGGCGTATAGCCCTCTTAGCAACCTCTTTTCGAGGGGGATTCGGGAAAACACACGTATGTCACGTTCACGACGCCGGTTCCTGACCGGTGCGGGTGCGGCGATCGCTGCGGGACTGGCCGGCTGCTCCGGTGCAGGTGGGTCGACCGACGATTCCTCGGGCGAGACCTACGAGGTCGGCCACGGCGACCACCAGACGACGGTCGACGCGGGGAACTTCCCGGAGAAGCTGTTCATCTACGCGGTCCAGACGGGCTGGTCGAACTGGGGCGCGCTGATGGAGGACTTCGAGAGCACGTACGGCGTCGCGCTCAACGACGACCAGCGCTCCTCGGGCGAGGCGCTCAACGACCTCCGCAACAACGCCCAGGACCCCACCCACTCGGCGTACAACGGCGGATACACGTTCGGCATCCTCGCGATGCAGGACGACCTGACCCAGGCGTACAAGCCCGCCAACTGGGACAAGGTCCCCGAGAAGCTCAAGACCGACAACGGACACATGACCGCCACCCGGCGGATGACCACGACGGTCACCTACCGCAAGGACCTCTACGAGGAGCAGGGTATCGACCCGCCCGAGACCTGGGAGGACCTCCGCCGGGAAGAGATCGCGGCGAACACGCAGTTCCAGCCGCCCAACGCCGCGGTCGGCCTGGCCGGGGCGCTCTCGATCAACAACGCCTACGGCGGGTCGCTGGACGACGTCCAGCCGGTCATCGATTACTACAGCGAGATGAAAGACGCGGGCGCGGTCTTCGCCGGCAACGTCGAACAGAAGTTCACGAAGGGCGAGGTCACGACGTTCGTCGAGTACGACTACACCGGGCTGGACCTGAAGTATAACACCGACTCCATCGCGGAGGAGAAGGTCGGCGTGAAACTGCTCACGGGACCGGACGGCGAGAAGGGCGCGTTCAACCAGCCCTACGGCTACGGGATGCTCGCGGGTGCGCCCAACCCCGGCGCGTGCAAACTGTTCATGGACTACGTCCTCTCGCTGGAGGGCCAGCGCAAGTTCCTCGACGCCTTCGTGCGGCCGATCCGCGCGCCCGAGCTGGACATGCCCGACCAGTTCCCCGACCAGAGCGCCTACGACCAGGCGGAGTTCCAGGTCGACTACGGCTCCCTCGTCGAGAACCAGGACAGCATTATCAACGACATCGGCAACGGCGTCGGCCTGACCGGGTACTGAGATGTCCACCCTCGACGAGGTCCCGACCCTCGCGCGACTGCGGGCGGAGACGGCCGCCGTCGTCTCCCCGACGACCGAGCGCGACCGCGAGCGCCGGCGGATCGCCGCGCTCGCGCTCCCGTTCGTCGTCCTGGCGGTCTTTGGGGCGATCGTCCCGCTCGTGGTGATGTTCCGGATCACCGTCGCCGAGGAGTACCTCCGGTCGGTCGGCGGGTTCCAGCTCGACGCCTGGGCCGGACTCCTCGCGTCGATCCTCGCGTTCGTCCCCGGTCTCGGGTCGGCGGTCGGCGCCGACCCCGTCTACGGCGAGGTGATCTGGAACTCGCTGTGGTTCGGCGCCGTCACGACTGTCGCCAGCGTCGCCGTCGGCGTCGCCATCGCCCACGCGCTGGAAAAGTACGACCTCCCCGGCGAGGGACTACTCGTGACACTCATCTCCTTCCCGATCAGCCTCCCCGGGATCGTCGCCGCGTTCATGATGATGGTCTGGTTCGGCAAGACTGGCCTCCTGACCAACTTCTTCCTGTGGCTCTCCGGTGAGGCGTCGCTGTTCCCGGCACTGACGGCCAACGACGTCAAACTGACCGGCCAGCCGTCCGGGACGACGCTGGCCGTCTTCGGCCTGTTCCTGGGGTATCTCTACTCGATGGTCCCGCGCGCGACGTTCCTGCTCCGGGGCACCTACGCGGAGGTCAACACCGACGCCGAGGCGGCGGCTCGTGCGCTGGGCGCGACGCCCTGGCAGACGTTCCGGTACGTGACGCTGCCCCAGATCCGCCCCGGCGTCGTGGGCGCGGTCATCCTCACCTTCCGGACGGCGCTCGCCATCTTCGGCACCGTGCTCGTCCTGAAGGCGCTGTCGGTCGTCACGTTCCGCTTCGACCAGATCCTCAAGGTCGGCTACGACCTCCCGACGGCCTCGGCCCTGGCCGGTCTCTTCTTCGTCTTCACCGTCGGGTTCACGTTCCTGAGCCTGCGCTTTACCAGCGCGGAGGTGACGGGATGACGCCGGATTCCGCCGGCGACCGCGACGTCGGCAGCGACGGTGACGCGAACCCGCCGGTCACGGACGGCGGGACCGTCCCGGCGATGGACGCGGACGTCCCGGCCCGCGACCTCGGGCGGACCAGTCGGCTGGCCGCGCGCCTGGGTCGGCCGCTCCTGACGGCGCTCGTACTCCTGACCGTGGTCTTTCTCATCCTGCCGGTGGTGGCGACGCTCGCGGCCTCGTTCGCCTACGAGTGGACCGGCGTCCTCCCGACGTTCGTCCGCAACGGCGAGTTGTTCACGCTGGCCAACTGGGAGCAGGCGCTGGGTCTCGGGGAGAGCGACCTGGGCGCACAGCGCGGTCTGGGTGGCACCTGGTCGCTGTTCGGGATCCCGGTTCCCGTCACTATCGCGTTCAGCATGCTGCTGGCCCTGGGTGGGGTCCTCATCAACCTCGTCGTGGGCGTGCCCATCGCCTACGCGGTGACCCGCTACGACTTCTACGGGCGGGGCTGGCTCAACACGTTCGCCGTCCTGCCGATCGTCCCGGGGATCATCCTCGGGGTGGCGTTCCTGAAGACCTACTCGAACCTGCCCAGCGCGGTCGGACTCATGATCGGTTACTCCCTGCTGAAAGCGCCGTACATGGTGCTGGCGGTCCAGTCGTCGTTCGAGTCGATGGACCTCCGCCAGCTGGAGGAGAGCGCCCGCTCGCTCGGGGCGTCCTGGCCGCGGACCTTCTTCACCGTCGTTGTCCCGAACGCGAAGACGGGGATCGTCGCGGGCGCTATCGTCTGCTGGACGCTCGCGGCCGCCGAGTTCAACTTCTCGTACATCGTCTACTCCAGCGGCCCGAAGCCGTTCTCGCTGTTCCTGTTCGAGAACATCTCGAACAACCCGTTCCTGCAGGCCGCGGCCGCCATCTCGGTCTACTTCGTCATCGTCGTCGTCGTGACGGCGGCGCTCCAGGCGGTCGGCCAGCGCGGTTTCGCGCTCGGAGGTGTCCGCTGATGGCCGAACGCGTCACGCTCGACGGCGTGACCAAGCGGTTCGGCGACACGGTCGCCGTCGACGACGTCTCGCTGACCGTCGAGCCCGGGGAGACGCTGGGACTCGTCGGTCCGTCGGGGTGTGGCAAGACGACCACCCTGCGGACGGTCGCGGGGTTCGAGACGCCCGACGCCGGGAGCGTGCGCTTCGCCGACGAGGAGGTCACCCACGTCCCGCCGGAGGCGCGCAACGTCGGGCTCGTCTTCCAGTCGTACGCGCTGTTCGACAACATGACCGTCCGGGAGAACGTCGAGTTCGGGCTGAAGA